>JBOHHM010000159.1:0-12226 GCA_050725495.1 Burkholderiaceae bacterium | reverse complement strand
GATTGTAGGGTTTGTGACAGTTTTTCACCTTAAAATCGCGGCGTTGGTGCTCGCGGTGTGGTTCACATGCCGCAGTTCAACGGGAAGCAGGAGGGCGAGCTGATCTTCAGCCCACCCAGCCTGCGCTGCCCCCGCAACGGTCAAGCGGATGGAGTCTCATGATTCCGCTTTCATCACTCAGCCACTGGGCGTTTCGAACACGCGCCTGGGAAGGCCATGGAAGTCGCTCCGCCAGCCCGGATACCGGCCAACGAGGTGGTCGCGTCTTTTTCGCTGAAAGACGCGGCCGTGACGTCCAAGCACTGGCGGGGAAGCCGGTGAGGACATTTGTTGATTCTTCTCTTCCATGAAAACCTGTATGTCCCACGTGCGCATGGCTGCGCTGCCGCTGGCCTTGGCCACCGTTTTTCCGTCTCACGCGCAAATGCAACTCAAGGAGACGGTCGTCACGGCGACACGATCGGAGTCGCGCGCCGATGCCATTCTCAGTGACGTGGTGGTGATCTCGCGTGAAGACATCGAGCACAGCAGCGGCCGAACGCTGAGCGAAGTGATTTCCCGCCAAGCCGGGGTGCAAATGGCCGCCAATGGCGGCCTGGGCAAGAATTCCAGCGTCTTCATCCGCGGCACCGAGAGTCGTCATGTGTTGCTGCTGATCGACGGCGTGCGCGCCGGCTCCGCGACGACGGGCCAGGCCAATTTCGACAACATTCCGCTGGACAGCATTGAGCGCATCGAGGTGCTCAAAGGGCCCGCATCGGCCTTGTACGGCAGCGATGCCGTGGGCGGCGTGATCCAGATCTTCACGCGCAAGGGCGCCACCGGTTTCCACCCCTATGCGAGCGTCACGCTCGGCAGCGAGGCGCGCCGCGAGGGGACGGTCGGTTTTCACGGCGGCGCCGGTGATATGTCGTACAGCCTGGGTCTGCAGAAGACGCGCGAGAAAGGATTCTCGGCGACCAATCCTGCTGTGGCATTCGGTGGCTTCAATGCCGATCGCGACGGTTTCTCGCAGGAAGGCCTCAATGCCTCGCTGGACTGGAGGTTCGTCCCCGGCTGGAAGGCCGATGCCCGTGTGCTCTATGCTGACAGCGTGAATCACTTCGACAACGGACCGGGCGCATTTGACGTGCGCTCGGAGCTGCTGACCAAGCTGCTGGCGGTCGGTGTCGAAGGCCAGGTGCTTGCCAGCTGGAAGACGCGTCTGGCCTTTGGCCGCAGCAACGACAACTCCATCAACCGGATGGGCAATGGCCCGACCCGCTTCAACACCGAGCAGGACCAGTGGACCTGGCAGAACGACATCGCGACACCCGTGGGCAAGGTGCTGGCGGGCTATGAGCGCCTCGACCAGAAAGTCGACAGCACGACCGCTTTCCCGGTCAAGGAGCGCAGCGTGGACTCGTGGTTTGCCGGGGTCAACGGCGCGGCAGGTCCGCACAGCTGGCAGCTCAATGCGCGGCGCGACAGCAATTCACAGTTTGGCGATGCCAACACCGGTTTCGCGGGCTATGGCTTCAAGTTCAGCCCCAACTGGCGCGCTCACGCATCGTATGGCACCTCGTTCAAGGCGCCGTCGTTCAATGCGCTTTATTTTCCCAACTCCGGGA
The DNA here is from genome assembly GCA_050725495.1 of Burkholderiaceae bacterium. Classification (GTDB taxonomy): domain Bacteria; phylum Pseudomonadota; class Gammaproteobacteria; order Burkholderiales; family Burkholderiaceae_C; genus JBOHHM01. The sequence goes on along the minus strand of JBOHHM010000159.1, from coordinate 10,616 downwards.
ACCCGGCGCTCAGGCCGGAGCGCGGGCGCAATGCGGAGCTGGGCCTGTCTTATGCAATGGGACTGCATGAATTCAAGGTCGTGCGCTTTGACAACCGCGTGCGTGACTTGATCATCTTCCAGTCACCGACCTTCCGCGCGGTTAATGTCGATCGTGCCCGCATCGAGGGCTGGACCCTGGGCTACGAAGGGCAGGCCGGCGCCTTCTCGCTGCGTGCCGCGCTGGATCTGCTCGACGCGCGCAATGAACTCAACGGTCTCAAGCTCGCGCGCCGCGCCGACCAGCAACTCACGGCCGGCATCGACTATGCGGTCGGCGCTTGGAAGCTCGGCGCGAGCCTGCTGGCGGTTTCCGATCGTTTTGACAACACCACTAACACCACCCGCCTGGGCGGCTTCGCCACGACCGATCTGTACGCCGACTATGCGGTGTCGAAAGACTGGTCGGTCCAGGCGCGCTTGAACAACCTGGCGGACAAGCAGTATGAAACGGCCAAAGGCTTCAACCAGCCCGGCCGCGCCGTTTACGTGACGCTGCGCTACCAGCCCAAGTGAGGAGCGCCATCGTGCACTCTGATGCCCGCTGCCCCGCGATCCTGGTTGCCGCCCCGGCCTCAGGCCAGGGCAAGACCACCGTGGCCGCGGCGCTCGCGCGTCTGCATGCGCGCCAGGGGCGGCGGGTGCGGGTGTTCAAGTGCGGGCCCGATTTTCTGGACCCATACTGGCTGGCGCTGGCCAGCGGCGCGCCGGTGTACCAGCTCGACCTGTGGATGACCGGTGAGGCCGATTGCGCGGCACGGCTGCGACAGGCCGCGCTTGAGGCCGATCTGATCATCGTCGAAGGCGTGATGGGCCTGTTCGATGGCAGCCCCTCTGCGGCCGATCTGGCGCAGCGCTTTGGCTTGCCGGTGCTGGCCGTCGTCGATGCCTCGGCCATGGCGGGCACCTTTGGCGCGCTCGCGTTCGGGCTGCAGCATTACCGGCCTGGCCTGCGATGGGCCGGCGTGCTGGCCAACCGCGTGGCCAGCGAACGCCATGCCAGCATGCTGCAAGAGGGCCTGCGCGAGCCCGAACAATGGCTGGGGGCGCTGCTGCGCAATCCCGCGCTCGAGCTACCCGAGCGGCATCTGGGCCTGGTCGCAGCCAGTGAAGTCGGCGATGCTGTTGGACGGCTCGATGCGGCGGCCGATGCGCTGGCGGCCACTGGGCTGGGGCAGAGGTCGGTGACCGACCTTAAGCGTTGGGAGGTGGCGTTTGAGCCGCCCGCCCAGACCGCGCCGCCGGTCGAGCCGCTGCTGCAAGGGCTGACCGTGGCCGTGGCCCGCGATGCGGCTTTCTGCTTCATCTACGCTGCCAATCTCGATGTCCTGCAGGCGCTGGGCGCGAAGCTGGTGTTCTTCTCGCCCTTGTCTGACTCGGCACTGCCCGAATGCGATGCCGTCTGGCTGCCCGGCGGTTACCCCGAGCTTCATGCGGCCCAGCTGTCGCGCAACCACGGCCTGCGCGACAGCCTGGCGGCTCATGTGGCGCGCAACAGGCCCGTATGGGCCGAATGCGGCGGCATGATGGCGCTGTTCGATCAATTGGTGACGGCAGACGGCCAGGCCCATGAGCTGTGGGGTCTGCTGCCGGGCCAGGTCACGATGCAGCAGCGCCTGGCAGCGCTGGGGCCGCAGCAGCTCACGCTGGCCGGCCACACGCTGCGCGGCCACACCTTTCACTATTCGACCTGCGACACGCCGCTGGTCGAGCGCACGCGCACCTCGCGTCCCGATGCGCCGCCCATGGCGGGCCAGGGCGAGGCGCTGTACCAGCGCGGATCGCTCAGGGCCAGCTACTTCCACGCCTGGTTTGCGTCGAGCCCGCAGGCCGTGGCGGCGCTGTTCAGTCCTGCGGCAGGAGACGACCAATGAGTGCACAACGGTTTGCGATTGTTCAAGGCCCGCAGCGCATCGTCTGCCTGACCGAGGAAACCACCGAATGGCTGTACCTGCTGGGCCAGGAGCAGCGCATCGTCGGGATCTCGGGCTACACCGTGCGGCCGCGCCGCGCGCGCGAGGAAAAACCCAAGGTCAGCGCTTTTCTGAGTGCCAAGATCGACCGCATCCTGGAGCTCCAGCCCGACTGCGTGTTCGGCTTCTCCGATCTGCAGGCCGATATTGCAGCCGAGCTGATACGCCACGGTGTACAGGTCACGGTGTTCAACCAGCGCAGCGTGGCCGAGATCTTTGCCATGCTTCACCAGGTCGCGGCCATGGTTGGACAGGCGCAGCGCGGGCTCGAGCTGCTGCAGACCATGCGCGGGCGGCTGCTTGACATCGAAGCAGCAGCGCATCAGCTGCAAGTTCAAGGAAAGCGGCGCCCGCGCGTTTTTTTCGAGGAGTGGGACGAGCCGCATATCAGCGCGATCCGCTGGGTTTCGGAGCTCATGGGCATTGCCGGCGGCGACGACTGCTTTCCCGAACTGGCCGCGCAGCCCCTGGGCAGGAACCGCATCATTGCCGACGCCAGCGAGATCGTGCGCCGCAACCCCGACATCATCATCGGCTCTTGGTGCGGCAAGAAGTTCCGGCCCGAGAAGGTGGCGGCGCGTCCCGGCTGGCAGGACGTGAACGCGGTCAGGCATGGCCAGTTGTTCGAGATCAAGTCGGCCGACATCCTGCAGCCCGGCCCGGCCGCGCTGACCGACGGCGTCGAGCAGCTGCATCGCATCGTGACCGACTGGAGCCAAGCTCATGGCTGACATGAACGTTGTGGGCAGCGAGCTGATCCTCGGCGGCCAGAAAAGCGGCAGATCGGCGCGCGCCGAATCGCTGGCTGCGGCCTGGCTCGCGCAGTCGTCCGCGCATCGCGCGGTGTTCATCGCGACGGCCCAGCCCTGGGACGAGGAGATGCGCGAACGCATTGCCCGCCACCAGAGCGACCGCGCCGAACGCCTGCCCGGTATGAGCACGGTGGAAGAGCCCCTGCGACTGGCCGAAGCAATCAAGCAGCACAGCCGTGCCGACACCCTGCTGGTCGTGGACTGCCTGACGCTGTGGCTGACCAACTGGCTGATGCCGGTGGCCGAGCGCGTCAAGCCCTCCGGCGAGGGGGAGGATAGCGGCCTGGGTTTCAAGCAAAAACCGTCTCCAGCCCTCGACGCGGGGGCGCGAGCCGCCATGGTTTCAGGAGCGGTCCGCCAGGCGGGCGGCCCCGTCGTGCTGGTCAGCAACGAGATCGGCCTGGGCGTGATTCCCCTGGGCCGCGAGGTGCGCGCCTTTGTCGATGCGCTGGGCCGGCTCAATCAGGACATGGCCCGGGTCTGCGAGCGCGTCACGCTGATGGCGGCGGGTCTGCCGCTGACTCTGAAGGGCGAGGCATGAAGAAGCTGCTGGCTGTTGTGCTGATGCTGTGGGCCGCGCTGCCCGCCCAGGCCCTGCAGGTCACCGACGACCGGGGCGTGACCGTGAGCTTCGCGCAGGCGCCGCAGCGCATCGTCACGCTGCTGCCCTCGCTGACCGAGACCGTATGCGAGCTCGGCCAGTGCCAGCGGCTGGTCGGGGTGGACCGCTATTCCAACTGGCCGGCGGCCGTACGCGCCTTGCCCCAGCTTGGCGGCGGACTGGACCCCAATGTCGAGGGCATTGTCGCGCTCAAGCCCGATGTGGTGCTGCTGGCCCAGTCCTCGCGAGTGATTGGGCGGCTCGAAGCGCTGGGCCTGAAGGTCGTGGTGGTCGAGCCCAAAACCCATGCCGACGTGCAGCGCGTGCTGGCCAAGGTCGGCCAGCTGCTCGATGTGCCCGATGCGCAGCGCGTCTGGCGTGTGATCGACGCCGGCGTGTCGGCGGCTGCGCAGTCGCTGCCGCCGCAAGTCAGAAACACCCGCGTGTATTTCGAGGTCAACCGCGCGCCCTATGGGGCGGGCGAGTCGTCGTTCATCGGCGAGACGCTCACGCGGCTGGGTGTGAAGAACATCATTCCGGCCTCGCTCGGGCCCTTCCCCAAGCTCAATCCCGAGTTCGTGGTGCGCGCCAACCCCGATGTGATCATGGTGGGCGACCGCAACTACGAGGGCATGGAGCAGCGCCCCGGCTGGGCTGGCATCCGCGCCGTTCGCGACAAGCGCATTTGCGTGTTCAAGCCCGAGCAGTCCGACGTGCTCGTGCGCCCCGGCCCGCGCATGGCCGAGGCGGCGCGCATCATGGCGCAGTGCCTCGCGGACAAGGCAGGGGGCAAGGCGCCATGACGACCCCGATGAGCGTTGTCATGACCGCTTCCATGACCGATGTAGCGCATCAGCACCGCATCGCCTGGGTGCTGGGCGCGGGCCTGCTGCTGCTCAGCGCCGCCTTGGCCGTGCTCGGCGCGGGCGTGGGCAGCACCGGTTTCGAGAGTGTGTGGAAGGCCCGGCACGACCCCGTGGCCTGGCAAATCGTCTGGGACATCCGGCTGCCGCGCACGCTGGGCGCCTGGATGGCTGGCGCCCTGTTGGGGCTGGCCGGCGCCGTGGCCCAGGGCCTGTTTCGCAACCCGCTGGCCGATCCGTATCTGCTGGGCAGTGCTTCGGGCGCCTCGCTCGGTGTGGCCGCGGCGCTCGCGCTGTTCGGCGGCTCGCCCCTGGCCACGCAGTGGCTGGTGCGCCTGGGCCTGACCGGCGCGGCCTTTGTCGGCGCCGTGGCGGCTGTGCTGCTGACGCTGCTGCTGGCGCGCGGCGTGCAGCACACGCTGCGCCTGCTGCTGGCCGGGGTGATCGTCGGCGTCGTGCTGGGCGCGATGCATTCGCTCGTGACGCTCATAGTGCCCGAGATCCTGCAGGCCATGCAGGCCTTCATGCTCGGCAGCACCGGGTTTGTCGGCTGGACGGCTTGCCTGCTGATGGCCGCGGTATGGCTCGTTTGCATGGTGGTGGCCTGGATGCTCAGCCGGGTGCTCGATGGCCTGGCGCTCGGCGAAGCCACGGCGCATAGTCTGGGGCTGCCGCTGGCCCCCCTGCGCGCTGCGCTGGTGGCCGTGCTGGCCCTGGCCACCGGCACGGCCGTGGCGCAGACCGGCCTGATTGCCTTTGTCGGCCTGGCCGCGCCGCACCTGGTGCGCTCGGTCGTCAAGACCACCCACGGCCGCCTGATTTTCTTGAGCTGCCTGATGGGCGCGGTATTGCTGATGACGGCCGACATGCTGGCGCGCTGGCTCATCGCGCCGCAGGAACTGCCGGTCGGCGTGCTGACCGCCGTGCTGGGCGGCAGCTATCTGCTGTGGCTGATGCACAGGCGCACGGGGCGGAGTCGGATGCTATGAATTTGGTGGCAATTCACGCCCATTCCATCCGGGCCAGGCTTGGATTTGCCGAAGTCTTGCACGGCATCGAACTGAGCCTTCCCGCAGCTCGCTGGACCAGCATCGTCGGTCCCAATGGCGCGGGCAAGTCCACACTGCTCAAGGTGCTGGCCGGCCTGCTGCACCACCAGGGCGAGGTGAGGCTGCTGGGCCAGCCGCTGGGCGCGCTGTCGGGCCGTGCTCGCGCCCGACAGCTGTCCTGGCTGGGCCAGAACGAGGCCACGGCCGACGACTTGACGGTCTACGATGTGGCCATGCTGGGCCGATTGCCGCACCAGCCCTGGCTCGCGCCCCCCAGCGCGGCCGACCGCGCGGCGGTCGAGCAGGCGCTGCGCGCCACCCAGGCCTGGGACTGGCGCGGCCGCGCTTTGGGCCAGCTCTCGGGCGGCGAGCGCCAGCGCGTGCTGCTGGCGCGCGCGCTGGCGGTGCAGGCGCAGGTGCTGCTGATGGATGAGCCTCTGGCCAACCTCGACCCCCCGCATCAGACCGACTGGCTGCTGATGGTGCGCGAGCTGGTGGCCTCGGGCAAAACCGTGGTCAGCGTGCTGCACGAAATCTCGCTCGCGCTGCAGGCTGACGAGATGGTGGTGATGGCCCAGGGGCGCGTGACCCATCAGGGGGCGTGTAGCGAAGCGGCCACGCACCGCGCGCTGGAGCAGGTGTTTGATCAACGGATCGCGGTCCACAGCCTCTCGGGTCAGTGGATTGCGCTGCCCAGAATTCAGGAAACATGACATGCAAATCGAAACCCCACCTTCGGCCAAGCCCTACGACAAGCCCGAAGGCGAGCGCCGCGGCCTTGTGATCGTCAACACCGGCGACGGCAAGGGCAAGAGCACGGCCGCTTTCGGCCTGGCACTGCGCGCGCATGGGCGAGCGAAGGCCGTGAAGATCTATCAGTTCATGAAGGTGCCCACAGCGCGCTTCGGCGAGCACCGCATGTTTGAGCAGCTGGGTATTCCCATCGAGGGCCTGGGCGACGGCTTCAGCTGGAAAAGCCAGGACCTCGAACACTCGGCCCAGCTGGCGCGCGAGGGCTGGCAAAAGGCCAAGGCCGCGATCCTCGGCGGCGCGTACTTCATGGTCGTGCTCGACGAAATCACCTACCCGCTGATCTACGGCTGGCTGCCGCTTGACGATGTGCTGCAAACGCTGCGCGAGCGGCCGAAAGACGTGCATGTGGTCCTCACCGGCCGGCGCTGCCCGAGCGAGATCATCGAGCTGGCCGACACCGTGACCGAGATGACCAGGATCAAGCACGCTTTCAACGCCGGCGTTCCGGCCCAGCGCGGCATCGAGGACTGAAGCCGGTGAACCCGACACCCGCACCAGAGCACGCCTTCCCGGCCGAGGCCGCGCAGGCGGTGTACCGGGCCATCTTCGAGCGGCGCGACATGCGGCATTTCTGTGGCGGCAGGGTCGCGCCCGAGGTGCTGCGGCGCCTGTTGCAAGCCGCCCACCATGCGCCCAGCGTGGGCTTCATGCAGCCCTGGCGCTTCATCCGCATCACCGACATGGCGCTGCGCCAGCGTCTGCACCAGGCGGTGGAGTGTGAGCGGGTGCAGACCGCCCGCGCCCTGGGCGAGCGCAGCGACGAATTCATGCTGCTCAAGGTGCAGGGACTGCTGGAGGCGGCCGAGGTGCTGGCCGTGGCCCTGGCCGACGGCCGCGAAAAACACGTGTTCGGCCGGCGCACCCTGCCGCAGATGGACCTGGCCTCGGCCGCCTGCGCGATCCAGAACCTCTGGCTGGCAGCGCGCGCTGAAGGGCTGGGCCTGGGCTGGGTCTCGCTGTTCGAGCCGGCGACCGTTGCTGCGCTGCTGGGCCTGCCCGCAGGGGCCGAGCCCATCGTCTTGCTCTGCCTCGGGCCAGTGCAGGCGTTCTACGCCGAACCGATGTTGCAACAGCAGAAATGGGCGCAGCGAGAGGCGCTGTCGGCGCTGGTGTTTGACGATGCCTGGGGCCGGCCGTCGCAGCTGTGGACCGCGACCGAGGGAGAGGGTTGATGCAAGGCGAGTACGGCCTGGTGGCTCTGGCGGCCTTGCTTGTGGCCTGGGCGCTCGATGGGATGCTGGGCGAGCCGCCCGCGCGCTGGCATCCGGTCGTGTGGATGGGGCACTACCTGGGCTGGGCCGGGCGGCGCCTGGGGGTGGACGCGCCGCCCTCCAGTCCGGACCTCAAGGCTTTTGGGCTGGGAGCCCTGGCGTGGTGGGTGGGATCTGCTATTGTTTTGATAGTGTCCTGCGGCCTTCAGGGGCTTGCGCAGCAACTGCCGGGGATCGCCGCGGCGCTGCTGGTCGGGCTGGCGCTCAAGCCCCTGCTGGCTTGGGCGCTGCTGCGTGACGAGGTGCTGGCCGTCGAAGCCGCTTTGACGCAATCGCTCGACGCCGGGCGTGCGCAGCTCGCGCGCCTGGTCAGCCGCGATGTCAGCCAGCTCAGTGCGGTGGAGGTGCGCGAAAGCGCGATCGAATCGCTGGCCGAAAACTTCAACGACTCGGTGGTGGCACCCATCTTCTGGTTTGTGCTGCTGGGCCTGCCGGGCGCGGCGGTCTACCGTTTTGCCAACACGGCCGACGCCATGTGGGGCTACCGCGGCATTCGCAACGGTCAGCACTGGGAATGGGCCGGCAAGTGGGCGGCGCGCGCCGACGATGCGCTGTCCTGGATTCCCGCGCGGCTGAGCGCGCTGCTGCTGGCCGCGGTGGCCGGCGGCCTGCGCTGGAGCACCCTGCGCCAGGAAGCGCGCCGCACGCCGTCGCCCAACAGCGGCTGGCCCATGGCCGCGATGGCCCTGGCACTTGGCGTGAGCCTGCGCAAGCCGGGCGTCTATACCCTGCATGCGGCGGGGCGGCCGGCGCAGGCGGCCGACACGCCAGGGGCTGCGTCCCTGGCATCCAAAGCGGTCCTAGCCCTGATCATGGGGGCTTGTGGCGCTATCACATTGATAGCGTATCGGAGCGCCTGATGATTGTTCGCGATGTTCAGCGCCCTCATGGCGGCCCCGACAGCCTGGGCGTGCCGCTGCACGACTTTTCCAGCAACAGCAATGCCTGCGGCCCCTGCCCGCAGGTGCTGGCCGCTGTGCAGCAGGCCGATGCCAGCCGCTACCCGGATGCGGGCTACAGCGCGCTGCGCGAACAGCTCGCGGCGTTCCATCGGGTCGCGGTGCAGCGCATCGTGCTCGCCGCGAGTGCCAGTGAATTCATCTTCCGCATCACGGCCTGGGTCGCGCAGCAGGGCGGGCGCAAGGCCTGGCTGCCCGCGCACGGCTATGGCGAATACGCGCAGGCGGCACAAGCCTGGGGCTTGCAGCAGGGCGAGCCAGCGCAGGCCGCGCAGCTGATCTGGGCCTGCGAGCCATCGAGCCCGCTGGGAGGCGCGCAGCTTGGTTTGGCGTCGCTGCCTGCAACATCTGCCACGGTGGTGCTGGACCTTGCCTACGAGCCATTGCGGCTGCAGGGTGCGTTGGCCCTCGACACCGAAGCCTTGCAGCAAGTCTGGCAACTCTGGACGCCCAACAAGGCGCTGGGGCTCACAGGCGTGCGCGCGGCCTATGCGATCGCGCCGTTGAACGCGACGCAGGCCGTGCAGCAACTCGAAGCCCTGAGTCCATCGTGGCCCCTGGGCGCACATGGCGTGGCCCTGCTGCAGGCCTGGTGTGAGCCTGCCGTTCAAGCCTGGGTCGCCGCCAGCCTACGAACCTTGCGCGAATGGAAAGCGCGGCAACTGGCGCTGTGCGAATCCATGGGTTGGACCTGTTGGCCCAGCGACGCGAATTTTTTCTGTGCACGGCCCGAGGCCCCGGACCTTGAACGAGCATTGAGTCGGCTGCGCGCGCAAGGCATCAAGCTGCGCGATGCGGCTTCTTTTGGTCTCGCAGGCCAGGTGCGCCTGAGCGTGCAGCCGCCGCCGGTGCAGGATGCGCTGCAGCAGGCCTGGCAACAACTCAACTTGAAACTTTGCGGGACAGACCGCAGGCTGCGCAGCAGACCAGCTCTGTCCTCAACCGATTGAAAACATGACCGCCAAATGCGTGATGGTGCTGGGCACGACCAGCGGCGCCGGCAAAAGCTGGCTGAGCACGGCGTTGTGCCGCTGGTATGCGCGCCAGGGCCTGAAGGTCGCGCCGTTCAAGGCGCAGAACATGAGCAACAACGCCCGCGTCGTTGCCGATCCCACCCGCGCGGTGGCAGGAACCGGCGCCAGCGCCGGGGGCGGCGAGATCGGCAGCGCCCAGTACTTCCAGGCCCTGGCCGCCCGCGCCGTGCCCGAGGTGCGCATGAACCCGCTGCTGCTCAAGCCCGAGCGTGACACGCACAGCCAGGTGGTGCTGCTGGGTCAGGTCGATGAGGCCTTGTCGCGCATGGCTTGGCGCGGCCGCAGCGCCAGCGTCTGGCCTGTGATCGCGAAAGCGCTCGACCAGCTTCGTGAGGAAAACGATGTGGTGGTGATCGAAGGCGCGGGCTCGCCAGCCGAGATCAACCTGCACGACAGCGACATCGTCAACATGCGTGTGGCGCAGCACACCCAGGCCGCCTGCCTGCTGGTGACCGACATCGACCGCGGCGGCGCGTTTGCGCATCTCTACGGCACCTGGATGCTGCTCGACGAGGCGCAGCGTGCCCTGATCCGCGGCTTCGTGCTCAACAAGTTCCGCGGCGATGCCTCGCTGCTGGCCCCGGCGCCGCAGCAACTGCAGGCGCTGACCGGCGTGCCGACGGTCGCGACGCTGCCGATGTGGTGGCAGCATGGCCTGCCCGAGGAAGACGGTGTTTTTGATATGGCCCCCACGCTCGGCACTGGCGTGTCCTCGCTGCCCCCCGAGGGGGCCCTCGCGCCTTGGGGCGGCCCGGCGGCGCTCACGCCACATGTGATTGCCGTGGTCGCCTACCCGCGCATCAGCAACCTCGACGAATTCCAGCCGCTCAAGAACGTTGCGGGCGTGCGCCTGAAATGGGTGCGCAGCCCGGCCGAGGTGGCGGACGCCGACTGGATCATCCTGCCCGGGTCCAAGGCCACGGCGGCCGATCTGGCCTGGCTGCGCGCCCAGGGGCTGGACCGCGCCATCGCCGCCCACGCGGCGCAGGGCGGGGCGGTTCTGGGCATTTGCGGCGGCCTGCAAATGCTGGGCGAGGCGCTGATCGACCCGCACGGCATCGACGGCAACGCACCCGGACTCGGCCTGCTGCCCCTGGTCACCGTGTTCGAGGCGGACAAGACGGTGCAGCGCACGCAGGCCCGGTTTGACACAGTCACCGGCCCCTGGGCCGCGCTCTCGGGCGTGGCCGTGCAGGGCTATGA
>JBOHHM010000158.1:0-8224 GCA_050725495.1 Burkholderiaceae bacterium | reverse complement strand
GGAGCTACCAGGAGCTCGCGACCGCGCGCAAGTACCGGCTGCCGGTCACGCTGGTGGTCTTCAACGACGGGCATTTCGGCAACGTGCGCGCGATCCAGCGCCGCGTGTTCGGTGCCGAAGTGGCGGTCGACCTCGAGAACCCCGACTTCGGCTTGCTGGCCCAGGCCTTCGGCGTTCCTTCGACCCGCGTCGCAACGCCCGAGGCGCTGGGCGCCGCGATCCGCGCCTCGCTGTCGGAGCCGGGCCCGGTGCTGATCGAGGTGCCGGTCGGTGAGATGCCGAGCCCCTGGCATCTGCTGCGCCTGCAGCCGATGGCCGGCCTGAAGCTGCCCGATGCGCCGCCCCATCCGCTGCCGGCGAGGAGGCGCGCGTGAATCGCTTCGACCATTTCTTCGTCGACAACCAATGGGTGCGCGCCACCGGCAGCGCCGAGATCGACGTCGTCAACCCCGCCACCGAGCGGGTCGTCGCTCGGCTGCGCGGCTGCAGCGCGGCCGATGTGCACCGCGCCGTGAGCTCGGCCCAGGCCGGCCTGGCCACTTGGTCGCGCAGCACGCTCGCCGAGCGCAAGCAGGCCCTCGTGAAGCTGCGGGCCGCCCTCGAGCGCCGCCAGGACGCCTTCGCGACCGCGCTGGCCGAGGAGATGGGCGCGCCGCTGTGGATCTCCAAGCTGCTGCACCTGCCGATGCCGCTCAACAACCTGAGCGCCATCGCCGCCGGCATGGACCAGATCGCCTGGGAAGAGACGATGGGCAACGCGCTGGTCGTGCGCGAGCCGGTGGGGGTCGTGGCCGGGCTCACGCCCTGGAACGCGCCGATCCACCAGATTGTCGCCAAGCTCGGTGGCACGATCGCAGCCGGCTGCAGCCTCGTGCTCAAGACCAGCGAAATCACCCCCAGCGTCGGCCGGCTGTTCTTCGACGCGGTGGCCGAATGCGGCCTCCCGCCGGGCGTGGTCAACATGGTCTGGGGCGACGCGCCGGTCGGTGTCGCACTGACAGCCCATCCCGGCGTCGATATGGTGAGCTTCACCGGCTCGGATGCGGTCGGCAAGCAGGTGATGGCCGGGGCGGCGGCCCAGCTCAAGCGCCTGGCGCTGGAGCTGGGCGGCAAGTCCGCGGCCCTGGTGCTCGACGATGCCGATCTGGACACCGCGATTCCCGCGGTCGTGCGGCAAAGCATGGCGAACTCGGGACAAACCTGCGTCTGTCAGTCGCGCCTGCTGGTGCCGCGCGCCTTGCTCGCGCGTGCCGAGCAGGCGGCGGCCGACTTCGCGCGCCAGCTCAGGCTGGGCGATCCCTTTGACGCGGACACGCGGCTCGGCCCGGTGGCCACGCGCTCGCAGCTCGAGCGCATCCGCGGCCTGATCGAGCTCACCGCCTCCGAGGGCGGCCGACTGGTCGCAGGCGATGCGCAGCGCCCTGCGGGTCTGCTGGCGGGCCACTATATCGAGCCGACGATTATTTCGCAGGTGCGTGCCGACATGAGGCTCGCGCAGCAGGAAGTGTTCGGGCCGGTGCTCGCGATCATGCCCTACGACGACGAGGCGCAGGGCGTGCAGATCGCCAACAGCACGCCCTATGGACTGTCGGGCGCCGTGTGGTCTTCGGATCCGCAGCGCGCCGCGCGGGTCGCGCGCCAGCTTCGAACCGGACAGGTCGTGCTCAACGGCGCTGCGCAAAACCTCGCAGCACCGTTTGGCGGCTTCGGCTACTCGGGCTTCGGGCGGGAGAACGGGCGCTTCAGCATCTTGGGCTTCCTGGAGCTCAAGTCGATCCAGGGCGCCGCCTGCCCGGCGAGCTAGGGTCTGCAGCAGTCCGTCGTCCGGCATCTGTTTTACATCCCCCTCATCACAAGGAGACATCCATGGTCCATCGCAGAGTTTTTTCCTTCATGGCCGCGGCCCTGGCCTCGCTGGTCTCGCTGTCGCCCGCCGTCGCGCAGGACAAGCCGCCGATCAAGATCCTGGTCGGCTTCGCGCCAGGCGGCTCGGTCGACACGGTCGCGCGCCTGATCGCCGAAGACCTGCGCCTGGCCCTGAACCAGACCGTCGTGGTCGACAACAAGCCCGGCGCGGCGGGGCGCATTGCGCTGGCCGAACTCAAGCGCGCCGCGCCCGATGGCCAGACCCTGATGCTGGTGCCCTACGGGACCCTGGTGGTCATTCCGCACATCTACCAGAACCTCGCCTACGACCCGAACAAGGACTTCACGCCCATCTCCCGTGTCACCACTTTCGGCTTCGCCCTGACGGCGGGTCCGATGTTCCCCAAGGGCGATCTGAAGGACGCGATGGCCTGGATGAAGGGCCACCCCGACAAGGCCAACTACGGCACGCCCGGCGCCGGCACGCCGCAGCATTTTGCGGGCCTGCTGTTCGCCCAGGCTGCCGGATTGCAGCTCAATCATGTCGCCTACAAGGGTGGCTCTCATGCGCTGCAGGACCTGATGGGCGGAACCATTCCGCTGATGATCGACACCGCGACCGAAACGATCGAGCAGCACAAGGCCGGCAAGCTGCGCATCCTGGCCACGACCGGCGAGAAGCGGGAAAAGACCTTGCCCGATGTGCCTACGCTCAAGGAGGCCGGACTCAACGTGCCGGCCATCGAAGGATGGTTCGGCCTGTACGGGCCCGCGGGCCTGTCGGTCGGCGACGTCAGCCGGTTGAGCAGGGCCGTGGCGGACATTCTGCGCAAGCCAGCGGTCCAGGAGCGCATCCTGGCCATGGGGCTGACGCCGAACCACGCCGACGCTGCCGAGCTGGCCTCGACCCAGAGCGCCGATTTCAAGCGCTGGGCCGGCCCGATCAAGGCCTCGGGCTTCAAGGCCGAATGAGCGCCGCCGAACCAGGAAGACCGATGAGCACAGTGTCCACGACCCACGGCCCGGCCGACATCGCGCCCGATTACATCAGGAGCCTGCCGCCGTATGTGCCGGGCAAGCCGGCGGCCGAGCTCAGGCGCGAGCAGCCGGTCGAGACCGTGACCACGATGGCCTCGAACGAGAACCCGCTGGGCGCCAGCCCGAAGGCGCTGGCGGCGATCGGCGCGGCGCTCGCAGGCGTGGCGATCTACCCCGATCCGAACGGCTTCGATCTGAAGGCCGCGCTGGGCGCGCGCTTCGGGCTCGAGCCGGCGCAGATCGTGCTCGGCAACGGCTCGAGCGAACTGCTGGACCTTGCCGCGCGCGCCTTCCTGCGCGCCGGCGACGAGGCGGTGTACGCGCAGTACTCGTTCATTTCCTACCCGCTCGCGGTGAAGGCCGTGGGCGCTGTCGGCCTGTGCGTGCCGGCCGTCGACTACGGCCACGACCTGGCGGCGATGGCGCGCGCGATCGGCGAGCGCGCGCGGCTGGTCTTCGTCGCGAACCCGAACAACCCGACCGGCACGCTGCTGGGCGAAGCGCAGATTCGCGACTTCCTCGCGCGCGTGCCGCGCCATGTACTCGTGATCCTGGACGAGGCCTACAACGAATACCTGCCGCCGCAGCAGCGCATGGACTCGTTCGCGCTGGTGCGCGAGTTCGCCAACCTGGTGGTTATGCGCACCTTCTCCAAGGCCTATGGGCTGGCCGGCCTGCGCGTGGGCTATGCGGTGGCGCATCCGGCGGTGGCCGAGTTGATGAACCGCACGCGCCTGGTGTTCAATGTCAACGCGCTGGCGCAATGCGCGGCGGTGGCCGCGCTGAACGACGACGAGTTCGTCGCGCGCACCTGCGAGGTCAACCGCCGGGGCCAGGCCCAATTGACGGCGGCCTTCGAGCGCCTGGGTCTGCCCTATGTGCCTTCGTACGGCAACTTCGTCCTGGCCGACTTCTCGAAGGCAAAGCGCTCGGCGAGCGACGTCAACCAGCGGCTGCTGGCCAGCGGCTTCATCGTGCGGCCGCTCGGGCCCTACGGCCTGCCCCAGCACCTGCGCGTGACCGTGGGTCTGCCCGAGGAGAACGCGGCCTTCATCGCGGCGCTCGAGACGGCGCTGGCATGATCGTGTCCTCGCAGCGGCCATCAGAACAGGAGACAACATGATGAATAGGCGCAAGGCTTTGAACTGCGTGGCCTGCTGCGCGGTCGCAACGGCGGCCATCGGCCCGGCCTGCGCGCTGGCCCAGGACGACAAGGCGGTCACCATCGTCGTGCCGTATGCGCCGGCCGGCACCACCGACCTGCTGGGCCGCATGGTGGCGCAACAGCTCGCGCCGCTGATCGGGCGCCAGGTCATCGTCGAAAACCGCGCCGGCGCCGGCTCGTCGATCGGCGCCGCCCATGTCGCGCGCTCGGCGCCTGACGGCAACACGCTGCTGGTGGCCACCAGCACCACCCTGGCGATCAACCCGTCCCTCTACAAGAAGCTGCCCTACGACCCGCAGAAGGACTTCGCCCCGATCGGGCTGATCGGCGCCGTGCCGCTGCTGCTGGTCGTGCACCCGTCGGTCGAGGCCAAGACGCTGTCCGAACTGGTGGCCTTGGCCAAGGCCCGGCCCGACAGCCTCAGCTACGGCTCGGCCGGCAATGGCAGCCCGCAGCATCTGGGCGCCGAGATGTTCAAGGCGGCCACGGGCGTGAGTCTTAGGCATGTGCCGTACAAGGGCAGTGCGCCGGCGCTGACCGACCTGCTGGGCGGCCAGATCAATGTGATGTTCACCGACATCCCGCCGGCGCTGGCCCATGTGCGCGCCGGGCGACTGCGCGCGCTGGCGATCACCTCGGGCAAACGCCACCCGGCTGTTGCGGCCATTGCCACGGTCGCCGAATCGGGGCTGGCGGGCACGCGCGGTTTCGAGGCCGTCGCATGGCAGAGCCTGGTGGCGCCTGCGGGCACGTCCAGGGAGCTGATCCAGCGCTACAGCGAGCAGCTTGCCAAGATCATGAACCAGCCCGAGCTGCGCGAGCGGCTTGAGCGCGACGGACTCGAGCCCGGCTACAGCACGCCCGAGCAGCTCGCGGCCTACATCAAGGCCGAGGCCGAGCGCTGGGGCAAAGTGATTCGCAGTTCGGGCGCGACGGTGGATTGAGCCGGCCGCGATCGGCCTTGGCCATCGACTGCTGCGCTGCGCCGAGCACGTCGGCAAAAACGGCAGCATCGACGTTGCCGCCGCTGAGCGTGAGGCCAAGCTTCAGCCCCGCGAGCCGGGCGCGCTCCTGCATGGCTGCGGCGAAACTGGCGGCGCCTGCGCCTTCGGCCACGTTGTGGGTGTCGGTGTAGAGGTCGCGCAAGGCCTGGGCCACCTCTTGATCCGTGACCTGCACGATATGGTCGAGATGCGGCGCCATGATGTGCAGCGCCTGCTGGTCGGCAATGCGGCAGGCCATGCCGTCGGCCAGTTCGGTCGTGACTGGCGCCTCGACCACGCGGCCCGCGGCCAGCGAATCGGCATAGGTTCTCGCATGGGCGCTGACCACGCCGACGACGCGCGCGCGGTGGCCCAGCGCCAGCTTGGCCGCGATCGCCGCGCAGGCGCCCGAGCCCTGGCCGATTGGCACATAGACCACGTCGAGCTCGGGAACGGCGCGCAGGAACTCCCACCAGTAGGTGCTCACGCCGGCGAGCAGGTCGGCGTGAAAGCTCGGCACCATGTGGGCGCCGCGTTCGGCGGCCAGCCGCACCGCGTGCTCGCGGCTGTCCTGGAAGTCGGCGCCATGCTCGATCAGCGTGACGCCCAGCGCGCGCATCGCGGCGTTCTTCTCGACCGAGTTGCCGCGCGGCACGACGATGGTGCAGCGCACGCCGTGAGCGCGCGCGGCCCAGCCAATGCTCTGGCCATGGTTGCCGCGCGTGGCGCTGATGACTTCGGCCGGCAACTCGCCACGCAGGCGCAGCTGGTCGAAATAGGTCAGGCCGCCGCGGATCTTGAACGCGCCTGCGGGCGTGTGGTTCTCGTGCTTGAGCCAGCAGTCCGTGCCCAGCCGTTCGCTGAGCCGGGCCCAGCGGTATTGCGGCGTGGCCTGGAATTCGCGGTACACCACCTGGGCGGCGGCTTCGATGTCCTGGAGGGAGGGCAGGGTCATGAGGGGAGCCGGAGATCGGAAGTCGAGCAAAGCTCGACCAGTCCTTTGGGGGTTTGCAGTTGGGCTGTGATGCGCGCGGGCCCGGCTCGCACCATCACCGGGTCCAGCCCGATGGCGCGGTACGCGGCTTGCAGCGCATCGGCTTGGCGGTGGCTGACGCGCAGGGCCTGCAGCGCCACGCCGCTGGGGGGCATGTGCTGCGTGGGATGAACCTCGCCCCACTGGATCAGGGTCGGCAGGCAGCCATCGAACAGGCGCTGGCCATCATCGCGCACGCCGATCTGCCACTGCAGCAGGCCGCGGTCCGTCCTGCGCGAGGCCTGCAGCACCCGGCCGCGGTTCAGGCCTTGGCGGGCCAGTTGGGCCACGCTGGCTTGCAGATCGGGCACGCGGGCAACAAAGTGGATCAGCTGCGGACCCAGGCGCGCCACGCGCCGCTGCAGGGCTGGATCATCCGTGTCGAACCAGCGTCTGGCCCCTGCAGGACGGGCGTGAGATGCTCCTGAATTGATGGCAATGAGCTCGAAATAGGCGTTCAGGAAGGCTGGCGTGGCGATGCTGAACAGGCGGTTGTGCGTGCCCATCAGCGGGTGCTCGCCGCCCGGCCCCGGCGTGATGCCCAGCGTGGCTTCACACCAGGCCACGCCCTGGTCCAGGCTGGCGGCCAGCACAACCAGGTGATCGACTTGCGTACTCACAGCGCGACGCCGCCGTCGATGCAGGTCACGGAGTCGCCGCCCACCCAGACCTGGCCGCCGGCGTCGCGCTCGACATGCACAAGTCCGGCACGGTCCAGGCAGGTGCCTTGCGCGGCGATATAGCGCTCAGGCGCATGGCCTTCGGCGATCAGCCACTGCGCCAGGCTCGCGTTCAGGCTGCCGGTGACCGGGTCTTCGTTGATCCCTACGGGTGCGGCAAAGGCGCGCACTTCGAGCTCGGGTGAGGCCGAGGCTGGCGCCTGGGCCGTGAAAGCCCTTGCTTCGCGGTTCGATCGGGCGATCAGGGGGCTATCGGTCTGCTCGACGGCCACCACGCCGATCTTCTGTCCGAGGTTCTTCAGCTCGAGGTGGTTGGGCTCGAGCTGCAGCACGGTCTGAGCGCTGTCGAGCAGCAGGCCCAGCCAGACCGGGCCGTTGTCCAGCAGCTGGGCCGCGATGATCTGCTGGGCCTTGAGCCCGAGCGCGGCCGCCACCTGGGCCAGCAGGGCTGGGCTGGGGTTGCTACGCTTGAGCGGCGGCGCGGCAAACGCCAGCCGCTGGCCATCGCGGCGGATTTTGACCAGCCCCACCTGGCATTGCTGAACGATGAAGTCGCGCGCTGCGGGCTGACCGCCGGCCTGAGCTGATGCCCGCGGGATGCCTCCCGCTTCGAGCCAGGCATGGCAGCTGCCCAGCGTCGGATGGCCGGCAAACGGCAGCTCGCCGCCGGGCGTGAAGATGCGCACGCGGTAGTCGGCCGATGGGTCGGTGGGCGGCAGCACGAAGGTGGTTTCCGAGAGGTTGGTCCAGCGCGCAAAACGCTGCATGGCCTCGTCGCTCAAGGCCGTGCCGTCGAGCACCACGGCCAGCGGGTTGCCTTGGTAGGGCACGGCGGTGAACACATCGACCTGCTTGAAGGCGCGTTGTTTCATGGCTTGTTGTCTTCGGATCGAGGGTTCAGGACAGCGCGAGGTCCAACACGCCGCGGCTTGCGGGGCGCTCCAGCAGGCCCCGGTACCAGCGCTCGATATGGGGCCGCGGTGCTCGGGCCTGCGGCAGGCCCCACCAGCGGTGGACTTCGCAGGCGACGGGAATGTCGGCCATGGTGAAGCGCTCGCCCGCCATGAAGGCTTGTTGCGCCAGATGGCTGTCGAGCAGGGCCAGCAGCGGTTCGGTGGCAGCCACCGACTGCGCGATCAGCTCGGGCTGGCGCTGCTCGGTGGGCGTGCGAATCCACTGGATGAAGGCGTTGCGGCCTGCGGGGTTCAGCGTGGTCTGCTGCCAGTCCATCCAGCGCTCGGCGTCGAAGCGCTCGCGCAGATCTGCTGGGTACAGACCGCAGGGCGACTCCGCCGCCGCGCCGGGCCGTCCCAAGCGACGCGAACGCCCCCCGAGGGGCTGAGGCCCGCGGCTCCAAGCCTGCCTGCGCAGGCTTGGACGGGCCGAAGAGTCGCCGTGTCTGGCGGCGACCTGCCCAGCGAACGAAGAGAGCGTGGGGGCTTTTCATGCTAGGGGGCCG
>JBOHHM010000157.1:0-9104 GCA_050725495.1 Burkholderiaceae bacterium | reverse complement strand
CCTCTCTGGCCAGGCGCCAAAGGTTTGCCACCCGGCGCTGGATCATCAGGATGGCCTGGTCGGTGGTGGTGAACAGGCAGTAGCGCAGGAAGCACGCCACTTCCACGGTGCGTCTGGGCTCCTTGATCCGGGCTCCCACCGACGGGGGCCGATTGGCCAATTGACGGGTGTACCTGCGCACGATGAGGTCGCTCAGGTCACCCAGATGCTGGTGAACATGGAGGCCGTAGAGCAGGTCGATCCGCTCAAACACCTGGGCGATCTGGGGTGTGGAATGTTTGGCCGGGGCCTCCCACAGCCAGCTTTGCTGGATTTGACCGTCCGGGCGGAATTGGGCCAATGCGTGACGCCATCTGTCCAGCAAGCCACTGGGGACGGTGGCGGCGATGGAGGCACCGGTGTCCGCTTCAAGCAGGTCCAACGCGGCGACGATCTGTGTGCGCAGCGCCCGGTCGTTCTCAATCAGCAGCTGGTGGTCATACAGCCAACGCCGTGCAAACGTCAGTTGATCCTTGTCGCTGAATCGAGTGGCCTCGTCGCGCAGGGTTCGCATAAAGGCGCGGCGCTGGTGATCGGTCATCCCGCGAAAGCTCAGTGTTTGCTGGGCCAGTTGCTGGTGCTCGAAGAACGTACTTCTGCGCCCGTACAGGGCTTTGAGGGAGGCCAACTCCGGTGGGCGCACGCCGAGCTCCTTGCCCAGATGAGCCCATAGCGAGACCGGGACGACCCGTACCGCATTGAGAGAACGTCCACTCAGACGCAGAAATCCGATGTGCAGTGCCAGGCCCAGTTTGTGGGTTGCACCGTAACGGGCATCAATCACTTCACGTTCGGCACGGCTGTAGGTGAAAAAAGCCTGAAGCTCAAAGGCACTGAGTTCGCGCGGAAGGTCCTTCAGACCCAGGTAGTTTGTGTGCCAGCTTTGCATCGTTGTCTTCGTCAATTGGGATGGAGACGATACGCTGCAAAAAAGTGAACAGAAAACCCAATGGAATCAACGAACTCCTATACCGACCGCACGCCAGTGCTGGGTTTCAAACCGGGACTTTTTGCACCAAAAACAAATCGACCCCTAGCAGACGGTGGGAGTGGCTACGTGACCAGCCGGACGCGGCCAATTACGGACCTTTCGCCGAGGATTCTCAACGTCTCCTTTACTGCAGACACCCGTCTTGCTTCATATGGGGGCGTATGGACGTGTCTTCTAATGACCAGGAGCGCTGTGAAGAGTCCAGGAGGTCGCTGAGGAAAGTGTTCGGATTTCTAATGCCTCGTACCAAAGCACTTCGCCTGTCCCTCCGGTAGTGCATTGGCCGTTTTCAACGCTCACCCAAGTGCCCTCGGGCAAGGCGCACACCGACACCTCAGGGTGAACCGTCAGAAACTCCTTCAGGCGCTGCTCGCGGGTTTCCGCCTGCAGGCCCGGAGGCAAGGCGTTGGTGTAGTGCGCGTTGATCTGGAACGGCACCAGGCCCAGGGCGTCGAACCCCATGAGGTCGACGATGGGCATGTCGTTGGTGGTGCGTATGGTCGGGCAGGCCAGGTTACTGCCTGCGCTCCAGCCCACGTAGGGCAGTCCGCCATAGACGGCCTCGCGCACGATGGGCAACCATCCCCGCCGCCGCATCTCGCTCAGGAGGCAGAAAGTATTGCCTCCACCGACGAGCACCATTTCCACTTCCCGCAGCGCCTGCCGCAGATCGGAGCGCTCGTGCGATGGCTGAACCTGAACGCCATAGGGTTCAAGCGCCTGCTGTACCAATCGCGTGTAGTCGGGCCAGGACACCGTGACACCGGCGAAGGGGATGAACAACGCGTGCGCCGGGCGTCGGTCGCCCGCAAGTGACGCGATCTGCTCGCCGGCATGCACCAGATATTCGCCCTTGGCATTGCGGGAATTGCTGAGCAGCAGCAGACGTAGGGGCAACGGGTTCATGGGATGGGGTATGGATGGTCAGGGGATCAGGCAACCGCCTGCGGCAGCTGCAAATGGGCCAGACTTCCGTAACGGCGCTGGATCTCTACCCATTCTGCAGGATCGTGGAACGGGCACTGCCCGGCACCGAACGCCTTGGCCACCTCGATGCAGAAACGGGCAGCGCATTCGATGTCCATGAGTTGGGAGGCGCCCGTGGCACAACCGGGCACCGTGCTTTGCGCCGTCAGTGCCACCCCGACGACGGGCGCACGGGTTGCCGTCGCGGGCTGCATGATGCTGTTGACGTGATAGAGCGCGTTCTCGTAGGGCGTGATGTCCTGCGTGGTGATGGGCAATACCGAAGGCATTTGGCCCGTGACCCAGCTCAGGCGGTCCAGCAGCGGCTCCGACACCCGCAATATCCAGCCCTCCTTCACCGTCGGCGTGATGGCGATTCCCTTGGTGTTGATCACGCGGTTGCCGCGCGTCGTGTCCACCGATAGGATGGCGTCCATTTCCGGGTCCACCTCATGGGCGTTCATCACCGCCATGCCCACCGGCGAGTTCATCAGGGGCACCGGATAGTGCGGCACCACCGGCGCATCGGGACAAATGTGGGTAGCAAACAGAACGTCGGCGGGCAATACGTCGCCCTGTACCGCCATGTCGGCGAGCTTGAGCGCGGCGGCCAGCACCGCGACCGCGCCGTCCGCGTCGGACACCAGCCCGATGGCCTGGGGACGGGCGCCCACGCCACCCAGCCGACCGATGAGGCCGAGAACCGGCCCTCGACCGGCGCCGCGCAGGCGGCCGCGAACAAACTCAGTCTCACCCGACGGGCCGTGGACCCGCGTGACGGTTACATCCTGGGCGCCGCGTTCCCGCAGAAGCTGCCCGATCGCCTCGCCACTGGCCCTGGGCGAGGAAAGGCGTTCATGTACCTCAAGCGCTTGCTGCCATGCCATGGTGTGCGGTCTCCGGTTGTGCCGAGCGATTCCACAACGAAAGTGAGGGATCGGGTTCGGGTGATGCGTTGAGCAGTTGTCGGGTGTAGTCCTCGCGGGGCGAATCGAACACCTGTGCCGTTGGACCGCTCTCGACGATCTTGCCGTGGTAGAGCAAAGTGACGTGGTCGCAAACGGTGCGGATCACACCCAGGTCGTGCGAGATGAACAGGTAGGTGAGATTCAGGCGGCGCTGCAGGTCGTCCAGCAGGTTGAGCACCTGGGCCTGGACCGACACGTCCAGCGCGGAGGTGGGCTCGTCCAGAATTAGAAGCTCCGGATGCAGGGCCAGCGCCCGCGCGATGCCGATGCGCTGGCGCTGGCCGCCCGAGAATTCGTGCGGGTAGCGCCACAGGTGGTGGTCGCCCAGCCCCACCAGCACCAGCAGCTCGCGGACTCGCTCGGTGATTTGGGCGGAGGTCAGATCGTGCGCATCGCGGTTGACGACGAGGGGTTCGGCGATGATGTCGCGCACGCTCATGCGTGGGTTCAGGGAGGCATAGGGATCCTGGAACACCACCTGGATACGGCGCCGCATGGCCTTGCGTTCGGCCGCATTCAAGGTGCACAGGTCGATGCCGTCCCAAATAATGCGTCCGGCGGTCACCGTCTCCAGCCCGAGGATGCATCGGGCTAGCGTGGTCTTGCCGGAACCGGATTCACCCACCAACCCAAGGCTGGCCCCCCGCGCGATGCTCAGGTTGACATCGTCCAGTGCCACGAAGCGTTTGCCCCTGCCGGCAAACTCCTTTCGAACGCCGATCACTTCAAGCATGGGCCACCTCCTTCAGGGGCGGGACTCCGGGCCGGTAGCAGGCCACACGATGCACGACGTCACCCTCCAGCCTCGGCGCGGAATCAGTGCAGGCGGGTTGAGCGCGGTCGCATCGCTGGGCGAACCGACAGCCCGGCGGGGGTGTGAACAATTGCGGCACGCTGCCGGCCAGACTGGGCAATGCGCCACGGACGCTGCGGCGCGAGGGGACCGACTGCAACAATGCCTGCGTGTAGGGGTGTTGCGGATTGGCGAACACCTTGGTCACGGTGCCGCATTCCGCGACCTGCCCGGCGTACATCACCGCCACGTGGGTGCACAGCTGTGCCACCACGCCCAGGTTGTGGGTGATGAACACGATGCCTATCTGGTGCTGCACCACCAGGTCGTGCATCAAGGCCATGATCTGGGCCTGGACCGACACGTCCAGCGCGGTGGTCGGCTCGTCGGCGATCAGCACGTCGGGCCGGCCCATCATTGCCATGGCGATGAGCACGCGCTGGCGCATGCCGCCCGAGAACTCGTGCGGGTAGTGGTCGATCCGGCGCTGCGCATCGACGATGCCAACGCGGTCCAGCCAGTCGATCGCCAGCGCCCGCGCCGCCCGGCGGCGCTCGCGGCCCGAGGACTGCGCGCCCAGGCCCAGTATCTCGGGCGAATGCGCGGCGATGGACAAGGCCACGTCCACCATCTGCTCACCGACGCGAAAGGCCGGGTTGAGGTTGGTGGTGGGGTCCTGGAAGATCATGCCGATGTGCCGGCCTCGCAGCTGGCGCATCTGCGCCTCGTCGAGCTGGAGCAGGTCGCGCCCGTTCAGCCGTATCTGCCCATGGGGATAACGCGCCGGGGGCGACGGAATCAGGCGCGACACAGACAGGCCGGTAACGGACTTGCCGCAGCCGGTCTCGCCGACCAGGCCCAGGATCTGACCCCGGTCCAGCGAGAGGCTGACGCCTTGCAGCACCTGCGCCTCGCCCTCGAAGGAGCGCAGCCGCAGATGCAGGTTGTCGATTTCGAGCAGTGCCATGGAAGTCCCTCAGCGACGTGCGCGCGGGTCGAGCACGTCGCGCAGGCCGTCGCCCAACAGGTTGAAACCGAACACCGCCAGGAAGATGGCCATGCCGGGGAACACGGCCACCCACCATTGGTCCGGCATGTAGGCCCGTGCGGTGGACAGCATGGCCCCCCATTCGGGCTGGGGCGGCTTGACGCCGATACCGACAAAACCCAGCGAGGCCACCGTCAGGATCGCAAAACCCAGGTCCAGCGACATCTTGACCACCAGCGGCGAGACGATGTTGGGCAGGATGTGGCGGAACACGATGCGCAAGGGGCCCGCGCCGCAGCACAGCGCGGCCTGCACGTAGACCTCGTTCTTGCGTGCCATCACCTCACCGCGCACCAGACGGCAGAAGCCCGGCCACCACGACAGGGTGATGGCCAGCGTGGCGTTGACGATGCCGGCGCCCAGCGATGCGGCGATGGCCATGGCCAGGATCAGCGAGGGCAGCGTCAGCACCAGGTCGGTCACGCGCATGATGGCCTCGTCCACCCAGCCGCCCAGGTAGCCGGCGATCGCGCCCAGCACGGTGCCGATCAGCGCCGCCGCGACCACCACGGCCACGCCGGCCAGCAGCGAGATGCGCGCGCCGGCCACCGTGAGCGAAAAGATGTCCTGCCCGACCTCGTTGGTGCCGAACCAGTAGCGCGCGGAGGGCGCCAGGAACTTGTCGGTGAGGTTGACCGAGCCGCTGACGTGTTCGGGCCAGGGCGTGATCCAGGGGCCGAGCGCGGCCAGCAGCAGCAGCACGGCCACGATGGCCAAGCCCAGCAGCGACAGGCGGCTGCGGGTGAAGCGGTAGAGGCCGCGGCGCCAGCGTTCGCCAGAGGCGCTGCGCGGCGCGGCGGGGGCGAGGACGGGAGCGGGGGCCGCCGCAGCGGAAGCCGGCTTATCCATGGGTCACCTTTGGGTTGAGCACGCCGTACAGCGCATCGATCACGGTGTTGACCACCACGAACATCACGCCTATGCACAGCGTGACGGCCATCACCGGCTGCATGTCCTGCGTGACGATGGCCTTGGTGGCATACAGGCCGATGCCGGGCCAGTCGAACACCGTCTCCACCAGCACCGTGCCGCCGAGCAGCCAGCCGAAGTACAGGCCGATGACGGTGAGGCTGGCCGACAGCGCGTTCTTGAGCACGTACTTGAAGAGGATCTTGGCCGGCGGCAGGCCCAGAGCACGCGCGGTCAGCACGTAGTCCTGCTGCAGCACGTCGAGCACGCTGGCGCGCATCATGCGGATCAGGGTGGCCAGGGGCGACAGGCACATGGCGAACGCGGGCAGCAGCAGGTGCTGGAAGGCGATCCCGAACGACTCGAACCGGCCCTGGAGCAGGCAATCGACCAGCAGGAAGCCGGTGATGGTCTCTACCGGGTCGGCCATCAGCGGGTAGCGCCCGGTCAGCGGCAGCCAGCCCAGCCACATCGCCAGCGCCAGTTGCAGCAGCAGGCCGAGGAAGAAGCGCGGCATGGAGATGGACGCCAGCGACAGCACACGCAGCAGGTAGTCCGGCCAGCGGTCGCGCCAGACGGCCGCCACCATGCCCAGCGGGATGCCCAGCACGATGGCCAGGCCCATGGCGGTGAAGACCAGTTCCAGCGTCGCGGGCAGGAAGGCCGCGAGGTCCTCGGCCACCGGGCGGCGGGTCAGCACCGACTCGCCGAAATTGCCGTGGCTCAGGCCCTTGAGGTAGGTCCAGTATTGCTGCGGCAGCGGGCGGTCCAGGCCCAGCTCCACCCGCAGTTGCTCCACCTCCTGCGCGCTGGCCTGCGGCCCGGCGGCGAGCTGCACCGGGTCGCCGGGCAGCACGCGCGAGATCGCGAAGACCAGCAACGTCAGGCCGATGAAGACCGGGATGGTCAGCAGCAGTCGGCGTATCAGGAAGCGCAGCACGGCCAGTCCTTACTTGAGGGACAGCGCGAAGAACTCCGGGGCGTTGCTCGCGATCGGGCTGTAGCGGTAGTGCTGCAGCTCGGCGCGCACGGCCAGCTTGCGCTTTTCCAGCGCACCGAAGATGTCGGGTGCGTCGTCCACGATCACGCGCTGCACCTCCTGATATAGCTTGGCGCGGGCCGCCGGGTTGCGCTCGCCGCGCGCGCGGTCCAGCAGGTCGTTGACCTTGGGGTTGCGGTAGGTCGGGTTCTGCCAGTTGCCGTTGCGCGAACCGTGGTAGGCCGCGTAGGCGATGTTGTCCGGGTCGGCGTAGTTGGCCGTCTGGTAGACCGGGAAGAAGTCGGCGGTGGTGGCCGGCGTCTTGGTCGAGGCCACCATGTCGGGCCAGACCATGGGCTTGATGTCGAGCTCGATGTTGAGCTTCTTCAGGCTGTCGAGCAGCACCAGCGCGTACTTGCGCTGCTGGTCCAGGCCGCTGACCACGTTGATGCTGAGCTTGACGCCGCCGTTGGGAAACTTGGACTTGGCCAGGAATTCCTTGGCTTTCTTCAGGTCGGTGCGCGGCACGGCCAGCTTGGGGTCGTGGCCGAAGATGCCGGTGGGCAGCGGCCCCACCATCAGGTCGGCCAGGCCCGCGACCTGCTTCATGGCCTCGTAGTCGAAGGCGTAGGCCACCGCTTTGCGCAGGCTGAGGTCCTGCAGCGGGCCGTTCTGCGTGTTCATCTTGATCGAGAAGGTGCGGAACTCGGTTTCGACGATGGTCACCACGCCCGGCTTGTTGCGCAGCGCGTCGATGTCCTCGGAGGTCAGGTCCATGGCCATGTGGGCCTCGCCCTTCTCCAGCATCAGGCGCTGCGTGGTGGTCTCGCGCGCGATGCGCCAGAAGACGTTGGAGACGTTGCCCGCACCCTGCTTTTTCCAGTAGGTGGGGACGCGCTCGATCTCGTACAGGTTGCCGGGTTCGTTGCGGCGCACCTTGAACGGGCCCGAGCCGGCGATGGTCTTGCGCAAGTAGGTCTGGCCGTCGTCGTTGCCCTTGTTGGCCTCGACCTCCTTGGGGTTGACGATGAACAGCCAGGGCATGACCTGCAGGAAGGCGGCAAAGGGCTTGTTGAGCTTGAACTTGACCGTGCTCGTGTTGATGACGCTCACCGCGTCGTCCGGGCCCATGATGCCGGTGAACATCCAGGCGGAGCCCTTATTCAGCCGCATGAGGCGATCCAGCGAATACTTCACCGCCTCGGCCGTCACCGGGCTGCCGTCATGGAATTGCGCGTCGGTGCGCAGGCGGAACAGGTACTCCCGGCCATCGTCCGACACCAGCCAGCTTTCGGCCAGGGCGGGCACCACCGACGGCGGGTTGCCGTCGATGCGCACCAGCGGGTCGTAGACGTTGCGCAGCAGCGCCAGGGACGAATAGCCCGACGCCACGTGGGGGTCGAAGTTGGGGATGTCCTGGCCACTGGCCACGACCAGTACCTTGCGGCTCTGGGCCATGGCCGGCGGCAGGGCCAGGGCCGACAGGCCCAGCGCCAGGGTGACGAAACCGACGCCCGCCAGCAGCGTGCGGCGGGGAATAAGACGGAAGGCCATGGGGTGCTCCTGAGAAGTGGGGGTGAAAGGGGATGAAGGACAACCTAGATGGCTGTCTGGAGAACGTCCTGCTGAACGGGGCCGAAGTCCATGCCGAGCAGCGCCCTGACCGGATCGAACAGCTCGGGCATGCGCATGGTGCGCGACAGCAGCAGGCGGTCGGCGGGCACGCGCAACACCTGCAGGGGCATGCCGGTCTTGACGTGCGCCGACACCACGGGCTTGCCCTGGCCGTCGAAGGTCATGATCAGGTCCGGAAAGTCGGCCATGCGCCGGCCGGCCTGGTCCAGCAGCATGTACTCGTTGACAAAGGCGATGAAGGTGCCGCCTTCGTCGTCCAGCCGCAGGTGCCCGACGTCCAGGCCGCCGTCCTGGCGGCAGGCGTATTCCGCCACCACGCCTTCGGCCACGATACGTCCGCCGAGGAAGGCCGCGACCGCAGCAAGCCCGCCTTCGAGAAAGTGCTGGCCCACGGCCATGGCGTGCGATATGGCACCGGGTGCGCCGTGCGCCAGG
Source organism: Burkholderiaceae bacterium (assembly GCA_050725495.1). GTDB lineage: Bacteria > Pseudomonadota > Gammaproteobacteria > Burkholderiales > Burkholderiaceae_C > JBOHHM01. The sequence goes on along the minus strand of JBOHHM010000157.1, from coordinate 341 downwards.
GCATAGCCTACCGTCACCGGATTGCGGGCCACGGCGACTAGACCGCCGGCCTCCACCGACGCGCGGCGCACGATACCCGAGGCTGCGGCCAGCGATCCCCTGGCCACGCCCTCCGTCGATCGCGCGCCACGCCCGCCGGCGAAACACTGCACGCTCTGGTAGTCGTCTTCGCTGTGCAGGCCCAGCGCGCCCATCATGGAAGTGGGGTGCGCGCGGCCGTTGCAGGCGAAATCCATCACCGGCAGGCCGATCATGGCCGCATGGAACCAGCCGTTGACCGTGGTCTGGGCGCCGTTTTCATTGGTGTGCAACGCCGCGAGCTGCGCGCCCATGGGCAGCTC
>JBOHHM010000156.1:0-9574 GCA_050725495.1 Burkholderiaceae bacterium | reverse complement strand
CAGGTAACGCGCGACGAGTTCCGGCGCTCCGAATTTTTTGAGCGTGCGCGTGAGCGAGTCGGTCATCGACACCGGGCAGCACAGGCCGAACTCGGCCTGCACGAACAAATAGGTCAGCGCGTACTTGACGGTGGCCGGCATTTGGCCCTGCCAGCCCAACACATCGCTGCGGTGCGAAATGGCGGCCAATGCGTACTCGCTGAAGGCCAGGCGCTCCATTTCGACATAGGCCGGGTGCTTGAGCACTTTCTGTTCGTCCCACCCGGTCCGGGATCGGTACTGCAGCTCGGGCGCACCGAATTTCTTGAGCGTGCGGGTCAGCGAGTCGGTCATCGACACAGGGCAGCACAGACCGAACTCGGCCTGCACGAACAAATAGGTCAGCGCGTATTTGACGGTGGCCGGTAGTTGCCCCGGCCAGCCGAGCACGTCGCTGCGATGCGAGATCGCGGCCAGCGCGTAGTCGCTGAAGGCCAGGCGCTCCATTTCGACATAGGCCGGGTGCTTGAGCACTTTCTGCTCGTCCAGCCCGGCCCGGGAGCGGTATTGCAACTCGGGCGGATGCTTGTCGGCGATCTGGGCCAGTTCGTCGAGCCTGCCGCCGGCCAGTTCGCCCAGCCGCATGAGCTGGGGCCTGAGGTGCGTGACGAGCTCGCTCGGCAGGTAGACGGGCAGCAGCGACTGCAGGCCGGGGTCGGTCGCGAACAGGTTGGCGCCGCGCTGGTCGGGAACGGGGTGGCTCGATGTTTCGGTCTGTGGCATGGGTCTCTCCTGGCTTCATTGTTCGCGCCAAGACCATACCTGTCCAATATTGAATATGGCTTGAGCAATATAATTTTTGAATTCATGGAATTTCGTCACCTGCGCTACTTTCTGGCCGTGGCCGAAGAACTGCACTTCGGCCGGGCGGCACGCCGCCTGTCGATCTCGCAGCCGCCACTCTCCCTGAACATCCAGCAGCTCGAAGCCTCGGTCGGCGCGCGCCTGTTCACGCGCAACAGCAAGGAAGTGCGGCTCACGGCGGCGGGCAAGGCTTTCGTGCCGCGCGCGCGGGCACTGCTGGAGCAGGCCGGCGAAGCGGCGCGCCATGCGCGCGATGTGGAGCAGGGGCTGGCGGGGCGGCTGCACATCGGCTTTGTCGGCGCGATGCTCTACCGCGGCCTGCCGCAGATGCTGCGCAGGTTCCAGGCCCAGCATCCCTTGCTGCGCGTGGTGCTGCGGGAGCTCAATTCGCAGGACCAGCTGATCGAACTGGCCCATGACCAGCTCGACGTGGGCTTTGTGCACAGCACGAGGCTGCCGGCGGAGATGTCGCACCAGCTGTTCGCGAGCGAGCCGTTTGTCTGCTGCCTGCCGGCGGGCCATCCGCTGGCGCGCAAGCGCAGCCTGGCGCTCAAGCTGCTGCAGGGCGAGCCCTTCGTGCTGTTCGCGCGCAGCGCGTCGCCGGACTACTACGAGCGCATCCTGGCCATTTGCACCGATGCGGGCTTTTACCCCGAGGTGCGGCACGAGGTGCGGCATTGGCTCAGCGTGGTGTCGCTGGTGTCGCAGGGCCTCGGTGTGGCGCTGGTGCCGGCGGCCCTGCGCCACTCGGCGCTGGGCGGCGCGGTGTTTGTGCCGCTCGATGCGGGCGTGGCTCAGTCGCAGTCCTACTGCATCTGGAAAACCGCCAACGACAACGCGGCGCTCACGGCGTTCCTCGAGCTCGCGCGGGCCGAGGCCGCAAGGCAGGCGAAAAGCGCAAAATCCGCATAATCCCCTGCGGCAAGCGCAGGCGACTAGACGCTGTGCGATTCCAACCCCGGAGCCAAGATCATGACAACAGAAACCATCACCCTGGGCGGCGGCTGCTTCTGGTGCCTCGAAGCCGTCTATGACCGCGTGCAGGGCGTGAGCGATGTCGAGTCCGGCTACAGCAACGGCCATGTCGTCAACCCCAGCTACGAGCAGGTCTGCCGCGGCGACACCGGCCATGTGGAAGTGGTCAGGCTCGAATACGACCCGGCGCAGATCAGCCTGCGCGACATCCTTGAAATCTTCTTCGTCATCCACGACCCGACCACGCTGAACCGCCAGGGCAACGACGCCGGGACGCAATACCGCAGCGGCATTTATTTCAGCACGCCCGAGCACAAGCAGGTGGCCGACGACATGATCCGCCAGATGAGCCAGGACAAGCTGTTCGGCCAGCCCATCGTGACCGAGGTGCTGCCGCTGGCCAACTACTGGCCGGCCGAGGACTACCACCAGGACTACTTCGCCAAGAACCCGAACCAGGGCTACTGCGCCTTTGTGGTCGGGCCCAAGGTCGAGAAGTTCCGCAAGACCTTCGCGCAGCGGGTCAAGGCGTGATTGCGACCCGCTCACTGCGCTACCAGTACCCCGGCAGGACGGCCCTGGAGTTTGCCGATGTCGATGTGCCGCAGGGCGGCATGCTGCTGCTGCGCGGCAATTCGGGCTCGGGCAAGTCAACCTGGCTGGCCCTGGCGGCGGGACTGCTGAGCGCCACGAGCGGCGCCGTGGAGGTCGCCGGCCAGTCGCTGGGCGCTCTCAAATTTGTAGCGCGTGACGCTTGGCGGGCGAAGACTCTGGGCTTTTTGCCGCAAAAGCTGTATTTGAGCGACGCGCTCACGGTGGCGGGCAATCTGTCGCTGGTGTTCTTCGCCGCGGGCCTGGCGCAAGACGGCGCCGCTGTGCGGCATGCGCTGCAGGCCCTGGGCGTGGCGGATCTGGCGCGGCGCAAGCCCTCGCAGCTCTCGGGCGGGCAGGCGCAGCGCGTGGCGCTGGCGCGCGCCGTGCTGCTGAACCCGAAGGTGATTCTGGCCGACGAGCCCACGGCCAGCCTCGACGACGAGGCGGCGCGCTCGGCGCTGCAACTGCTGCAAGGCAGCGCGGCCCGCTGCGGCGCCACGCTGGTGATCGCCACGCACGACCGCCGCGTCGAGCAGGCGCTGGCCGGCGCGCAGGTCCACCATATCGGCCCTGCGCCCATGTCTATCGGCCGTGAGGTGCTATGAAAATAGTAGCTATCGCGTTTCGCTACCTATGGTCGCGCCCGCTGGCCGCGACGCTGAACCTGCTGCTGCTCACGCTCGGCCTGGCCTCGATCAGCTTTGTGCTGCTGGCCAGCGAGCAGATCGACCGTGCCTTCGAGCGCGACCTGGCCGGCATCGACCTCGTCGTGGGCGCCAAGGGCAGCCCGATGCAGCTCATCCTGGCCGGCGTGTTCCACATCGATGTGCCGCCCGGCAATATCGCGCTCGCCGATGTCCAGGAGCTGCAGCAGAACCCCCAGGTCGCGAAGCTGATTCCGCTGAGCCTGGGCGACAGTTACCGGGGCTTTCGCATCGTCGGCACGACGGCCGACTACCTCAGCCACTACCAGGCGCAGCTGGCCCAGGGCAGGCTCTGGACCGATCCCATGCAGGTGGTGCTGGGCTCGCAGGTGGCCCAGGGCGACGGCGCGAGCCGGGCGATGAGGCCGGGCGACCGTTTCATGGGCTCGCATGGTCTGGGGGTCGGCGGCCATGCGCATGGCGAGCATCCCTATACCGTGACCGGTGTGCTGCAGGCCTGCGGCTGCGTGCTCGACCGCCTGATCCTCACGGCCACCGAGTCGGTTTGGCAGGTCCATGAAAAAGCGACCGCGCTGGACGACGATGACCGCCAGGCCCTGGAGGCCGAGCGCGAGATCACGCTGGCCCTGATCACTTACAAAAGTCCGCTGGCGGCCGTCACGTTCCCGCGCTTTGTCAACAGCAGCACCAGCATGCAGGCCGCTGCACCGGCCGTGGAGGTCACGCGGCTGCTGCGCATGGTCGGTGTCGGCACCGAGGTGCTGCGCGGCTTGGGGGCGGTGCTGCTGCTCACCGCGGCCTTGAGCGTGTTCATCGCGCTGTGGAACGCGGTGCACGAGCGCCGGGCTGATCTGGCCCTGCTGCGCATGCTGGGCGCCCCGCCGGCCAAGGTCGCAGGACTGGTGCTGTGCGAGGCCCTGTGGCTGGCGATTCTGGCATCGGCCCTGGGGTTGCTGGGCGGCCACCTCTTGACTGCTTTGGTAGGCTATGCGCTGCAGGCTGAAAAATCGCTGCCGGTCACGGGCTGGCTGTGGCTCGCCGCCGAGGGTTGGATTCCGGCCGCGGCCGTGGGCGTGGCGGGACTGGCAGCTGCGCTGCCGGCCTTCAGCGCCTACCGCGTCGATGTGGCCCCATTGTTGAGTTCAAGGTAATTTTGATGAAAAAAATATTGCTAGTCCTTGCCCTGTGGTCGTTGTGTGCTATGAATTCGATAGCAAATGAGGCCAGGGAAATCAAACAGGACATCGAGCGCCACCGCGCCATGGCGGCCGCCCATGAGGCCGCGGCCAGATGCCTGGAGTCGGGCAAGAAGCACGACCAGTGCCAGAAAGAGCTGCAGGCCGCCTGCAAGGGGCTGGCGATCGGTAAATACTGCGGGATGAAACATGAGCACTAAGTTGATCGCCTTGCTGCTGGGCCTTGCCAGTTGTGTGGCCCAGGCGCAGCTGAGTTCGCCGCTGCCGGTGGGCACCGGTGCCGGCGTTCACAGCCCCGACAGCCCGTTTGCGCCCTTGCCGCAGCGCGCCGATGTCGTGCCCTGGTCGGTGCTGACGGCCGTGACCACCAGGACCGAGAAGAACCGCATCCTGCCGGTCTTTGGCAAACAGCAGTTGGCGCTGAACCAGAAGACGCAGCGCGTCCAGGGCTTCATGATGCCGCTGGAGGCGGGGGAGAAGCAGCGCCATTTCCTGTTGAGCTCGGTGCCGCTGACCTGCTCGTTCTGCCTGCCCGGCGGGCCCGAGAGCATGGTCGAGGTCAAAACCAAAACGCCGGTGAAGTACAGCCTGGAGCCCGTGGTGGTCGAAGGCCGCTTTGCCGTGCTCCAGGACGACCCCTATGGCCTGTACTACCGCATCACCGACGCCGAGAGCGTGAAGTGACGGCTTCAAGGCGCGGCTGGCTGTGGCTTGTGGCCTGGGCCCTGGTGCTCGCGCCCTTGCTCGGCCAGATGCACCGCGTCGTCCACGGGCCGCAGGCCGCGTTCGAGCTGGGCGCACCGCTGACCACGGTGGTGGCTGCGCAGGCGCATGAAGGGGATCACGACGGGTTCGCCCCGCTGTTTTCCGGCCACGGCAGCGACGCCGACTGCCGATTGTTCGACCAGCTCGGCCACAGCGACGCCCTGCCCGGCGTGCCTGCGCTGATGCTGCCGCTGGCCGTGCCGCTTTTCTATCTCGAGTTCTTTGAGGGCGAAGCACTTGCCCGCTGGACCGCGCTGTTTGACGCGCGCGGCCCGCCTTTCGTTCGCTGAATTCCCGCTTCGATGTTGCTGCGCGCCGGCTGCTGGCCGGGCGCAGCCTTGGCCTATTGATTCAACGAACAATTCAACGAACGCTTCATGAATAACAAGTTCCGTCCCAGCGCCGACGGCTTTGCACCTGCCTACGTCCGCGCTGCCATCTTCTCGCTCGGCGCCTTCGGCAGCGTCGCGGCGCTGGCCCAAACCGGCCCCAGCCTCAAAGAAGTCACCGTCACCGGCAACCCGCTGGGCACTACTGATTTGATAGCACCTGCCGTCCAGTATTCGGGGGCTGGCCTGCTGTTGCGCTCCAAAACCACGCTGGGCGAGACGCTCGATGGCACGCCCGGTGTCAGCAGCACCTATTTCGGCCCGAACGCCAGCCGCCCGATCATCCGCGGGCTCGACGGCGACCGCATCCGCGTGCTGCAAAACAGCGGCGCCACGATCGACGCCTCGGCCCTGAGCTTCGACCATGCCGTGCCGGTCGACCCGCTGACCATCGAGCGCGTCGAAGTGCTGCGCGGCCCCGGCGCCCTGCTGTACGGCGGCAGCGCGGTCGGCGGCGTGGTCAATGTGATCGACAACCGCATTCCGCGCGAAGCCATCAACGGCGTGACGGGCAGGGCCGACCTCGGTCTGGCCACGGGCAACCGCGAGAAGGGCGGCGGCCTGCTGCTCGAAGGCGGCAACGAGCGCTATGCGCTGCATGTCGACGCGTTCAACCGCAGCACGGCCGATCAGCGGGTACCCGTGTCGCTGGCCTGCACGCAAGGCGGCGTGACGACGTTCTCGAAGCGGATCTGCAACTCGGCCAGCGAGGTCAAGGGCGGCGCGGTCGGCGGCTCGCTGTTGTTCGACCGGGGCTATCTGGGCGCCTCGGCCAGCACCTACCGCAGCGACTACGGCACGGTGGCTGAAGACGAGGTGATCATAGGCATGAAGTCCAACCGCTATGCGCTCGAAGGCGAGGTCCGTAACCTGGGCGGCTTTCTGAAAAGCATCAAGGGCCAGTTCAGCCACAGTGACTACAGCCACACCGAGTTCGAGGCGGGCTCGCCGGGAACGGTGTTTGGCAAGCAGGGCAACGATCTGCGGCTGGAGGCGCGTCACGCCAAGCTCGGTCCGATCGAAGGCGTGATCGGCCTGCAGGTCGACGCCACGCGCTTCTCGGCCCTCGGCGCGGAAGCCTTCGCGCCGTTCAGCCGCACGGCGTCGAAGGCGCTGTTTGCCTACGAAGAGCTCCCCACAGCCTGGGGCAAGCTGAGCTTTGGCGCCCGCACCGAACATGCCAAGGTGGAATCCTTGGGCAACCCCGACCCGGCCGTGACGCGCTTCATGCCCGGCAGCCGCAGTTTCAACCCGCACAGCTATGCGCTGGGGGGACTCGTCAACCTCAGCCCGGCCTGGCAGCTCAGTTCCAACCTGTCCTACACCGAGCGGGCACCCAAGGACTACGAACTGTTCGCCAACGGCCCGCATATCGCGACGGCGGCCTGGGAAGTTGGCGATGCCGCGCTGGCCAAGGAAAAGTCGACCAACCTCGATCTGGGCCTGGCCTGGAAAGCCGGCGCCGACCGCTTGGCGCTGACGGCTTTCGTGAGCCGCTTCAGGAACTTCATTGGCCTGGACTCGACGGGCAATACCCGTGGCGCGGATGGCGAGGTCAACCCGGTCGATGCCAACGGCGACGGCAAGGCCGATGGCAGCGGCGAGGACATCCTGGCCGAATTCGCCTACCGCGGCGTGCGCGCCCGCTTCACGGGGCTGGAGGCCAGCGGCAATCTGCGTCTGCTCGAAGCTGGGTCGACGCTGGATCTGGAGCTGCGCGGCGACAGGGTGCGCGCCACCAACCTGAGCACCGGCCAGCCCCTGCCGCGCATCGCGCCGATGCGGCTGGGCGCAACGCTGGTCTGGGCTCAGGGGCCGTGGGGTGCGCGAGCCGGCTTCGACCATTCAGCAGCACAACACCGCGTTCCCCTGGTCGGTCAGCGCGCGACCCAGGCCTACACGCTGTGGAATGCCGCTGTGACCTACCGCATGAAGGCCGGCCCCACCAACCTGCTGTGGTACGCCAGGCTCGACAACATCACGAACGAGCTGGCCTACAGCGCCACGTCCATCCTGACCACCACGGCCTTCCCGAAAGCGCCGCTGCCGGGGCGCAGCCTGAAACTGGGGCTGCAGGCCAGCTTCTGACCCGGCGCAACAGCCCGCTCGTGAGTCGGCCTGGCCGGCGGCTTGTTTTCTGATGCTATTGTTTTGATAGCTACTGGCGACCAATGCGCCTGGGCTATCGGTGCTTTTAACCGATGGCTCAGGCTTTTTTGACGGCGTGGGACCGTATCCAGGCTGCAAATTCGGCTTCGGTGATGTCGCCGGCGGCGACGGCCAGCATGGTGAGCGTGGCGTCGGCCTGTGTGGCTTGCAGGCGATATCCGTTGAGGTAGAGGAACATACCGACCGTCAGGAAGGCTGCACGTTTGTTGCCATCCACAAACGGGTGGTTTTTGGCCAACCCCACGCCATAACTGGCGGCGAGGTCGGCAAAGTCGGGCTTGCCATAGGCGGCCAGGTTTTCCGGGCGCGCGAGGGCCGACTCCAGCAGGCCTTCGTCGCGGAGGCCTTCGCCACCGCCATGCTCGGCCAGACTCTCGCCGTGCAGCAGCAGCAGGGCGCGCCGGTCAATCCAGCGCCAGCTCATTTGGCCAGCTGATGAAAGGTGTCACGGAACTCGCGCATGAACTCGCGCCCGGCCTGAATCTGTTCTTCCAGGGCCGGGTCATACGGCGTCAACGCATAGCCGTCGGGCGTTTCAGTCAGGAACACGGATTGCCCCTTTTCCAGGCGCAGCCGTGCCAAGGCTTCCTTGGGCAAAATCACGCCCACTGAGTTCCCGATTTGGGTGAGCTTGAGCATGTGCATCGAAGTGCTCTCATGGTTATAACAGTCGTTATACTATCGCCTTTGTCACCCCTTTGCAAGTCCGCCCCGTGACCCATTCCGTCCTGTCCTCCTTGCTCCCCGTCGTCCTGCTGATCGCCATCGGTTTCCTGGCCGGCCAGCGCGGCTGGATCAAGACCGCTTCGGTCAAGGACCTCTCCAACCTGATTTTCATGGTGCTCGCGCCGGCCCTGCTGTTTCGCACCATGAGCGCCGTCCATGTGGAGCAGCTCGACTTCCAGCCGGTGGCGATGTACTTTGTCGCGGCGGGCTTGCTGTTTGCCGGCATGCTGCTGACGCAGGGCCTGACACGCCGCGTCACGATGCTGGCACTGGCCAGCACCTTCAGCAACACGGTGATGATTGGCGTGCCGCTGGTGGGGCTGGCCTATGGCGAGGCCGGGCTGGTGACGCTGTTCACCCTGATCTCGCTCCATGCCCTGGTGCTGCTGACCTTGGCGACCGTGGTGCTGGAGCTGGCCGTGGCGCGCGAAGCGGCGGCGCAGGGCCAGGGCGCCGAGCGGCGCCTGGTGGCCACCGTGGGGCTGGCGGTGCGCAACGCCGTCATTCACCCGGTGCCGCTGCCGATCCTGGCCGGGCTGCTGTTTGCGCAAACCGGCCTGGGCCTGCCCGAGGTGCTGAACAAGCCCTTGCAACTGCTGGGCAATGCCTTCAGTCCGCTGGCCCTGGTGCTGGTGGGCGTGACGCTGGCCTATGCGCCGGTCGGGACCCAACTCAAGGGCGCGCTGGGGCTGGCCCTGGTCAAGAACCTGCTGCACCCGGCGCTGGTGGCCCTACTCGGCTGGGCCCTGGGCCTGAGCGGCGTGCCACTGGCCGTCATGATCATTGCCGCGTCACTGCCGATTGGCGCCAACGTGTTCTTGTTTTCGCAGCGCTACAAGGTGGCCGAGGAGCTGGTCACGGCCAGCGTGGCCGTCTCCACCGCGCTGGCACTGGTGACGTTGTCCGGGGTGATGGCTTTGCTTGCGACCCGCTAATGAGCGCCCCCAGCCCTGCCGCATCGCGTCAGGCCCCCCGAGGGGGTGCAAGAAAACTTGGGGCGGCCCGGCGTTTTCTTGAGAGCAGGGTGGTGGCGTCAGGCCCCGGTCAATGCCGACCCCATGGATCAATGAACTGGAAGCAAGCCCCGATCTCCACGGGGTGACAGCAGATGGTGCCCGACGCGCTGGCGTCGTCACAGTTCCTGGCTGCGTTTCATCAGCTTGTCGAGTATGACGTCAAGTTGGCGGTGCTCGTGGTCGTCGAGCGCCTTCAGGAACCAGGCCTCCCGCGCTGCGGCCTCGGGCAGGATGTC
>JBOHHM010000155.1:0-5463 GCA_050725495.1 Burkholderiaceae bacterium | reverse complement strand
AGGCATTCCATGGTTTCGTGGTGGGCCTCGTGCAGCGAGTCGCGCCGCGCGGCCAGCAGCTCGACCGCCTGGCGTATGCCGCGCGGCTGGTCGATGCTGCACTGCTCGCTGATCGACAGGTGCATGGACAGGTGCAGGAAGGGGTTGGTCTGGCCGGCTTCCACGTCGTACATCTTCTGCAACGCGGCCTCGCCGTCGGCCAGCTCGGCGTGGTACTCGGGGTGCTCGTCAATCCACTGGCTTGCTATGATTTCGATAGCCTCAAGCGGTTGACCTGAACGGGCCTTGGCGTAGACGGCGCAGAAGAAGCGGCGGACGTCGGCTTGCGAGGGAGTGAACATGGCGACAGCGTAGCACGCTCTCTATTCCCCTTTCCTCCCCGCGTGGGCCAGCGGCGCTTCAGGCCCGCTGAACACTGAGCATGCGCGAGATCTCCTGCGCCGCAGCCTGCAGCGCCGGCAGCATGGTCTCCTGCATCACCTTGGCGTTGGTGCGGTTGGCCTGGCCGCTGATGTTGAGCGCAGCCACGGTGCGGCCGGCACGGTTGGTGATCGGCGCGGCCATCGAGATCAGTCCTTCCTCGAGCTCCTGGTTCACCAGGCACCAGCCCTGCTTGCGGGCCTGCAGGATCTTGGCCAGCAGCGCATCGATGTCGGTGACGGTGTGGCGGGTCAGGGCCTGGCGGTTCGAGTCGGCCAGGCGCTGGACGATCTGCTCGTCGGGCAGGTCGGCCAGCAGCATGCGTCCCATCGAGGTGCAGTAGGCCGGCAGGCGCGAACCCACGCCCAGGTTGATGCTCATGATCTTGTGGGTGGACACGCGCAGCACATAGACGATGTCGGTGCCGTCCAGGGCGGCGGCGGAGCAGGACTCCTTGACCTGGGCGGCCAGCCCTTCCATCACCGGCTCTGCGAGGTTCCAGATCGGCATGGATGACAGGTAGGCAAAGCCCAGGTCCAGAATCCGGGGTGTGAGCGAGAAGTACTTGCCATCGCTTTCCACATAGCCCAGGGTTTGCAGGGTCAGCAGGATGCGGCGCGCGCCGGCCCGGGTCAAGCCGGTGCGGCCCGCGACTTCGGTCAGCGTCTGCTGTGGCGCCCGGGCGCTGAAGCTGCGGATCACGTCCAGCCCGCGGGCAAAGGACTGGACATAGCTGTCGCCGGGCTTGAGTTCGGCCGAGCCTGCGGCAGGGGTGGTTGCCATGATGGACAAAATCTCCTAGAATTCATTATACGAACATTAGTTCGATATTAGAACAAATGCAAGCCTGTCTGGCAAGTTCGCTTTCGTCGCATTTCGGAGACTCATTCATGATCAACAAGATTGCCCCCTCGATCGCCGGGGCCTTGGCCGGTGTGCAAGACGGCGCCACCGTCCTGATCGGCGGCTTTGGCACGGCCGGCATTCCCAATGAGCTGATCGACGGCCTGATCGAGCAGGGCGCCAAAGACCTGACCGTGGTCAACAACAACGCCGGCAATGCCGAACAGGGGCTGGCTGCGCTGCTCAAGGCTGGCCGCGTGCGCAAGATCATTTGCAGCTTTCCACGCCAGGCCGACAGCCATGTGTTCGACGAGCTCTACCGCAGCGGCAAGCTCGAGCTCGAACTCGTGCCGCAGGGCAACCTGGCCGAGCGCCTGCGCGCGGCCGGCGCCGGCATAGGCGCTTTCTTCACGCCCACCGGCTTTGGCACCGAGCTGGCCAAGGGCAAGGAAACGCGCGAGATCAACGGCAAGCCCTATGTGCTGGAGTACCCGATCTACGGCGACCTGGCGCTGATCAAGGCCGAGCGCGGCGACCGCTGGGGCAACCTGACCTACCGCATGACGGCGCGCAACTTCGGCCCGGTCATGGCGACCGCGGCCAAGCATACGGTGGCCACCGTGCACGAGATCGTCGAACTCGGCACGCTGGACCCGGAGAGCATCGTGACCCCCGGCATCTTCGTGAGCAAAATCGTCAGGATCGAGCGCGTCGCGACCCAGGCCGGTGGTTTCAAGAAGGCAGCATGAAACCTTGCGGGACAGACCGCAGACGCCAGCCGGCGGCAAGTTCTGTCCTCAACTGACTAGACGGGAACAAGCATGATCAGCTATCAAAAACGCAGCAAAGACGAATTGGCGAAACGCGTGGCGCAGGACATCCACGACGGCGCCTATGTGAACCTGGGTATCGGCATGCCCACCCTGGTGGCCAACCATATCCCGCAGGGCCTGGAAGTGATCCTGCACAGCGAAAACGGCATCCTGGGCATGGGCCCGGCGCCGGCCGAGGCCAGCGAAGACTACGACCTGATCAACGCCGGCAAGCAGCCGGTGACCCTGCTCAAGGGCGGGGCCTTCTTCCACCACGCCGACAGCTTTGCCATGATGCGCGGCGGCCACCTCGACATCTGCGTCCTCGGTGCGTTCCAGGTGTCCGCCACCGGCGACCTGGCCAACTGGCACACCGGCGAGCCTGGCGCGATTCCCGCCGTCGGCGGTGCGATGGACCTGGCGATCGGCGCCAAGCAGACCTGGGTGATGATGGACTTGCTGACCAAGAAAGGTGAGAGCAAGATTGTGAATGCCTGCACCTACCCGCTGACCGGCATCACCTGCGTCAAGCGCATCTACTCCGACCTGGCCACGCTGGAATGCACGCCGCAGGGCCTCAAGCTGATTGACAAGGTCGAGGGGCTGGACCACGCCGAGCTGGAAAAGCTGGTCGGCCTGCCGATTCAGAAGTGACACCGAGCTACCGAGACCAGGAGACCATCATGACCCAAGCTTTCATCTGCGACGCCATCCGCACCCCCTTCGGCCGTTACGGCGGCGCCTTGAGCAGCGTGCGCACCGACGACCTCGGCGCGATTCCGATCAAGGCCTTGATGGCGCGCAACCCGAATGTGGACTGGCAGGCCGTAACCGACGTGATTTTCGGCTGTGCCAACCAGGCCGGCGAAGACAACCGCAACGTGGCGCGCATGTCCAGCCTGTTGGCCGGCCTGCCGTTCGAGGTGCCCGGCTCCACGATCAACCGCCTGTGCGGCTCCGGCCTCGACGCGCTCGGCACGGCAGCGCGCGCGATCAAGGCCGGCGAGGCCGGCCTGATGATTGCCGGCGGCGTCGAGAGCATGAGCCGCGCGCCGTTTGTGATGCCCAAGGCCGAGTCCGCCTTCAGCCGCAGCCATGCGGTCTACGACACCACCATCGGCTGGCGCTTCGTCAACAAGCTGATGAAGGAAAAATACGGCGTCGACGCGATGCCCGAGACCGCCGAGAACGTCGCGGTCGACTACAAGATCGAGCGCGAAGCCCAGGACCGCATGGCCCTGGCCAGCCAGCTCAAAGCCGTGGCGGCGCAGAAGGCCGGCTTCTTCGACGCCGAGATCACGCCCGTGACGATCGCGCAGAAAAAGGGCGACCCCGTTGTCGTGAGCAAGGACGAGCACCCGCGCGAAACCTCGCTGGAAGCCCTGGCCAAGCTCAAGGGCGTGGTGCGGCCCGATGGCAGCGTGACGGCCGGCAATGCCAGCGGCGTCAATGACGGCGCCTGCGCATTGCTGCTGGCCGATGAAGTCACGGCCGCCAAGCACGGCCTCACGCCACGCGCCCGCGTGGTCGCCATGGCCACGGCCGGCGTGCCGCCGCGCGTCATGGGCATAGGCCCGGCGCCGGCCACACAGAAAGTGCTGGCGCAAGCCGGCCTCAAGCTCGAGCAGATCGACGTGATCGAACTCAACGAGGCCTTTGCCGCCCAGGGTCTGGCCGTGCTGCGCCTGCTGGGCCTGCAGGACGACGACCCGCGCGTCAACCCCAACGGCGGCGCGATCGCGCTGGGCCACCCGCTCGGCGCCTCGGGCGCGCGGCTCGCGACCACGGCGGTCAACCAGCTGCACCGCACAGGCGGCCGCTACGCGCTGGCCACCATGTGCATCGGCGTGGGGCAGGGCATTGCGGTGATCCTCGAGCGCGTCTGAGCCAACGATGCCGTGGGCCCGGCAGGGACCAGCCGCTCAAGCATGCAGCGCCTCGTCAAGCTCGGCCAGGCTGCGGATCGCCCGGATGCGGCGGGCCATCTCGGCCCGCACGATCTCTGGCGGGCACAGCGAAAACACCTGCATGCCGGCGGCCAGGCCCGCCTCGATGCCGGGCAGGCTGTCTTCGACGACGGCGCAGTGCTCGGGCGCGGCGCCCATCGCCTGCGCCGCATGCAGAAACAGTCCGGGCGCGGGCTTGAACAGGCCGACCTCGTAGGCGCAGAAGATCCTGTTTTCGAACCAGGGCAGCAGGCCGGTCAGGCCCAGCGTGAGTTCGGCCTTTTCGCGCGGCCCGTTGGTCGCGATGCAATAGGGCCGCTGCAGCCGCGCCACCAGTGCCAGTGCGCCCGGCATCGGGTTCAGCCCTTCGCGAAAGCGCGCGGCCGTGGCCTCGCGCACGCGGGCCGTGAACTCGGCATCGAAATTCGGGGGCCGCTGCGCCAGGCGCTGGCCGATGGCCTCGACACACAGGGCCATGCTTTTGCCGCGAAACTCCTCATGAGCCTCGTCACGCGTCATCCGCACGCCGAGCAGCGTGGCCTGTTCATACAGCACATCGAGGCCGGGGACTTCACTGTCCACCAGCGTGCCGTCGCAGTCGAAAATGATGGCCTCGATGCCCAACGCCATGTTCAATCCCCGGTTTCGTCCAATGCTTGCAGTGTAGGGCGACAGAGCCGCCGACCCTTGCCTGTTCGTTCCGCTACCGGAAAACTGATTTTCACTGCGCCCTGTCCGGCCCCCGGCCGAACAGGGCGCTACCACCGTTGCCCACAAGCAACTCGCCGCTTGCGAGATCGTATTCACACGGTGCCCACCACGGATTCGCAAGCCATCACATCAACAGGAGAAACCCATGCTTTTGAATTCGCTACACCTGCGTCGCCGCCTAGGCTTGGCCGCGCTTGCGCTGGCCGTCACCAGCCTGCTGCCTGCCACCGCGGGTGCGCAGCAGTTCCCGACCAAGCCGGTGCGCATCATCACGCCGTTTCCGGTCGGCGGCGGCCCTGACGGGGTGGCGCGCCTGGTGGCGGACAAGCTGGCGCGGGCCTGGGGCCAACCGGTGGTCGTCGAGAACAAGCCCGGCGGCAATGGCTTCATCGCCATTGATGCGTTCAAGCGCGGCGCCAAGGACGGGCATGACCTGATCGTGCTCGACAACGTGCACCTCGCGGCCTACCCGTCGCTGTTCAAGAAGCTGCCTTACGACCCCGCCAAGGACTTCGACGCGATCCTGCCGCTGTTCAAGACCTATTTCTTCTTCACCGTTCCGGTCAACAGCAAGTACAAGACCGTCGGCGACCTGATCGCCGATGCGAAGGCCAATCCCGGCAAGCTCAACTACGGCTCGTGGTCGGTCGGCAATCCGGTGCACCTGGGCTCGGAACTGTTTGCGTCGGCCACCGGTACCAAGATGGAGCACGTGATGTACAAGGAAACCA
>JBOHHM010000154.1:0-11547 GCA_050725495.1 Burkholderiaceae bacterium | reverse complement strand
GCACGGCATAGGGAATGCCGTACTTGGCGCCCGCATGGCCGATCAGCAGCATCGGCACCAGCACGATCAGGTTGCCGAGGAACACCGTGCCCACGGCCTGCTGCCAGGACATGCCGCTGTCGATCAGGCTGGCGGCCAGGGTGTAGGCCGGAATGCACATCACCATGCCGACCCACAGGGCGGCGAAATGGTACCAGCGCCAGGTGCGCTGGGCGGCGCCGGTGGGCGCCAGGTCCTCGTTCCAGAGCCCGCTGTGCGTGCCCGGGTAAATGTTCGTGCTCATGGCTTGGTCTCCTCGTGGGTGGGGTTCAGGCTCAGGTCAGCTGCGGGAAAGCGAATTCCGGGCCACGGGCGATGCTGTCGGGCCAGCGCTGCATCACGGCCTTGTGGCGGGTGTAGAAACGTACGGCCTCGGGGCCGTAGGCATGGTGGTCGCCGAACAGGCTGCGCTTCCAGCCGCCGAAGCTGTTGAAGGCCATGGGCACGGGCAGCGGCACGTTGACGCCGACCATGCCGACCTTGATGCCGCGCACGAACTCACGCGCGACACCGCCGTCGCGCGTGTAGAGCGCCACGCCGTTACCGTATTCATGACGGTTGATCAGGGCCACCGCCGAGGCCAGGTCGCTCACGCGCAGCACGCACAGCACAGGCCCGAAGATCTCCTCCCGGTAGACCACCATCCCAGGACTCACATGGTCGAGCAAGGTGCCGCCGACGAAGAAGCCCTGCTCGAAGCCGCTGACCCTGTAGCGGCGGCCGTCGACCACGGCCCTCGCGCCCTCCTCGATGCCTTGCCCGATCAGGCTTTCGATGCGCTGCTGGGCCTGCCGGCTGATGATGGGCCCCATCTCGACGCCGTCCTGATGCCCTTCGCCGATCCTGAGCGCCTGCACGCGCGGCGCCAGCGCCGCGACCAGCCGGTCGCCGACATCGCCGACCGCCACCGCGACCGAGATCGCCATGCAGCGCTCGCCGGCCGATCCGTAGGCGGCGCCGATCAGTGCGTCCGCTGCCTGCTCGAGCTCGGCATCGGGCATCACCACCAGGTGGTTCTTGGCCCCGCCCAGCGCCTGCACCCGCTTGCCGTTGGCGCTGCCGCTGCTGTAGATGTGCTCGGCCACCGGGGTCGAGCCGACGAAGCTCACGGCTTCGATGCCCGGGTGGCGCAGGATGGCATCGACCAGCTTGCTGTCGCCCTGCACCACGTTGAACACGCCGTCGGGCAGGCCCGCTTCCCTGAGCCAGCGGGCGAGCAGCAGGCTGGCCGAGGGGTCGCGCTCGCTGGGCTTGAGGATGAAGCTGTTGCCGCAGCCGATGGCCAGCGGGAACATCCACAGCGGCACCATGGCCGGGAAATTGAACGGCGTGATGCCGGCCACGACCCCCAGCGCCTGGCGCATCGACCAGGCATCGATGCCGCGCGCGACCTGCTCGGTGTACTCGCCCTTGAGCAGCTGCGGCATCGCGGTGGCGAACTCGATGTTCTCGATGCCGCGCGCCACCTCGCCCAGCGCGTCGGCCAGGATCTTGCCATGCTCGCGCACCAGGCATTCGGCCAGTTCCTGGCGGCGCGACTGCACGATCTCGAGAAAGCGGAACAGCACGCGCGAGCGCACCAGCGGCGGCTGCTGCGACCAGGCCGGGAATGCCGCCGCGGCGCTGGCCACGGCCGCGTCCAGGTCGGCCTCGCTGCCCAGCAGCAGGCTGCCCTGCACGGCGCCGCTGGCGGGGTTGTAAATCTCCTGCTGGCGCGCCGCCGTGCCGCGCTGCGCGCGCCCGGCGATCCAATGGCCTACTTCGTAGTGATCCATGCTGTCCTGCCTTTCAGGCCGAGGCGGCGACGCGCATCGGGTTGTTCGGATGGGTGGTCCAGTTGGCGTACTCGCCGGTCACCGTCTTGCCGGTGCGCCGGTCGGTCTCGCCGGGCTTGAGGCTGCGCATCGTGATGGTTCCCGGCACCGGGCAGATCGAGACGCAGAGGTTGCAGCCCACGCATTCCTCTTCCTTGACCTCGAAGAAGCGCTTGCCGTCCCTGGTGGCCGTGATGGCCTGGTGCGAGGTGTCCTCGCACACCACATGGCAGCGTCCGCACTGGATGCACAGGTCCTGGTTGATGACGGCCTTGTCGATGTGGTTGAGGTTGAGCTGGCGCCAATCGGTCACGGTCGGCACGGCCTGCCCCTGGAAGTCAGCCAGGCTGCGGTAGCCCTGCTCGTCCATGAAGTTCGAGAGGCCGTCGCACAGGTCCTGCACGATTTTGAAGCCGTAGACCATGGCGGCGGTGCAGACCTGCACCGTGCCGCAGCCCAGCGCGATGTACTCGGCGGCATCGCGCCAGGTGGTCACGCCGCCTATGCCCGAGATCGGCAGGCCGGCGGTGGCCGGGTCGCGCGCGATCTCGGCCACCATGTTGAGTGCGATCGGCTTGACCGCCGGGCCGCAGTAGCCGCCATGCGAGCCGCGGCCGTCGGTGCTCGGGCTCATCACCATGCGCTCCAGGTCGACCCCGATCACCGAGTTGATGGTGTTGATCAGCGAGACCGCGTCGGCCCCGCCGGCCTTGGCCGCGCGCGCCGGGTAGCGCACATCGGTGATGTTGGGCGTGAGCTTGACGATCACCGGCAACTTCGAATAGTGCTTGCACCACTCGGTGACGCGCTGGATGTACTCCGGTACCTGGCCGACGGCCGCGCCCATGCCGCGCTCGCTCATGCCGTGCGGACAGCCGAAGTTGAGCTCGATGCCGTCGGCGCCGACGTCTTCGACCATGGGCAGGATGCGCTTCCACGACGCCTCCTCGACCGGCACCATCAGCGAGACCACCATCGCGCGATCAGGCCAGTCGCGCTTGACGCGCCGGATCTCCTCGAGGTTGGTGCGCAGCGGGCGGTCGGAGATCAGCTCGATGTTGTTGAAGCCGATCACGCGCCGGTCCTGCGACAGCAGGGTCGAGTAACGCGGGCCGTTGACGTTGACCACCGCCGGGTCCTCGCCCAGCGTCTTCCAGACCACGCCGCCCCAGCCCGCCTCGAAGGCACGCACGACGTTGTATTCCTTGTCGGTCGGCGGGGCCGAGGCCAGCCAGAACGGGTTCGGGCTCTTGATGCCCAGGAAGTTGGTGCTCAGCTCAGCCATGGGAGGTCTCCAGAACGGGTTGACGCGTGGGCGCCGGCGCGCGCAGCGCGAGGTGAATCGATACGGCGGCACGCTTGCCATGCTCGACCGCCTCGACCGTCAGGTCGCGCCCGCCATGGCGGCAGTCGCCGCCGGCCCAGACCCTGGCGTGACTGGTGCGGCCCTCGTCGTCGGTGGCGATGCGCCCGCCCTTGAGTTCGATGGACGGCCCCACGGGTTCGGCCACATAGCTCTGGCCTATGGCCTTGAGCACCATGTCGGCCTCCAGCGTGAACTGCTCGCCGGTCTCGACCAGCCGGCCGTCGCGCAGCGCGGTGGCGGCAAAGCGCATGCCGCGCAGCTCGCCGCCTTCGCTGATGACTTCCTTGGGCGCGGCCCAGTGGCGGATCTGCACACCATGGGTCTGCGCCCATTGCTGCTCGACCACCGAGGCCGACATCGCCTCAGGCCCGCGCCGGTAGACGATCGAGACCTGTTCGGCGCCGAGCTTGCGCGACTGCACCGCGGCGTCCACTGCCGTCATGCCGCCGCCGATCACAACGACGCGCCGGCCGACCGGCACGGTCGAGAGGTCCGCCGCCTGGCGCAGCTCGGCGATGAAGTCCACCGCGTCGCGCAGGCCGGCGAGCTGCGGCTCGCTGATGCCCAGCGCATTGACGCCGGCCAGGCCGAGGCCAAGGAACACCGCGTCATGCCGCTCCAGCAGCCCATCGAGCGTGATGTCGCGGCCCAGCGCCTGGCTGGTGCGCACCTCGATGCCGCCGATCGACAGCAGCCACTCGACCTCCTTTTGCGCGAAGCCGCCGGTGGTCTTGTAGCTGGCCAGGCCGTATTCGTTGAGGCCACCGAGCTTGGGCCGGGCGTCGTACAGCACGACCTCGTGGCCGCGCCGCGCCAGGCCATGGGCACAGGCCAGGCCGGCCGGGCCGGCGCCGACCACCGCGATGCGCCGGCCGCTGGGCTCAGCCCGCGTGAACAGCGGTGCGCCGGGCTGGGCGAAATAGGCATCGGTGGCGTAGCGCTGCAGCGAGCCGA
This sequence comes from Burkholderiaceae bacterium, assembly GCA_050725495.1. Taxonomy (GTDB): domain Bacteria; phylum Pseudomonadota; class Gammaproteobacteria; order Burkholderiales; family Burkholderiaceae_C; genus JBOHHM01. Next base: position 7,374 of record JBOHHM010000154.1, on the reverse strand, counting down.
TCTCGACCGGCTTGCTCTCGTTGGTGTTGCGTACGCAGGCCTGCTCGCACAGCACCTCGGTCGGGCAGACGCGCGCGCAGATGCCGCCCAGCGGGTTGGCCTCGAGGATGGTGCGCGCCGCGCCGCGGTTGTTCTCCTGCGCGATGCGCTGGATGAAGGTGGGAATATCGATGCCGGTCGGGCAGGCCGTGGCGCAGGGCGCGTCATGGCAGTAGTAGCAGCGCTCGGCCTCGATCAGGGCCTGGGCGCGCGTGAGCGGCGCGTGCGAGTCGCCGAAGTTGCGCGCGTAGTCGGCCAGGTTCAGGCGCGCGGCGTGGATGCCGCAGGCGCGGCTTGACGGTGTTTCCATCATTGCTCCTTTGCAGGGTTGAGGGGATGAGGCATGAGGATCTCCTTATGCACAAGCCTTGGACCACGGACCAACTATTTACCAACAGGTAAAATTTACCAACTGGTAGTTTCCCTGGTGCCGCCCGCCCGGTTCAGGCGTACCCTGGTTCAGCCCGTCCGGCGAGCCGGCCATACGCCCAGCCGCGGCGCAACGCACAATCCGCTCATGACCCAAGCCCTGAAAAAGAAGTCCAGCGCCGCCATCGCCGTCGATCGCGGCACGACCGAGCAACCCGGCGCGCCCCAGCGGGTGCCCCGCGCAGCGGCGCGCCTGCAGAAGGAGCAGCTGATCCTGCGCGAGGCCGAGCGGCAGTTCGCGCAGTTCGGCTACGAAGGCACCTCGCTGGAGAGCATTGCCGCGGCGGTGGGCATCAGCCGCCACAACCTGCTCTACAACTTTCCGAGCAAGGGACAGCTGTACCGGCGCGTGCTCGACGATGTGCTGGCGCAATGGCTGGCCGGCCTGGGCGCGCTGTCGCAGCACGACGACCCCGAGCAGGCGCTGCGCGAGTACATCGCGGCCAAGCTGCGCTCCTCGCGCGAGCGGCCCGATGGCGCCAAGGTGTTCACCATGGAGGTGATCGCCGGCGCGCCGCGCTATGCGGACGCGATCGCCAGCCAGGTGGCCCCGCTGCTCAAGACCGAGGTGCGCGCCTTCGAACGCTGGGCCCGCCAGGGCCGCATCGCCAAGCTCAACTTCACGCACCTGATGTTCACGATCTGGGCCGTGACCCAGGCCTATGCCGATCTCGAGCCGCAGTTCGCGCTGCTGCTGGGCAAGCCCCGCCTGGAGCCTCAGGACTACGACGATGCGCAGGCGCTGATCACGCAGCTGGTGCTCAGCGGCCTGCAGACCGAGCAGGAATAGGCCGAGGCCCGTGCCGCGGGCTCACCAGGTGTCGACAAACCGCGCCTGTGGCGCTGCGACCTGCGTCGCCGACGCCAGGCCGCGCACTAGCCAGCTGCGGGTCTCGGCCGGGTCGATCACCGCGTCGATCTCCAGCGTGGCCGCCATGTTGATGGCCTGGCCGCTGTCGTACTGCTGGTCCACCAGCTTCTTGTACAGCGCCTCGCGCTCGGGGCCTGCGGCTACGGCCTCCAGCTCCTTGCGATAGCCGAGCTTGACTGCGCCTTCGAGCCCCATGGCGCCGAACTCGCCGGTCGGCCAGGCGACGGTGAACACCGGGGCGTCGAAGCCACCGGCCGTCATGGCCTGCGCGCCCAGGCCATAGCCCTTGCGCAGCACCACGGCAAAGAAGGGCACGCTCAGGTGGGCGGCCACCACGAACATGCGGCAGACATGGCGCACCTGGGCCTGGGCCTCGATGTCGGGGCCGACCATGAAGCCCGGCGTGTCGGTCAGGGAAACAATCGGCAGGCCATGCGCATTGCACAGCTGCATGAAGCGCGCTGCCTTGTCTGCGGCATCCACATCGATGGCGCCGCCCAGATGCTTGGGATTGTTGGCGAGAATCCCGACCGGGCGGCCCTCTATGCGGGCCAGCGCCGTGAGGATGCCGGCGCCAAAACCCGCACGCAGCTCCAGCAGCGAATCGTGATCCACCAGCTGGCGCATCACGGTGCGCACGTCGTACACGCGCAAACGGTTCTCGGGCACCGCATGACGCAGCTCGCGCTGGTCGGCACAGGTCCATGGCTGCACCGATGCGTCGATCGGCCCCTGAAAATACGACAGGTAGCGCTTGGCCGCATGCACCGCCGCGGCTTCATCCTTGACCAGGATGTCGATCACGCCATTGCCGGACTGCACGCCGCTGGGGCCAATCTGCTCGGGCTTGAAGCTTCCCAGCCCGCCGCCCTCGATCATGGCCGGGCCGCTCATGCCGATGTTGCTGTCCTCGGTGGCAATGATCGCGTCAGCGCAGCCCAGCAACGCGGCATTGCCGGCGAAGCAGCGGCCCGACACGATGCCCACCACCGGCACCTTGCCCGACAGCGCGGCAAAGCTGCTGAAGGTGTGGTTGTTCAGCCCGGCCACGAGGGGCATATCGGTGTCGCCGGGACGTCCGCCGCCGCCTTCGGCGAACAGCACGAGCGGCAGCTTGAGCTGGTGCGCCAGGCCCAGCATGCGGTCGGTCTTGTGGTGGTTGCGCATGCCCTGCGTGCCGGCCAGCACCGTGTAATCGTAGGACATGACCACGCAGCGCGATGCCTCAGCGCCAAACAGGCCGGCGTTGACGCTGCCTATGCCCGTCACCATGCCATCGGCCGGCGTGTTGGCGATCAGGTCGTCCAGCGTGCGGCGGCGCGTCTGCGCTGCAATCGCCAGCGCGCCGTACTCGATGAAGCTGTGAGGGGCTTGCGCCAGGTCGCACAGGTCGGCGATGTTTTCGCGCGCCGTGCGGTGGCCGGCCCGGTGGCGTCGTGTCACAGCTTCGGGGCGCTTGGCGTCGAGCGTGAACGCATGGCGGTCAATGACGCGCTGCAGATCGGGTCGAATCTGATCGAGGTCAGCGCTGTGTGCCGTCTGCGCGAGCTCGGCGGCGATCTCCATGGCCTCCAGCAAGACCAGGGGCTGGCCCTCGCTGAGGTAGTCCCCGAGCGCGGCGCGGATGTCCACGACGCGACCGGCGGCATGGGCCAGCAGCAGGTGCTCCATCTTCATGGCTTCCAGCACCGCGATCTGACCACCGGCCGGCACGACGTCGCCCACCGCCACATCGAGCTGGACCAGCTTGGCGGGCATCGGCGCACGCACCGCATCGAGGCCGGCGTCGTCCGGCTCCGATGGAACGCCGAATGATGCTGTAGCCCTTGTTTTATGGACACCAGGAGCTATATTTTTTGTAGCATTGCGCTGGTCGATGGACGCGCAAACCTGCAGCAGGTCCGGTAGGTGCGCCTCCACGAAGCGCGTGTGCACCTGCTGCGCCTCAAACTCGGGGCGCGCGCCCAGCGCCTGCAGCAGCGACAGGTTGGTGGCCATGCCATCGATCTGGCATTCGTCGAGCGCACGGCGGGCGCGCCGGGCCGCGTCGGCAAAGTGGGCACTGCGCGAGTGCACGATCAGCTTGGCCAGCAGCGTGTCGTAGTGCGGCGAAGGGATGCAGCCGCTGTAGCCGTGCGTGTCGACCCGGATGCCCGGGCCGGACGGCAACTCGAACTGCGTGAGCGCGCCGCCCGAAGGCTTGGCCTGGCCCTGCGCGTCCAGCGTCTCCGCATTGATGCGCCACTGCACGGCATAGCCCTGGGCGCGCGGCGGCTGCGCCGGGTTGAGCCCGAGCGCCGCCAGGCTCTGGCCGGCGGCCACCGCGATCTGCAGCTGCACCAGGTCCAGGCCGGTCACTTCTTCGGTGACGGTGTGCTCCACCTGCAGCCGCGGATTGGCTTCGATGAAGACATAGGGCAGATCCTGCGAGTCTTCATCGACCAGAAACTCGAAGGTTCCCAAGCTGCGGTAGTTGACCGCCTGCGCAAGCTTCAATGCCGCTTGCGTGATCTGCTGGCGCAGCGCGTCGGGCAACGAAGGGCTGGGAGCGATCTCGACCAGCTTCTGGAAGCGCCGCTGCAGCGAACACTCGCGCTCTCCCAGCGACATCACCTGGGCGCCATCGCCAATGATCTGGACCTCGATGTGGCGGGCGCGCGTCATCAGGCGCTCGATATAGACGCCGTCCACGCCAAAGGCCGCGCGCGCTTCGGACACGCAGCGCGCATAGGCCTCAGGCAGATCGCTGGCGTCGAGCACGGCGCGCATGCCGCGGCCGCCGCCGCCGCCGATGGCCTTGATCATCACGCCAGCGCCGCGCTGCGCGGCGAAGAAGGCCTGGGCCTGCTCCAAACTCACCTCGCCCTGACTGCCCGGCATCAACGGCACGCCGCACTGCTGGGCGAGCGCGCGGGCGCGGGCCTTGTCGCCAAACAGCACCAGCTGCTCGACCGTCGGGCCGATGAAGGTGATGCCGGCATCGGCGCAGGCCTGCGCGAAGTCGGCACGCTCGCTCATGAAGCCATAACCCGGATGCACCGCATCGCAGCCGGCTTGCCGTGCCAGCGCCAGGATGCGGCCGATATCGAGGTAGGCTGCAGGGCCGGTAGCGTCCAGCGCCAGTGCCTCATCGGCCCGGCGCGCATGCAGCGCCTGGGCGTCGTCCTGCGCATAGACAGCCACACAGCGAACGCCCATGTCGTGGGCAGCGCGGACCAGTCGCAGCGCGATCTCGCCACGGTTCGCAATCAGGATCTTCTTGAACATCAGGCTGGGTCCTTAAGCAAGCGGCGCAGCACCTTGCCCGCGCCGGTGGCGGGCAGCGCATCGATGAAGCTGACCTCGCGCGGCGCCTTATACTGCGCCATGTTCTCGCGCGACCAGGCCACGAGCGCCGCCGCATCGACGCTCTGGCCGGGCTTGAGCACGACGAAGGCCTTGACCACCTCGCCCTTGTCGGGGTCGGGCGCGCCGATCACGGCCGCCTGGGCCACGGCCGGGTGCTTGATCAGGATGGATTCCACCTCTTCGGGAAACACGCTGTAGCCCGAAACCTTGATCATTTCCTTGAAGCGGCCGATGAAGGTCAGGTAGCCGTCGGCGTCCATCTTGCCCATGTCGCCGGTGTGGACCCAGCCGTCGCGCAGGGTCTGGGTGGTGGCCTCGGGCTTGTTCCAGTAGCCCTTGAACACCCCGGCGCTTTTCAGCACGATTTCGCCGACCTCGCCGGCGGGCAGCGGCGCGCCGGTGTCGGGGTCGAGGATGCGGATCTCGTTGCCCGGAATCGCCTTGCCGTGCGCGCCCCAGCGGATCGCGTCGTGCGGCATGTAGGTGTCCACCGTGTGGGTTTCGCTCAGGCCGTAGGAAGCCTCGAACGAGGTGCAATGGGTCGCATAGCCGCGCCACTGCCGGGCCAGCGCTTCGGTGAACGTGATGCCGAAGCTGGTGACCGGGTTCATGCGCAGGCTCGACAGGTCAAAGTCCTGCGCGCCGGGCACCTGCATGGCCGCGACATTCATCGGTGCGATGCTGTACCACCAGCTCACGCGGTGGCGCGCAATGGCCTGCAGCGCCGCCAGCGGGTCGAAGCGGTAGAGCAGCACGCTGGTCGCGCCGGTGTAGATGGTCACGTTGATGCCCATCACCATGCCGGCAATGTGGTACAGCGGTGCGATCGACAGCAGCACATCGTCTGCATTGACGCCATTGCAGTTGGCCGCGGCCGCTGACTTGAACAGCGCGTTGCGGTAGCTCAGCATCGCGCCCTTGGGCAGGCCGGTCGTGCCCGAGGTGTAGGTCATGAGCGCGACATCGTCGAGGTCCAGCGCCACCGGCACCGGGGTGGCGCCGGTCCGCGTGGCGGCCAGGAAATCCTCGCAGCCCGCGGGCATGCCGCGCGGCTGGTCGGCCATGGCCCGCAGCTCGGCCGGCACGTCGACGCTGGGCTGATCCGGCAGCAGCTCGGCGTAGCGCACGACGAACACATGCTCGAGCGCCGTGCGGCTGCGCACCCGGTCGACCACCGGCAGCAGATGGTCGGCCGCGACGATCACGCGCGCCTTCAGATCATTGAGCTGGTAGTCGAGTTCGTGCTCCTTGTTCAGCGGCCCGCAGGGGCAGACGATGGCACCGATCTTCTGGATGCCGTAGTGCGCCATCACGTACTGCGGGCAGTTGTTCATGAACAGCGCGACCGGCTCGCCCTTGGCCACGCCCAGGGCCTGCAGCCGTGCCGCGAACGCGTCGCTGGCGCGGTCGAGCTCGGCATAGCTCAGCGGCCGGCCATACCAGAGATAGGCGGGTTTGTCGGGCTGCGCGCGCGCGTGGCGGCGCAGGATTTCATGCAGCGCAACGTCGGGGGTAGGGCTTGTCTCCATCGTGTCACTCTCAGGGTTATCGATAGGTGGTTGAGGGGCGTTCGGCCTTGCCAATATATACCTGAAGGTAGAACAATGCTACCCATTGGTATAACGAATGTGACACCGCACAAACCCGTATGACGAAGCCCAGCCCCGCGGCCCGCGGCCGGCAGAAATCGGCCACGGCCGGCACTGACGAAAAGCGCGAGCGCATCCTGAAGGTGGCCGAACGCCTGTTCGCGAGCCAAGGCTACGCCAACACCACGATGGAGCAGATCGTGCGCGAGCTCGGCGTGACCAAGCCCTTCGTCTACTACTACTTCCACAACAAGCAGGAGATCTTCGAAACGCTGTCGTGGCGGCCCGCCGTGGCCTGCTTCACCGCCATGGACTTTGCGCCCGACGACCAGCGCCCGGCCCATGTCAAGGTCACCGAAGGCATCGCGCGGCTGATCAGCGCCACCATCGAACATCACCCCTCGGCCTTCTTCGCCTACCGCGAGCCCCAGGTCTACCGCCCGCGGTACCTCGAGGCCCAGAAAAAACTGGCCAACCATTTCTACGACCGCCTGTGCGCCCTGCTCGAGCAGGGCCGGCGCGACGGCATGTTCGATTTCAACGAAACCAAGATCACCGCGCTGGCCGCCTGCAGCCTGCCGGGCTTTCTCTACAGCTGGTACCGGCCCGACGGCCGCCTGTCGGCCGAGGAGATGGTGCACGAACTCTCGCAACTGGCCTGGCGCGTCATCGGCCTGCGCGAAAACGCATGACCCGCTTCGCTCCATGACCTTGCTTCGCATCGATGACGGCGCTTCGCGCCATGACCGGCTGATGTCATCCGTCATTGCAGCGGCGCAGCCGCAAAGTCATTTCGTCATTCACCCCCCGACAGGAGTCCCCTCATGAAACACGTCATCACCCCCCTGGCCCTGGCCGCCTGCCTCGCTACCGGCGCAGCCCAGGCCCAACAGGCGTTCAAGATCGCCTTTATCGACCCGCTCTCGGGCCCATTCGCCAACGTCGGCGAGCTGATGCTCAGCCATGTGCAGTACGCGGTCGAAGACATCAACGCCAAAGGCGGGGTCTTGAAAGGCACCAAGCTGCAGCTGCTGCAGTTCGACAGCAAGCTCTCGGCCCAGGAAAGCCAGAGCGCGCTGCAGGCCGCGATCGACCAGG
>JBOHHM010000153.1:0-15556 GCA_050725495.1 Burkholderiaceae bacterium | reverse complement strand
CTCTCGCCGGTCGGCCCGGGCAGCGCGATCGGCGCCATGATACGCTCGGCCTCGTTGGCCTAGTAGCGCAGGAAGTCGCGCTCCTTCGTGGGCTCGGCGCAGCTGCAGCCCGATGAGCTCCTCCTGGGCTGCACCGACGACGTCGTAGAGGCGGCGGCGCGCAAGAGGCCTTCGGCGAAGCCCGCCGGGCGAGCCTGCAGAGCCTGGTGCAGGACTCGGCCGACCGGCTGCTCGGGCTCATCGATGCCGCCCTCGATGCCCGCGCTTCAACGGCCGGGCCGCTGGACGACATCACGATGATTGCCGTGCGACATGCATGAGGCCCACACGAGCTGGACTTGAAACGCTCGACGCCCCACCCATATGCGATGGTGGAGCACTCATCGTGGTGGCCAGCGACGCATCTCTTCTCGACGCCTATTCGCAGACCGTGGTCGGCGTCGTCGAGCGTGCGGGTCCGAGCGTCGCATCGGTGCGCGTGCTGGGAAGGGCGCGCGACCGTAACGCTGCGCTGGGCACAGGGTCCGGCTTTCTCTTCACGCCCGACGGCTATGTGCTCACCAACTCCCACGTTGCCCGCGCAGGCGCGGTCACGCCGCCGCAGGCCCAGGGGCTGCACCACTCGATCTCGCTGAGCGACGGACGCGAGTTCGAGGCGCGATGGGTCGGCGACGACCCGGACACCGACCTCGCGGTGCTGTGCGTCGACGGCGTGTCGCGCGGCTCGCTGGCTGCGTTGACCCTGGGCAGCTCGAAGGCCTTGCGGCGCGGCGAGATCGCCATCGCCATCGGCAACCCGCTCGGCTTCGAGCACACCGTGACGGCCGGCATCGTCAGCGCACTGGGCCGCAGCATGCGAGCGGCATCCGGGCGACTGATCCCCGACGTGATCCAGACGGACGCTGCGCTGAACCCCGGCAACTCCGGCGGGCCGCTCTTGAACTCGCGAGGCGAGGTGGTGGGCGTGAACACCGCGATCATCAGCGGCGCGCAATCGATCAGCTTCGCGGTGGCTATCGACACCGCGTCGTGGGTCATCCCGCAGCTGCTCCAGCACGGGCGCGTGCGACGGGCACACCTCGGCGTGCTCGGCACGACGGTGGCGCTCGACCGGCGGGTCGTGCGCGCGTTCGAGCTCACGCAGGGCCACGCGGTGCGCGTGTCGTCACTCGAGCGTGACAGCCCGGCGGCCCGCGCCGGCTTGCACGAAGGCGACCTGATCGTCGGCATCGACGGCGTGAGCATCGACTCCGTGGACAAGCTGCACCAGACGCTCGATGCCACCCGGATCCTGCGCGACTGCGTGCTCCAGGTGCTGCGCAGCAATGGCGGCGGCCAGGCGATGTATTTCACGGTACGGCCCGCAGAGCGCCAGTCCGCTGAATCATGAAAATCGGATGTATTGACCTCAGATAGTGGGGCATGCGCCCCATGGTGCTGACGACCGAACAGCGCGAAGAACTCGATGCGATGATGCGCAAGCGACATGGCATCGCGGCGCTGATGCGCCGGGCGCGCTGCGTGTTGCCGTGGGCCGATGGCGGGCGACGCGTCGACATTCGATCCAAGCGGCCTGCAACGACGCCTTCGTCTCGCGCTGCGCGAAGCCACCCGGGTTCGCGCAAAGCGGTCGGGGCGGTTGGCGGGCCTTCTCAGCTGCTCGGTGAATCGGCCTGCAGCAGCTTCTCGTAGATGGCGAGATGCTCGGGCGAAAAGCAGCAAAAAATCACTTGCTGAATGCCGGCCAGCTCTTGTCCCGTTGCCATGACAACGCGAACAGCGATTTCAGACGCCAGCGTGACCGGATAGCCGTAAACACCGGTGCTAATGCCTGGAAATGCCAAGCTCTGGACACCATGGGCAGCGGCGACTTCCAAGCAACGCCGATAGCACGACGCAAGCTGCTCTGGCTCGCCGTGGGTGCCACCCCGCCACACCGGCCCCACGGTGTGGATGACGAACCTGGCGGGAAGGCGATAGCCCTTGGTGAGCTTGGCATCCCCTACGCCGCAGCCGCCGAGCAGGCGACATTCCTGAACGAGCTCAGGCCCCGCCGCACGGTGGATGGCGCCATCGACGCCACCGCCACCCAGCAGCGAGGAGTTGGCGGCGTTGACAATGGCGTCAACCCGTAGTGTGGTGATGTCCGCCTGGATGGCGCTGATGTCCAGCATGTCACTCCCGCTTGTTTGCCCCTTGGCAGCATCCTCATGTTAGGGCGACAGCGGGCATTTTCAAAGCCGCCTTGCATCGTCAAGAAGTGCCCTATCTGCCCTGAATCAGGGGATCGAACGGGAGGGCTGCGGGCCTCAGTTCACCAGCACCAGCTTGCCCTTCACGCCGCGCGAACCCATGTGGGCATAGGCGGCCTTGAGTTCGGCCATGGGCATGGTGCGGTCGATCACCGGTTTGATCAAGCCCTGCTCGTACCACTGGGCCAACTCCGTCATCATGGCCGCATTGGCCTTGGGCTCGCGCTTGGCAAAGTCGCCCCAGAACACGCCGACGATGGAGGCGCCCTTGAGTAGGGCCAGGTTCAAGGGCAGGGCGGGAATCGGTCCCGAGGCAAAGCCGACCACCAGGTAGCGGCCGCGCCAGGCGATCGAGCGGAACGCGGGTTCGGCAAAATCGCCGCCCACCGGGTCGTAAATCACGTCCGGGCCCTTGCCGTCGGTCGCGGCCTTGATCGCATCGCGAAGGTTTTCGCGTGTGTAGTTGATCGTGGCATCGGCGCCTATGGATGTGCACAGCGCGCACTTTTCGTCGCTGGAGGCGGCCGCAATCACGCGCGCGCCTGCGGCCTTGGCAATCTGGATGGCTGCCGTGCCCACGCCCCCCGCAGCGCCAAGCACCAGCACGGTTTCGCCGGCCTTGAGCTGGGCCCGGTCAACCAGCGCATGGTAGGAGGTGGCGTAGATCATGATGAAGGCCGCCGCATCCACATGCGGGAACTTGGGTGGCAGCGGCATGCACAAGGCGGCGGGCGCGATGGTGTGGGTGCCAAAGCCGCCTGTGCCCGACAGGCAGGCTACGCTTTGGCCAGGCTTGAGCTGGGTGACGCCTTCGCCCACGGCTTGGATCACGCCGGCGTATTCCGAGCCCGGCACAAAGGGCAGGGGCGGCTTGATCTGGTACTTGTTCTGGACAATCAGCAGGTCGGGGAAGTTCAGGCTGGCGGCCTTGATTTCAATCAGCACCTCGCCCGCCTTGGGCTGCGGCGGGGGCAGTTCCTTCCAGATCAGCGCGTCCACGCCAACGGGGTTTTCGCAAAGCCATGCGTGCATGGGAGTTCTCCAGTGAAATTTGCCAGATGATAGGACGGGCGCTGCGCCATGAATGTCTCACGAGCGACCTGCGGCCGGTTTGCCCTGGAAGTGGTCGTGCCACCTACAATCGGTTGCAATTGCTGACGATGATGAAAATCCTGATATCGAATGACGACGGCTACCAGGCGCCCGGCATCGTGGCGCTGTACGAGGCGCTGAAGACCGTGGCCGAGGTCGAGGTGGTTGCGCCGGAGCAGAACAACAGTGCCAAGTCCAACTCGCTGACTTTGAACTCGCCACTGTACGTGCAGCAGGCGGCCTCGGCGTTTCGCTACATCAACGGCACGCCGGCCGATTGCGTGCATATTGCCCTGACCGGTTTGCTGGGCTACCGGCCCGACCTCGTTGTCTCGGGCATCAACAACGGCGCCAACATGGGCGACGACACGATTTACTCGGGCACGGTGGGCGCGGCCATGGAAGGATATTTATTCGGCGTTCCGGCCATCGCGTTCTCGCAGGTCGACAAGGGCTGGGCCCACCTGGAGGCGGCCGCACAAATAGCACGCGACTTCATCGTCCAGATGTCGGGCCACAAGCTGATCGGAGCCAGCCCCTGGCTGCTCAATGTGAACATTCCCAACCTGCCCTTTGAGCAGATCAAGCCACTGAAGGTCTGCCGTCTGGGGCGCCGTCACGCCGCCGAGAAAGTGATCACCCAACCCAGCCCGCGAGGCGAGACCATGTACTGGATTGGCGGCGCCGGCCCGGCCAAGGACGATGCCGAGGGCACCGATTTTCATGCGACCGTTCAAGGTCATGTGGCGATGACACCGTTAAAAGTGGACCTGACCGACCACGATTTTCTCGGCTATTGGGCCCAGACGGCGGCCAAGCTGGCGGGGCAGGGCTCGTGACGCAGCGCCCGCCGCTGCGGCCCGGCTTTCCGGCACGCCTGGATCTGCATTCGGGCAAACCAGTTGCTATCAAAGGCATAGCTACAGGTGCCCATGAGGCAAGGCCTGCAACCCACAAGGATGCGCAAGCCGGAGCAAAACCGGCGAATCAGGGGCTGGGACTGGACTCACAGGCTGTGCGCGCACGCATGGTGCAGAAACTGGCGGCGCAAGGCATTGCCAACCGGCAACTGCTGGCTGCGATGGGCACGGTGGAGCGCCACCGCTTTGTCGACAGTGCCCTGGTCAACCAGGCCTATGAAGACACCAGCCTGCCGATTGGCCTGGGCCAGACGATTTCCAAGCCGAATGTGGTGGCGCGCATGATCGAGCTGCTGCTGGGGGCCGGGCCGGACCGGACCGGCCCCATGGGCCGGGTGCTGGAGATCGGCACCGGCTGCGGCTACCAGGCTGCTGTGCTGAGTCGAGTCGTCAGCGAGGTCTATAGCATCGAGCGCTTGCGCGGCCTGCATGACAAGGCGCGCGAGAATTTGCGGCCCTTGCGCCTGCCCAATGTGCATCTGCTGTTTGGCGACGGCATGGCCGGCTACGCCAAGGGCGCGCCCTATGCTGGAATCATCGCGGCGGCCGGCGGCGAGGCCGTGCCCCAGGCCTGGATAGACCAACTTGCGCCGGGCGGGCGCCTGGTGGCGCCCATGGCAACGGCGGCCGGTCAGCAGGCACTGGTGGTAATAGATAAGTTGGCGCAAGGCTTGAAACAAAGTGTGCTTGAGGCGGTTCACTTTGTCCCCCTAAAATCGGGTATTGCTTAAAGGGTTCAGATATGCCGGGTTCGCGGAGTCACGGGTGGAAGTTTGCAATGCTGCTGGTGGCCGGCTTGGCTCTGGTCGGTTGCGCCTCCAACAGGCCTAACCACCGTGCGCCTGTGGAAGACCGGGGTACGGGCATGACGCTGCCCGCCCCCGTGGCCACCGATCCCAACGTTGCCGCTGCCGTGAAACCCTTGCCGGGCATTGAAAACGCCGGCAAGCCTGGCTATTACACCGTTCGGCCTGGCGACACCGTGATGCGCATCGGCCTGGACACCGGCCAGGCCTGGCGCGACATCGTGCGCTGGAACAATCTCGAGAACCCCAACCTGATCGAAGTCGGCCAGGTCTTGCGCGTGATTCCACCGGTCGCTGAGTCGGTGGCCGTGGCTAAGCCCGTGACATCGTCGTCCGTCACTCCAGCCGCGGCCGCCCCGGCCGCCAGCGCAGCCAAGCCAGCGGCTTCGGCCGCCTCATCGGCCATGGCCAGTCCCGCACCGGCCTCGACCTCGGCGCCAGCGCCGGCACCCATGCCGGTCCCCGCAGCCAATGGCGACGATGAGCTGGCCTGGACCTGGCCTGCCGGCGGCAGCTTGCTGGCCGGGTTTGATGAGGCCAAGAACAAGGGGCTGGACATTGGTGGCAAGGCTGGAGACGCCGTGCTGGCAGCCGCCGACGGCCGGGTTGTCTATGCCGGGGCCGGCCTGCGCGGTTACGGCAATCTGGTCATTCTCAAGCACAACAACACCTATCTGACGGCCTATGCGCACAACCAGACCCTGCTGGTCAAGGAAGACCAGTCGGTGCGCAAAGGCCAGAAAATTGCCGAAATGGGCAACAGTGATGCGGACCGCGTGAAGCTTCACTTCGAAATTCGACGGCAAGGAAAGCCGGTCGACCCGGCAAGATTGCTTCCAGCCAGGTAGGCATCATGAAGAAGCGCAACGGACACAACCCCATCGTCGTACCGGATGCGCTTGAGAGTGACAGTTCTGCGGAAAAACTGCCACCAGACCCCCTGGAGCGGTCCAACGGCGCCATGGATTTGATAGCGGATGAGAATCCCAAGGAGGCTGCCTATGAGTTCGCTGGCGAATCCAGCGACACGCTGACTCTGTACCTGCGCGACGTGCGGCGCACCGGCCTGTTCAACGCAGAGCAAGAGTTCGAGACCGCCACCCGGGCCCGTGCTGGCGACTTCGCGGCTCGCCAGTCCATGATCGAACACAATCTGCGGCTGGTGGTCAGCATTGCCAAGGGCTATCTGGGGCGCGGTGTGCCGCTGTCCGACCTGATCGAGGAGGGCAACCTCGGCCTGATGCATGCCATCGACAAATTCGAGCCCGAGCGGGGCTTTCGCTTCTCCACCTACGCGACTTGGTGGATACGCCAGTCCGTCGAGCGGGCGGTGATGAACCAGGGCCGTGTGATCCGTCTGCCTGTGCATGTGGTGCGCGAATTGCAACAGGTGCTGCGCGCGCGCCGCATGCTGGAGAACGACTCCAGCTTTGTCGCCACCCGGCCCGACGGTGTGCGGGTGGACGATGTGGCCGCTTTGCTGGGGCGTGAGGTGCAGGAGGTGGCCGAACTGCTGGCCATGGCGGAAACCCCCCGCTCGCTCGATGCCGCTATGGACAAGTCGGAAGACGAGCACACGCTGGGCGACAGCCTCGCTGACGAGCTTGCCGTGGATCCGAACGACATCACCCAGATGCGCGAGGTCGAGAGCTTGCTGGAGAACTGGATCGCAGCGCTTTCCAATCGCGAGAAGGAAGTGCTGGAAGGTCGCTTCGGCCTGCACGACCGCGACCCCGAAACCCTGGAAGTGCTGAGCGACCGCCTGGGCCTGACCCGCGAGCGCGTGCGGCAAATCCAGAACGAGGCCCTGCTCAAGCTCAAGCGCCACCTGATCCGCAGCGGCATCTCCAAAGAATCGCTGCTCTAGCGCTCACAGCTCCATCGGACCGGACCACCCCGGAGCTCAGGGTGGGTGTGGATGGCGCGCTGCGTGGCTCAGGCCTGGGCGTTGAGCGCCTCGCCCAGCACGTTGATCAGGGCGTCGATGTCCTCGCGCCGGGCGACGAACGGCGGCGCAAGCTGCAGCGTGTCGCCGCCATAGCGCACATAGAAGCCCTTGTTCCAGCAGCGCATCGCAATCTCGAAGGGGCGCCGCGCCGGTTCGCCGGGGGCGGGCGCGATGCTCAGGCCGGCCGCCAGGCCGATATTGCGGATATCGGTCACATGCTTGGCACCGCGCAGGCTGTGCACCGCGTTCTCGAAATACGGCGCCAGCTCGTTCACGCGCGAGAGGGTCTGCTCGCGCTCCAGCAGATCCAGCGTGGCCAGACCCGCGGCACAGGCCACGGGATGGGCGGAGTAGGTGTAGCCATGCGCAAATTCAACCATGTAGTCGGGACCGCCCGCCTCCATGAAGGTCTGGTAGATCTCGGACTTCGCAACGACACCGCCCATGGGGATGGCGCCGTTGGTCACCTGCTTGGCAAAGTTGACCAGGTCCGGGGTCACGCCGAACGCCTCGGCGCCGGTCCACGCGCCCAAGCGGCCGAAGCCGGCGATGACTTCGTCGAAGATCAGCAGGATCCCGAACTGGTCACAGATCTCGCGCAGCCGCTGCAGATAACCCTGGGGCGGCACGATCACGCCGGCCGAGCCGGAGAAGGGCTCGACGATGACCGCGGCGATGTTGGACGCATCGTGTAGCGCAATCAGTTCCAGCAGCTCGTCGGCCAGGTGGGCGCCACCGGCGGGCATGCCGCGGCTGAAGGCGTTTTGCGGCAGCAGGGTGTGGGGCAGGTGATCGGCCGCGATGCCCTCGCCGTACAGCTTGCGGTTGCCGACCATGCCGCCCACGCTGATGCCGCCAAAGTTCACGCCGTGGTAGCCCTTGGAGCGGCCGATGAAGCGGGTCTTGCCGCTCTGGCCCTTCAACCGCCAGTAGGCCCGGGCCATTTTGAGCGAGGTGTCGGCCGCCTCCGAGCCGGAACCGACGAAGAACACGCGATCCAGGCCCGCCGGCATGAGCGTGCGAATGCGCTCGGCCAACTGGAAAGAGGCAGGGTGGCCAAACTGGAACGCCGGTGCGTAGTCGAGGGTGCTCATCTGGCGACTGACCGCCTCGATAATTTCCTGGCGCCCATGACCCAGGCCGCAAGTCCAGAGGCCGGACAGGCCGTCAAATATCCGGCGACCCTGGGCGTCGATGTAGTGGCAGCCTTCGGCGCCGACCAGGATGCGCGGGTCCTTCTTGAACTGCCGGTTGCCGCTGAACGGCATCCAATGGGCCTCCAGCTGGGCTGTGGACAGTTTGGGGCCTGCTGCTTCGATGTTGCTCATGTCCATGTCGGGTCTCGCAAAGGTGAGGTGGTGTCGGCATTGTGGGCCGAGGGGTCACATTGATAAACTGCGATGTATCGCAACTTGGTTGCATAAATATGAAACTTCTATGGTGAGAAAAGCCCTGCTGGGCCAGGTCGGCGACACTGAAGTGCGTTTGCTCAAGGTGTTCAAGTCGGTGGTCGACTGCGGCGGCATGGCGGCGGCCGAACTGGAGCTCAATATCGGGCGCTCCACAGTCAGCCGCCATGTAAAAGACCTGGAGGAGCGGCTGGGGTTGGTGCTGTGCCGCAGGGGGCGCGCCGGCTTCGCCCTGACCGACGAGGGGCAGCGCGTGTACGACGATGCCTTGCGCCTGCTCGATGCGCTGGACGGCTTTCGCACCAGCGTGGCGCAGATGCACGATGAGCTCGTGGGTTCGTTGCAGATCGGCCTCTTCGACAAGACCGCCACCAACCCGCAGGCGCGGATCGATCAGGCGATCCGGGAGTTCCGGCGCATAGCGCCCGAGGTGGCGCTGGAGATCACGGTCGGGGCGCTCAACAGCATCGAGCCTGGCGTCATGGATGGCCGGCTGCAGCTGGGGATCGTCCCCGACCATCGCCGATCGGACAGCATGAGCTACGCCCCCCTGTTTTCCGAAGCGATGTTCCTGTACTGCGGACGGCAGCATCCGCTGTTCGGTGCGCGCCACGAGGCGCTCAACCTGAAGGAGCTGCAGGAGTACGACTACGCCGGGCTGGGTTTTCACTCTCCCAACATGGAAGTGACCCACCGGTTTCGCCTGCGCCGCCATGCCTCGGTCACCGACCAGGAGGCGATCGCGACCCTGATCCTGTCGGGCTGCTACATCGGCTTCCTGCCGGATCACTATGCCGCATCGTTTCTGGCCCAAGGGCTGATGCAGAGGATCGACCACCCGCAGTGCACCTACCGCGTTGATTTCGTCGCGATCACGCGACGTTCACCGCGCCCATCCCGAATCGCGCAAGCCTTTCTCGATGCGCTGCATCACGCCCACCCGGGATGAGCCGCGGGCCGCCAACACGGCGCTGCCGCAGTGCGTGAAAGAGGTGGGCTGCAGAAGGGGCATCGGCGCCTGAGACAATTCGGGGATGACAGATCCGATTGAGAAACATTCATCCCTGCCGCCCGACTGGCTGGAGGTCGAGTCGCTGGACCTCGAAGCCCAGGGCGTGGCGCACAAGGCCGACGGCAAGGTGGTGTTCATCGAAGGAGCCCTGCCGTTCGAGCTGGTGAGCGCCAACACCTACCGCAAGAAGAACAACTGGGAGCAGGCCACGCTCACGGCCATCCACCGCGAATCCTCGCAGCGCGTGCGGCCGGCCTGCCCGCATTTCGGCCTGCATGCCGGCGCCTGCGGTGGCTGCAAGATGCAGCATTTGCAGGTGGGCGCGCAGGTGGCGACCAAACAGCGGGTGCTGGAAGACAACCTCTGGCATCTGGGCAAGGTCAAGCCCGAAAGCCTGCTGCGCCCGATCGAAGGCCCGGCCTGGGGCTACCGCTACCGCGCCCGGCTGTCGGTACGCCATGTGCGCAAGAAGGGCGTGGTGCTGGTCGGTTTTCACGAGCGCAAGAGCCGCTATGTGGCCGACATGAGCGTCTGCCCCGTGCTGCCGCCCCATGTGAGCGCCATGCTGGTGCCGCTGCGCGAGTTGATCGGTGCCATGGACGCGATCGAGACCTGTCCGCAGATCGAGCTGGCCTGCGGTGACGAGGTGACGGCGCTGGTGCTGCGCCATCTGGAGCCCTTGAGCCCGGGCGACCTGGCCCGGCTGCGGGCCTTCGCTGCCGAGCACCCCGGTGTTCAGTGGTGGCTGCAACCCAAGGGGCCGGAGACGGTTCATCTGCTCGATGAAGGCGGCCCCGAGCTGGCCTACGCGTTGCCCGAATTCGGCATCACCATGCCGTTCAAGCCCACCGATTTCACCCAGGTCAATTCGCAGATCAACCGCGTGCTGGTCAGTCGAGCGCTGCGCCTGCTTGATGCGCAGCAGCACGAGCGCGTGATCGACTGGTTCTGCGGACTCGGCAACTTCACGCTGCCCATTGCCACCCAGGCGCGCGAGGTGCTGGGCGTCGAGGGCAGCGAGGCGCTGGTCGCCCGTTCGCGCCAGAACTATGAAAGAAACAGCGCTTCAGCCCACAAGGGAAGGGGGCTGGCAGTTACAAAATTTGTAGCACGCAACCTGTTTGAGATGACGCCCGAACGGCTCATGCTGGACGGCGTCGCCGACAAATGGCTGGTCGATCCGCCGCGCGAAGGCGCTTTTGCGCTGGCCAAGGCGCTGGCGGACTTGCACCAGCAGCCCGAGCTGCGGCAGGGTTGGACCGCCCCGAAGCGCATTGTCTACGTGAGCTGCAGCCCAGCCACGCTGGCCCGCGACGCCGGCCTGCTGGTGCACCAGGCCGGCTATCGGTGCACGGCCGCCGGCGTGGTCAACATGTTCCCGCACACAGCCCATGTGGAGTCCATCGCGGTGTTCGAGCGCACATGACAAAGAGGCCCGCAGGCCCCTTTGCTTTCTAACTCGCCGTCGGGGCATGGAGCCCCCAAGGCCTGCTTAGTCGCTGTCGCCGCCGACAATGCCCAGCAGCGCCAGCAGGCTCTGGAACACGTTGAAGATGTCCAGATAGAGCGCCAGCGTGGCGCTGATGTAGTTGGTTTCGCCGCCGTCGATGATCTGCTTGAGGTCGTACAGCATGTAGGCGCTGAAAATCGCAATGGCCGCCACCGAGATGGCCATCATGCCGGCTGTCGAGCCGACGAACACATTGATGATGGCGCCGACCATCAGCACAACGGCGCCGACAAACAGCCACTTGCCAAGGCCCGAGAGGTCGCGCTTGATCACGCTGGCCAGGCTGGCCATCACGAAGAACACGCCGGCCGTGCCGCCAAAGGCGGTCATGACCAGGTCGGGGCCGTTCTTGAAGCCCAGCACCATCGCGATCAGGCGCGACAGCATCAGGCCCATGAAGAAGGTGAAGCCCAGCAGGACGGGCACGCCGGCGCCCGAGTTCTTGGTCTTTTCGATCGCGAATATGAAGCCGAAGGCGCCGCCCAGGAACACGATCAGGCCCATGCCGCCGGTCAGCGAGCGGGTGATGCCGGTGGCCATGCCCAGCCAAGCGCCCAGCACGGTGGGCAGCAGGCTCAGGGCCAGCAGCCAGTAGGTGTTGCGCAGCACCCGGTTGCGTTGCTCCTGCGATACGGCATAGCCATAACCAGCATTCGGGTCGACGGTTGGTACGCGGTCATTCATGTCTGGAACTCCTGTTGCGGCTGCAAAGTGCAGATCCCTGAATTCTAGGATGTTTTGTGCGGTTCGCCCAAGCGGCGGCGATGGCGCCTCCCAATTTCTGCAAAAACTGCTTTTGCCCCGACCGGGCGATGGCAGGGCTGGATAGCCGTTATGCTCGACCCTCTTTATTGTTGTTCATCAAGTCATGAAGACCAGACTCTCTCTCGAACTCGCCGACATCAAGAAAATCGCCGCCGCGGCCGAAGCTGAAGCCGTGAAGAACAACTGGTCCGTCAGCATTGCCATCGTCGACGATGGCGGCCACCTGCTGTGGCTGCAGCGCCTCGATGGCGCCGCCGCCATTTCTGCCCACATTGCCCCGGCCAAGGCCCACACAGCGGCCCTGGGCCGGCGCGAGAGCAAGGTCTATGAGGATATGGTCAATGGTGGGCGCGTGTCCTTTCTCAGCGCGCCCAACCTGCAAGGCCTGCTCGAAGGCGGCGTGCCGATCGTCCAGGACGGTCAGTGCCTGGGCGCCGTCGGCGTGAGCGGCGTGAAGTCCAGCGAAGACGCCCAGATTGCGAAGGCCGGCATTGCCGTCCTGGGCCTTTAACTGCTCTTGATTTGATAGCATCTGTCGCCCGATGGATAAGGGCGGCAGCCCAAAAACAGCAAAACGCCGATGGAGAAGTCGACGTTTTTCATGATGCCGCGGAAAAAATGCTTGGCTAGTCGGGCGAGCCCGTTGGCTAGCAAAAACGACCCTTGGAGACTTGTGGCAAGTCTTCGAGTCGCCCCACGATGAAACCTATTTCGTCAGGATCAGCTTGCCCAGTTTGGTGGCCTGCAGGCGGTAGATGGCGCCGTTGTGCTTGATCGCCACGGCCTTGTGGCCCCTGAGCAGTTCGGTGCTGTCGACCACTTGCGCCGCGTTGCCCAGGCTTTCATCGTCCAGGTTCTGCAGGCCATCAGGCGCGTGATCGCGGCTTGCGGGGCTGAAGAGGGAGTGGACGGTAAGCGTGGCGTGCATCTTGTTTTTCCTGACTGAATTCGCAATATCTAAATGATAATGATTCGCAATTAAAAGTCAAGCAGCGTGACGGAAATTTTTGCTGTGCCTGCCTGAGGTTGCCATCCCGGGCTCCGCGCCCGGGACATGGCGTCGCTCTCAGTGCCTGGGTTCGGTCACAAAGCCGATCTTCTTCACCCCCGCCTGCTGCGCCGCGGCCATGGCCTGGGCCACGCGCTCGTAGCGCACTTCCTTGTCGCCGCGGATGTGCAGATCCGGCTGCGGGTTTTTGGCTGCTTCGGCCTGCAGCAGCGGGCCCAGATCCTGGTCCTCCACCCGGTTTTCATTCCAGAAATATTGGCCCTTTGCGTCCACGCTGAGCCGGATGGTCTCGGGCTTGACTTCCTGCGGCTGGTTGGTCGCACGCGGCAGGTCGATATTGACCGCATGCTTCATCACGGGCACGGTGATGATGAAGATGATGAGCAGCACCAGCATGACGTCCACGAAGGGCGTCATGTTGATTTCGTTCATCACCTCGTCAGTGTCGTCTTGGGTTCCGAAAGCCATGATCAGAGGCCCTTCTTCATCGGTACCACCTTGGTGGCGCCGCCGGTGGTCACGCGTGCGCCGGTCACGAAGTAGGCGTGCAGATCGTGCGCGAAACGGTTGAGCTTGGTGAGGATGGCCTTGTTGCCGCGCACCAGGGCGTTGTAGCCCAGCACGGCCGGAATCGCCACGGCCAGGCCGAGCGCGGTCATGATCAGGGCTTCGCCAATCGGGCCGGCCACCTTGTCGATGGTGGCTTGGCCCGCGGCGCTGATCGACATCAGCGCGTGGTAGATGCCCCAGACGGTGCCGAACAGGCCGATGAAGGGCGCGGTCGAGCCGACCGAGGCCAGGACCGCCAGGCCTGACTGCAGGCGCGCGGTGGATTCGTCGATCGAGTTGCGCAGCGAGCGCGTGAGCCAGTCGCTCACGTCCAGCGAGTCGTGCAACTGGGGCTGGGCGTGGTGGTGGGCCGTGGCCTCGCGGCCTTCGATCGCGAGGGCGCGAAACGGATTGCTGCTGTCATTGCCGAGCTTGTTCAGGCCGTCGGCGAAATCGGCGCTGTGCCAGAAGCTCTCCGTGGTGCGGGACTGGCTCGCACACTTGCGCAGATCCAGCCCCTTGACGATGATGACCATCCAGGAGGCCAGCGACATGCCCAGCAGCAGCAGGGCCACGCCCCGGGTGACGATATCGCCCTGTGCCCACAGGTTGGCGAGGCCGAATTGAGATTGCATAACTACTCCAGAGAATTATTCGAGAACAAAATTGACAGGGGCGTCGTACCACATGGCCTGGGCTACGCCACCGACTTTCCCCGCGACATAGCGGCATTTCATGATGTATTCCAGGGCCGAACGATCCAGGCGTTCGAAGCCGCTTGATTTCTTCAGTTCGGCTTTTTGCGGCATTCCGTCCGCGCCTATGAGCACGCGCACGACTACCTTGCCCTGCTCGCCCAAACGCTTGCTGATGGGCGGGTAGGCCGGCTTGGGGTTTTGCAGATAGTCGGCGTCGCTGGACGGCAGTTCGACCTTGGGCGGTGCGGCAGGCGCCGCCGGTGCGGCAGCCACGGCCACAGGCGCGGCGATCGGTGGGGCCGGGGGCTGGGGTGTGGTCACGCCCGTGGGGGCGTTCGGTGCGGGACTTGTGTCCGGGATGGCCAGCGGCTGCGGTGCCGGGGCCGCCAGCGGCTGGCGTGTCTTGGCGACCGGCTGCTTGAGCGGGGCCGGTGGCGTGGGTGGCCTGGGTATGTCGGTCTTGGGGGCCGGGGGCGTGATGAATTCGCCGAGGACCTCGGCGGGCACGATGATTTCCACCGCGCGGCGCAGCAGTCCGGTTTGCAGCGCCCATAGGGCCGCTGCGTGGAACAAAACCACGCCGAGCGCAATGACGAAGTTGCGGTTCATGCCGGGCAGGGCGGGGAGGCGGACAGACAAGGTCATAGTTTAGGAGCGAAGCGGACCATGGCGTGATGGCAAGGCACCACGCCAGGTGCGGCTATTGGGTTGCGGCTACAGGCGGAAAATCCACCAGGCCGAGGCCATGACCAGAATCAGGCTGCCACCGAGGGCTGCGAGGAGTTCCATGCCTTGCCCTGTGTGATGGAGCTGGCGAGCTGGATCGTGGATGCGCCGTCTTTGTGCAAATGAGCGACTGGGTAGGCGCTGGAGCATCGCGCCACCACATCGCGGGCGCAGCTCTCGCATTGCCCGCATTGGGTGGCCACGCCGAGCTCGAGCTGGATGTCGTCAAAGCTCATGCCGCCACGGACATGGTGGGCAATATCACGGTCGGAAACCCGGTGGCAAACGCAAACAATCATGGCGGCAGGCAGGAATGCTGGCTGGCTGTTGAAGATGGGAAATTATAAATACGAATCTGTCGCATTTGCAATAACCATGCGCATTTTCTGTTTTCCTGTTCAGGCGCTGTCCGGCCCGGTGTGCCCGAACAGCAGGGCCGGCGAGGCCTGGGCCAGCGTGGCACAGCCGCACAGTGCCATGGCGATTTCAAGCTCGTCGCGCAGCAGGCGCAGCACATGGGCCACGCCCACCGCCCCGGCATTGGCCAGCCCATAGACATAGGGGCGGCCCACCAGCACGGCCTGGGCGCCCAGGGCCAGGGCTTTGAGCACGTCGGTGCCGCGGCGGATGCCGCCGTCGACCAGCAGGGGCAGGCTGCCGGCGAGCGCTTCGGCGATGCGCGGCAGCACGGCCGCGGTCGCCGCACTGGTGTCCAGGGTGCGGCCGCCATGGTTGGACACGATCAGACCGGCCAGGCCGAGGGCCGCCGCCTGGCGCGCGTCGTCTTTGTGCAGCACGCCCTTGAGCAGCACGGGCAAGCGGGTCTGGGCCTGCAGCCAAGCCACGTCGGCCCAGGTGGG
>JBOHHM010000152.1:0-5942 GCA_050725495.1 Burkholderiaceae bacterium | reverse complement strand
GGGCAATGCCGGGATGGTGGAAACCGCGAAAGACCTTCATCAGCTGGTATCTTTTTGATAGCAATTCGCGCCCGTGGGTCAAGCGCTTGAAGCCAAAATGTCACAAAGAGCGTATATTGTGACTCAGTAGCTTGGCTGGCGTCACGCCAGCCAAGCTGTTGGAGACGTCTGCATTCCGTGTCAGTACTTGTTTCACTGTGGTAGGAGGCGTGTTTTGAAGGTTTTGAAGTTGTCGGCCCAAGGGCTGCCCCAGTCCTGGATTTCGCTCGAACAGGCGGTGACTCACTACGCCGCCGAGGAAGTGCGCTGGGAGTCGGGCGGTGAGATCGCGGTGTACCGCGGGGGCCACAACGCGATCTCGGGTCGGCAGTCCATCATTGCCGTCAACAGCATCATCGGCACCAAGGGCGTGCCCAACATCAACCCGTTCAACCTCAGGCCGAGCCTGACCAACAGCAAGCTGTTCGCGCGTGACCGCAACCTCTGCGCCTACTGCGGCGACCTGTACCACGAAGAGGACTTGACCCGCGAGCACATCATTCCGTTCGCCCAAAACGGCTTTGACTCCTGGATGAACGTGGTCACGGCCTGCCGGGCCTGCAATCACCGCAAGAGCAGCCGCACGCCCGAGCAGGCCCATATGCCGCTGCTGTACGCACCCTATGTGCCCAGCCTGTGGGAAGACTTCATTTTGCGCAACCGCCGCATCCTGGCCGACCAGATGGAGTTCCTCATGGCGCACCTGCCCAAGACCTCGCGTCTGTACGTCTGAATTTCGCCGCCCCCGCCGAGCAAAAAGGCCGTCGCTGTGACGGCCTTTTTACTGGGGAGGACATGGCCTCGCCTTGAATGTGAAAACGCCCGTCAGTCCATGAACCGCAGGCGCGAGATGCTATCTATTTAATAGCGTCAGGCGAACACGCCGGCTGTGTCCTGCATTCGTTGCGACACTTCACCGAGGTGGTGCAAGCTGTCGCCGAACGTCATCTCCAGCTGCGTGAGCTTCTTGAAATAGTGGCTCACGATGTACTCGTCGGTCACGCCGATGCCGCCGTGCAGCTGCACCGCCTGCTGGCCGACAAAGCGCATCGAGTTGCCGAGCTGGTACTTGGCGCGCGCCAAGGCGCGGCGGCGCTCATCGGCCGGGGCGTTGAGCTTGAGACTGGCGTAGTAGCTCATCGAGCGGGCCAGTTCCAGCTGCATCTTCATGTCGGCCACGCGATGCCGCAGGGCCTGGAAGCTGCTGATGACGACGCCGAACTGCTTGCGCGTGTTCAGGTACTCGACCGTGACGTCCAGCGTCTTGTCCATCACGCCCACGGCTTCGGCGCAGGCGGCGGCGATGCCGATGTCCACCGCATGCTCGAGCGCCGTCAGGCCCTCGAGCGTGACCAGGCTGGCGGGCGCATTCTTGAGCATGAGTTCGGCAGCCCGGCCGCCGTCCTGCGTGCCGTAGCCGCTCGTGGCGACGCCGGCCGCGCTGCGCTCCACCAGGAACAGCGCGATTTTGCCGTTGACGCTGGCGGGCACCAGGAAGGCGTCGGCCTGGTCACCGGCGGGAACTATGCTTTTGATAGCGTCGAGCGCCCATCCGGTGGGGGCTTGGGTCGCTTTGGCCTCGCACACATCGAGCCGGTAGCGGGCCTTGCGTTCCTGCTGGGCCAGCACCACGAGCTTCTCGCCGCTGGCGATGGCGGGCAGCCAGGCGGCCTTCAGGGCTTGGGGCGCATAGCCGCTGAGCACAGCGCCGGCGATCAGCGTTTGCGCCAGCGGCTCGAGCACGATACCGCGGCCCAGCTCCTCCATCACCACCATGGCTTCGACCGGGCCCATGCCGAGGCCACCCTGGTCGTCGGGGATGTAGAGCCCGCACAGGCCCAGTTCGGCCAGTTTGGCGTAGGCCTCGCGCGAGAAGCCGCCCGCCTGGGCGATGCCGCGGCGGCGTTCAAAGTCGTAGCCCTTGGCTACCCATTTGCGCACGGCGTCGCGCAGCTGTTCCTGGTCGTCGGTAAAGTCAAAATCCATTTTCAATCCTTGCGAAGCCTGAATAGAGCCCCCTCTCGGAGGGGGCGCGGGGGAGCAGTCCTGTCGCGCATCGCGCGGACCGTTCTACGGCATCAGCCGAGAACGGTCTGCGCGACGATATTTCTCTGAACCTCGTTGGAACCACCGTAGATCGTGGTCTTGCGCAGGTTGAAGTAGGTGGATGCCAGCGGCGCGCAGTGGGCGGCGCCGACATGGTCGCCCTGCCAGCCGGCCTCCATGGCCTCGAAGATGAAGGGCAGCGAATAGGGGCCGGCGGCCAGCATCATCAGTTCGCTGTAGCGCTGCTGGATTTCGCTGCCGCGGATCTTGAGCAGGCCGGCAATGTCCAGCGGGTTCTTGCCCGATTTCTCGGCCGAGAGCACGCGCAGCACCAGCATCTCGAGTGCCACCACGTCGACCTCGAGCTTGGCGATCTCGTCGCGAAAACGGCTGTCGTCGTACACGCCCTCGGCGCGGGCGATGCGCTTCAAGCGCTCGAGCTCGCGCTTGGCGCGGTTCACATCGGCGATGTTGGTGCGCTCATGGCTCAGCAGGTGCTTGGCATAGGTCCAGCCCTTGTTCTCTTCGCCGATCAGGTTTTCGGCCGGCACCTCGACGTTGTCGAACCAGACTTCGTTGACTTCGGCCTCACCGTCGAGCAGCACGATGGGCCGCACCGTCACGCCGGGCGACTTCATGTCGATCAGCAGGAAGGAAATGCCGGTCTGCGGCTTGCCTTCGGTGCTGGTGCGCACCAGGCAGAAAATCCATTCGCCGTACTGGCCCAGCGTGGTCCAGGTTTTCTGGCCGTTCACGATGTACTTGTCGCCCCGGCGCTCGGCCCGGGTCTTGACCGAGGCCAGGTCCGAGCCCGAACCCGGCTCGCTGTAACCCTGGCTCCACCAGACGTCGCCGCTGGCGATGCCGGGCAGAAAACGCTGCTGCTGCTCGGCGTTGCCAAAGGCCATGATCACCGGCGCCACCATCACCGGGCCAAACGGTATGACGCGCGGCGCACCGGCCAGCGCGCATTCTTCCTCGAACAAATGCTTTTGCACCGCGGTCCAGCCCGGGCCGCCGAATTCCTTGGGCCAACCGTAGCCCAGCCAGCCTTTTTTGCCGAGGATTTTGGCCCAGCGCTGCAAGTCGTCGCGCGACAGGCGCAGGGCATTGTGGACCTTGTGCGAAATCTCGGGCGGCAGGTTCTCACGCACCCAGGCGCGGATCTGTTCGCGGAATGTCTGTTCTTCAGGGGTAAAGGCCAAATCCATGGGAATGTCTCCAAAAGGGCTTGTCATCCTGGGCACAGCGAAGGATCTCTGCTGCACAGCAGATTCTTCGGCTTCGCCTCGGAATGACAAGGTCTGGTTTTTAGCACGGTCGTTCGTTTAGTCCTGTCCGCCCTGCGACATGGGCGCCGCCAAGCCGAGTTCGGAGCAGAGTTTTTGCACCGTTTCGCGCAACTGCGCCACCTCGTTTTCCAGCACACCGATGCGAGTTTGCAGCTGGCTGATCTCGCCCAGGCCGGGTGCCAGGGCTTCGCTGGCGCTGGCGGCCTGCGCCAGCTCCACCGGGCCGCACAGCAGATGGGCCCAGCGCTGCTCGCGCTCGCCGCTCGCGCGTGGCAGCTTCACCACCAGGGGCCCGCCCTTGGCCTCGGCGCGTTCCAGCATTTCGTCCAGAAAGCCTTCGACCGAGGAAATGTCGGCAAACCGGTACCAGCGCTCGGTGTTGATGCGCAGCTCGCCCGCCGTCTGCGGCCCGCGCAGCATCAGCAGGCCCAGCAGCACGGCCGACTGCTCGGGCACGCCCACCACACGCTGGAAGTTGTGCTCGTAGCGCGCCACCCGGCCGCCGCTGGTCTCGAACACAAGCGCTATGGATTTGAGAGCATCGAGTGCCAGCTGCGCCTGGGCTTCATCGATGTTCATGAGGGGATCGCGGCTGGTTTTCTGGTTGCAGCCGGCCACCACCGAATTCAGCGTCAGCGGGTAGCTGTCGGGCACGGTGCGGGCTTTTTCCATCAGCGTGCCGAGCACGCGGGCTTCTGTGGGGGAGAGGATGCGCAAGGTGATAATTCCTTTAATCAGTTGAGGACAGAGCTGAAGGCCTGTCTTGCAAGGTAACAATGAAAAACATCGTGATTTTGATCTCCGGCGGCGGCTCCAACATGGCGGCCATCGTCAACACCGCCCGGCGTGACGCTTGGCAGGAGAAGTTGGGCGCGCAGGTGGCGGCCGTCATCAGCAACAAGGCCTCGGCAGCAGGGCTGGCGTTCGCGCGCGAGCAGGGCATCGCCTGCGAGGTGGTGGATCACAAGGGCTTTGCCTCGCGCGGGGCGTTCGACGCCGAACTGGCCGCCGCGATCGACCGCTACCAGCCCGCCCTGGTGCTGCTGGCCGGCTTCATGCGCATCCTCACGCCCGCCTTTGTCGCGCACTACCAGGAGCGGCTGCTCAACATCCATCCCTCGCTGCTGCCCGCCTTTCCCGGCCTGCACACCCACCAAGGGGCGATCGACGCGGGCTGCCGCTTCGCCGGCGCCACCGTGCACCTCGTCACGGCCGATCTCGACCACGGCCCCATCCTCGCGCAGGCGGTCGTGCCCGTGCTGCCCAGCGACAGCGCCGAGGCGCTAGCGGCCCGCGTGCTCACGCAGGAGCATCAGATCTATCCGCAGGCCGTTGCTGAAATGCTGCAAAAAATGTAGCGGCCTGTCCACAATAATTGGGGTCAGATTCCAATTTCGGGACGGCCTCAAACGGAAAAATTGGAATCTGACCCCAATTTTTCCGACCCCAATTTTTCGCTGTTTTGATCGCCGATGCGGGCAAAGCGCGGCTGGGTTATGCCGTCGACGAGCACGGCTTCAGCGAACATCGCCGCTGGCCGCACCCACAGGCCACGCTGGCCGTGGAGCGCGCGGTACAGCGTCATGGGCTCCAGCGTTTCGCTGTGGCATGCCGTGCCCAGCACCTCGTACAGGTTGCCCTTGTAATGACGGTACAAGCCGGGCGGGGTTTCGATCAGCGGGGGCAGGGGGTCGTCGGACATGGGAGGGGGGTGAACAGGGGTGCGTGGGACAATTCCGCCCATGCATCCTAAAGCCCTGCTGGACGCCTGCGCCGAACTCGTCAGGCTCACCCTCAAATTCGACCATCCCGCCGACGCCGTGGTGTCGCGCTTCTTCCGCGACCACCGCACTACCTATGCTTTCGGCCCGCGCGAGCGCGCCACCCTGGCCGAAACCACCTACACCGTGCTGCGCAAGAAGCTCCTGTTCGACCATTTCGCCCCGTCGGGCAGCGGGCCGAAGGAGCGGCGGCTGGCCATTTTGGGATTCCATGGCCCGCGCGATTTCCTCAAGAGCGCGCTGAGCGACCAGGAAAAAACCTGGCTTGACCAGTGCGACAGCATCGACCCCGCCGATTTGCTGGAGCGTCACCGCCACAATCTGCCCGAGTGGCTGGTTCAACCGCTGAAAAAGCAGCTGGGCGAGCAGTTCTGGCCGCTGGTGGACAGCCTCAACCACAGCGCCGGACTCGACCTGCGCGTCAATGTCTTGACCGACAAGCGGGCGGAAGTCCAGAAGGAACTTGCGCAGGCTGCTATCAAATCAGTAGCAACCCCGTATTCGCCCTGGGGCCTGCGGATCGAAGGCAAGCCCTCGCTGAGCAAGCTCGACGCCTTCACGCGCGGCGCCATCGAGGTGCAGGACGAGGGTTCGCAGCTGCTGGCCCTGCTGCTCGACGCCAAGCGCGGCGAAATGGTGGTCGATTTCTGCGCCGGTGCCGGCGGCAAGACCCTGGCCATAGGCGCGGCCATGCGCAGCACCGGGCGGCTCTACGCGTTCGACACCTCGGCCCACCGGCTTGATGCGCTCAAGCCGCGCCTGGCGCGCAGCGGCCTGTCCAACG
>JBOHHM010000151.1:0-14051 GCA_050725495.1 Burkholderiaceae bacterium | reverse complement strand
CCAGCAGCCCGATGTAGTGCAGCTTGACCTGCTGCCAGACATCCATGGCCTGCTCGCCGGCCTTGAATTCGCGCTCGAGCCGGGTCACGCATTCCTTGACGCGCAGGTCGTAGAACTCGATGCGCTCACGCTGGGCGCGCTGCTGGCCGTGCCAGTCGGCCGTCTCGAAGCGGTGCTTGGCGCGCGCGGACTCGGTTCGGAACAAGCGGTAATGGCGGTTGAAGCCGTCCATCATCGCCTTGGCGATGTCGTAGGCCAGCGGGGAATCCAGGCGCTGCGGGAACACGGCCTACCTCCGTGCGGCGATCACGCCCTCGATGGCGGCGCGGTAAAGCGGCTCGAGCGAGTCGGCGCTGGAGATCGTCATCTGCAGGTCCTGCAGCAGGCCGTCGTGCACACCGAACGCCCAGCCGTGCACGCTGACTTTCTGGCTGCCGGCCCAGGCATCGACCATGACGGTGCTGACGCAGACATTGACCACCTGCTCGATCACATTGAGATCACACAGAGCGTCGGGACGCTGCGCCTCGGGCAGGCTCTCGAGCAGCGCGCGGTGCCGATCGCGCACGTCCTGGATATGGCGAATCCAGTTGTCGGCGACACCGATGCGCGCGCCTTCGAGCGCGGCCTGTACGCCCGAGCAGCCGTAATGGCCCACGACCATGATGTGCTCGACCTTGAGCCGCTCGACCGCGAACTGGATGGCCGACAAGGCGTTGAGGTCGGAGTGGACGACGATGTTGGCCACATTGCGATGCACAAATACCTCGCCCGGCTCCAGCCCCGTGATCTGGTTGGCGGGCACGCGGCTGTCGGAGCAGCCTATCCACATGTATTTGGGCTTTTGCTGCTTGACCAGCCCGCTGAAAAAGCCGGGACGGTCGCGCTGCATTTGCGCGGCCCAGTTGCGGTTGTGGGTGAAGAGGTCTTGAATCGATGAGTTCATGACTCGATTGTCGCTTCTGCGGCAGCCCATGCGGGCGCAGCGAAGAATCTTGCCTGCGCTTGAGATCCCGCACTGCGCCCAGGGTGACAGCGATGGCTACATGGTTTCGGCAAACAGCTCGCGCCCAATCAGCATGCGGCGGATCTCGCTGGTACCGGCGCCGATTTCGTAGAGCTTGGCGTCGCGCCACAGGCGCCCCAGCGGGTACTCGTTGATGTAGCCGTTGCCGCCGAAGATCTGGATGCCCTCGCCGGCCATCCAGGTGGCCTTCTCGGCGCACCACAGGATGACCGAGGCGCAGTCCTTGCGCACCTGGCGCACATGCCCGCTGCCCAGCAGGTCGAGGTTCTTGCCGACCGTGTAGCAAAACGCGCGGCCGGCCTGCAGCACGGTGTACATGTCGGCCACCTTGCCCTGGATCAGCTGGAATTCGCCGATGCTCTGGCCGAACTGCTTGCGGTCATGGGTGTAGGGAATCACGTTGTCCATCACCGCCTGCATGATGCCGAGCGGCCCGGCCGCCAGCACGGCGCGCTCGTAGTCCAGGCCGCTCATCAGCACCTTGGTGCCGCTGTTGAGGCCGCCCAGGATGTGGGCCGCCGGCACCTCGACATTTTGAAACACCAGCTCGCCCGTGTGGCTGCCGCGCATGCCCAGCTTGTCGAGCTTTTGCGCGATGCTGAAACCCTTCATGCCTTTTTCGATCAGGAAGGCCGTCACGCCGCGCGCACCCAGCTCGGGCTCGGTCTTGGCATAAACCACGAGCGTGTCGGCGTCGGGGCCGTTGGTGATCCACATCTTGCTGCCGTTGAGCAGGTAGTAGCCGCCCTTGTCCTCGGCCTTGAGCTTCATCGAGATCACATCCGACCCGGCGCCCGGCTCGCTCATCGCCAGCGCGCCCACATGTTCGCCCGATATCAGCTTGGGCAGGTATTTCCTGCGCTGCTCGTCCGTGCCGTTGCGCTTGATCTGGTTCACGCAGAGGTTGCTGTGAGCGCCATAGCTCAGGCCCACGGAAGCGCTGGCACGCGAGATTTCCTCCATCGCGATCATATGGGCGAGGTAGCCCATGTTGGCGCCGCCGTATTCCTCGGGCACGGTGATGCCCAGCACGCCCAGCTCACCCATCTTGCGCCACAGGTCCATCGGAAACTGATCGCTCTGGTCGATGTCGGCGGCGCGCGGCGCGATCTCGGCCTGCGCGAATTCGCGCACCGCGTCGCGCAGCGCGTCGATGTCTTCACCCAGCTGGAAGTTGAGTCCGGGCAGGTTCATAGGGGTTCTCCTAATGCTTGTTTCAGTGACGAATGTGGTCGCGGCCGGTCACGGCCATCAGCGTGCAGCCCATGGTGGCGACGAGTTTTTCCTTGCCCTCGTCCAGGGCATAGGCCTGGCCCTCGGCGACCGTGATCGTGCGCCCCGGCTTGACGACCTGGCCCACCATGCGAAAGCGCTGGCCTTTGGCCGGGGCCAGCAGGTTGATCTTGTATTCGATCGTGAGCACGGCCGCCTCGGCCGGCATCAGCGTGAAGCCCGCATAGCCGCAGGCCGAATCAAGCGCCGTGGCCACCATGCCGGCATGCAAAAAGCCATGCTGCTGGGTCAGCGCCGGCGCCCAGTCGAGCTCGATCACGACCCGGCCGGGCTCAACGGCCGCCAGACTGGCGCCAATGGTGGCCATGGCGCCCTGGCGCGCAAAACTGTCGCGGACACGGGCCGCGTAGCCGGGGTCCTGGGGCTCGAAACGAGGCAAATTCATGGCCGCATCCTAATTGACGTTTACGTAAACGTCAATTATGGACTACTTTGTTGCTTTCTCTGCCTTGGCCAGCAGGGCCCGGGCCTCTTTTTCATGGACCTTGACCTCGTCGAGGTTGGCCTGCAGGTCGGCCATCTGTTCTTCGAGCTGCTTGCGGTGCTCGGCCAGCACCACCAGGAATTTCTTGAGCTGCGGCACGGTGTCGCGCGGGCTGTCGTAGGTGTCGATGATTTCCTTGGCCTCGGTCAGCGACAGGCCCAGGCGCTTGGCGCGCAGCGTGAGCTTCAGGCGCGTGCGGTCACGCGCGGTGTAGACGCGGTTGCGCCCGCCGGGACCCGAGCGCTCGGGCTGCAGCAGCCCCATGTCTTCATAGAAGCGCATGGCGCGGGTGGTCAGGTCAAACTCGCGGGCAAGGTCGCTGATGGTGTAGGTGGTGGCCATGGGTGAATTACGGAGGTGACAGCGCTCGGGCGGGGTCGTCCCTACAATGCAGGCATTACATATGACGTTTACGTCAACGTCAATCCTACATGAACTCACTCGAACAACGACTGCACTATCCCCTGGGCGACACCCTGCCCGCAGCGGGCGGCTCGCTCGAAGTCGCCCCCGGCGTCAAGTGGATCCGCATGGCCCTGCCGTTTGCGCTGGACCATATCAACCTGTGGCTGCTGCGCGACGAGATCGACGGCCCCAACGGCAAGGGCCAGGGCTGGAGCGTGGTGGACTGCTGCATCGCCAAGGACGAGGCCAAGGCTCAGTGGGAAACGATTTTCGCGACCCAGCTCGAAGGCCTGCCGGTTCTGCGCGTGATCGTGACCCACATGCACCCGGACCACATCGGCCTGGCCCACTGGCTGTGCCAGCGCTGGAACGCGCCGCTGTGGATCAGCGCCACCGACTACAACGCGGCGCGCATCGGCTCGCAGAGCACGACCGGCTTCGGCGGCGAGAGCGCGGCCCGCTTCTTCGCCTCGCATGGCCTGACCGATCCGGATTCGGTGGAAAAAATCCGCGGCCGCGCCAACTACTATCCGAGCATGGTGCCGGCCGTGCCGCGCAGCTTTCACCGCCTGATGGACGGCGCCGTGATCCGCATCGGCGGGCGCGACTGGACCTGCATCAGCGGCTACGGCCACGCGCCCGAGCACATGGCGCTGTACTGCGATTCGATCAAGGTGTTGATCAGCGGCGACATGGTGCTGCCGCGCATCTCGACCAATGTCAGCGTCTACGACATGGAGCCGGAGTCGAACCCGCTCACGCTGTTCCTGCAGTCGATCGACAAGTTCAGGGCCTTGCCGCCCGACACGCTGACCCTGCCCTCGCATGGCAAGCCGTTCCAGGGCCTGCACGAGCGCATCCAGCAGTTGCACGACCACCACCAGGAGCGGCTGGCCGAAGTGCTGCAGGCCTGCGAGGACCGGCCCTGCAGCGCAGCCGACATCCTGCCCGTGATGTTCAAGCGCAAGCTCGATCTGCACCAGACCACGTTTGCCATGGGCGAGTCGGTGGCGCACCTGCATGCGCTGTGGTTTGAGGGACGGGTGCGCCGGCGGGTCGATGCCGCCGGCGTCATCCGCTTTGAAGCGCCGCCGCCTCGCTGACCCAGGGCATCGGCGGGCTGAATTCAGCTTCCACCCGACAACAGCCGCCATCGCCCTTGGTCCGCCGCTTTGTGCAAGATTCGACCGAGCCCCAGACGCCCACTTGATCGTCGCGTCGGCCCGTGACGGCGGGAGGCATGTTTCAGCAAGCCCGCACAGCCGCCCGGGATATAGCGACACGTCCCCCGCCAAACTGTTGTTACCATAGCGGCGTTGGATGGGCTCAACGAAGTCGATCCAGCGTGGTGTCGGGAGAGTCTGTTGTCCAGCTTCGCCTGGCTGCAGCGCCGAAGGAGCAACCGCCCCGGAAACTCTCAGGCAAATGAACCGGCGCCACTCATGCACTCTGAAGAGCTGCCGGGTTTGTCGTCACCCAGCGCACCGAAGGAGCAAGCGGATTCGCGCCTGGCGGCGTCGGTCCGTGAATCTCTCAGGTCCAGCAACAGAGGGGGCGTCCGCCACGCATGGTGCGTGCGGGCTCAACCCATGACGTTCTGGAGCCTGTCCATGAAAACGATTGCCGTCATCGGCGGTGGCATCACCGGTGTCACCACGGCCTACGCGCTGGCCAAGCGCGGCTTTGAAGTCACCCTGTTTGAAAAGCATCGCTATGCTGCGATGGAAACCTCGTTTGCCAACGGGGGGCAGCTGTCTGCCTCGAATGCGGAGGTCTGGACCCATGGGTCGACGCTGCTCAAGGGCATCAAATGGATGCTCAAGAGCGACGCCCCGCTGCTGGTCAACCCCCAACCGACCTGGCACAAGCTGTCCTGGTTTGCCGAGTTCATCGCCTCGATCCCGGCTTACCGCCAGAACACGGTCGAGACCGCTCGCCTGGCCGTGGCGGCACGCGAGCATCTGTTCGCCTGGGCGCAACAGGAGGGCATCGATTTCGACCTGAAACAGCAAGGGATCCTGCACATCTACCGGAACAAGGCGGGGTTCGAGCATGCGGCCCGGGTGACCGAACTGCTGGCCCAAGGCGGGCTGAAGCGACGCGCCGTGACACCCGAAGAAATGCGCGCGATCGAGCCGACGCTGGCGGGCAACTACTACGGCGGTTTTTTCACTGAGAGCGACTCGACCGGCGACATCCACAAGTTCACGAATGGGCTCGCGGCCGCCATCGCACGGCGCGGCGTTCATTGCCTGTACGGCCAGGACGTGAGATCGGTCACCACCGACGGCCAGAAGGTCGAGGTCGCGGTGGCGCAGGGACCTGAGCTGAGCACCTCGGTGTTCGACGGGGTCGTGGTCTGTGCTGGCGTCGCCAGCCGTTCGGTGGCAGCGCAGCTCGGCGACCGGGTGAACATCTATCCGGTCAAGGGCTATTCGATCACGGTGAATCTGCTCGACGAGCCAAGCCGCTGTGCAGCACCGATGGTCAGCCTGCTCGACGACGAAACCAAGCTGGTGACGAGCCGGCTGGGCGCGGATCGCTTCCGCGTGGCTGGAACGGCCGAGTTCAACGGCTACAACAAGGACATCCGCGCCGACCGCATTCGCCCCTTGATCGACTGGGTTGAGCAATGTTTCCCGGGCGTGAGCACGCGCAGCGTCGTGCCCTGGGCTGGCCTGCGGCCCATGATGCCGAACATGATGCCGCGTGTCGGCCGCGGCCGGTCCCCTTGCGTGTTCTACAACACCGGCCACGGTCACCTCGGCTGGACGCTGTCAGCCGTGACGGCAGACATG
Source organism: Burkholderiaceae bacterium (assembly GCA_050725495.1). Lineage (GTDB taxonomy): Bacteria > Pseudomonadota > Gammaproteobacteria > Burkholderiales > Burkholderiaceae_C > JBOHHM01. The sequence continues at coordinate 8,044 of JBOHHM010000151.1, read as the reverse complement.
GTCGGCAGCCTGGTGCAGCAGAGTCTGCAGGAGCGCAGCGTCGCGGGCAGGCTGAGAGCCGCGGGCGCCTGACAGGCCTGGGGCGTTCAAGCCGGCGCGCGCTGCCGCGGCGCGTGCCGGCATTCGACAGGCTCAGCGCGGCGATTCGTTGACCTGCAGCCAGTAGCCCTTGAGCTGCCTGAGCTTGGCGCTGAACTCGCCAAAGTCCACCGGCTTGCGCACCACGCTGCTGGCGCCGCCCCGGTAGCAGGCCGCGATGTCTTCGCTCTCGCTGGACGAGGTCCACATGACCACAGGGATGCCCGCCGTGCGGGGGTCGCCGCGCATGCGCTGCAGCACATCGAGGCCCGTCAGCTTGGGCAGTTTCAGGTCCAGCAGCACCAGCTCGGGCTGGCGGCGGGTATCGCGGCCGCTGTGCCGTCCCTGGCCGAACAGGTAGTCGAGCGCCTCCACGCCGTCGCGCGCCACGGCCACATGGGGACGCTGGCCCTGCTCCTGCAGAGCCAGCAGGGTCAGCTCCAGGTGGTCCGGGTTGTCCTCGACCAACAGGATGGTCTTGTCGTGCATGCCGAATCGTCTCCCAACGCAACGCCGCTTCGTTCGGGCCTGTCGTTGTTGGCCATTGTGACCATGGCTGTCGGCTTTGTCGACCTGGGCTTTACCAGTGCGGCAAGGCCTCGTCCTTGAGCTGGACGCGCCGCTGGGCATAGTCGGGCATCACGCTGCGCACCGTGTCCCAAAAGCGCGGGCTGTGGTCCATCACGCGCAGGTGGCTGAGCTCATGCGCCACCACATAGTCGATCACCGAGGGCTTGAAATGGATCAGCCGCCAGTTCAGCCGGATCGAGCCATTGGCGCTGGCGCTGCCCCAGCGCGTGCCGGCGCTGCTCAGGCTCAGCTTGCGCCACTGCACGCCCAGGCGCGGTGCAAAGTGCTCCAACCGCCCGGTGAACCATCGTTTGGCCTGACGCATCAGCCAGGCCTGCACGGCGTCGCGTATTTGCTCGGGGGCGGCGCTGTGCGGCAAGCCGATGTGCAGGCGCGCCAGGCCGGCCGGCCCGCAGGCCTGCGCGCCGTTTGCCGCGTGGAGCACCGCGCCCACGGCGTCAAAGGCGTGCTTGGGGTCCAGCACCACGGTGACCTGCTCGCCCAGAAAGGGCAGCGTCGTGCCGTCCTGCCAGACGATGCGCGCGGACTCCAGCCGGTCCTGGCGCTCGCGGGCCTCGCCCAGCTTCTTGATGACCCAGGCCGATTTTTCGTGCAGCGCAGCATCGACCTCGCCCAACGGCACCCACTTGGGCGCGCTGACCACCAGGCCATCGGCCCCGACCACAAAGCCTATGGTGCGGCGTTTGCCGCGCTTGAATTCATAGCCGACCACCGAGCCCTGCAACAGGGCTTCGCGGTTGCTGCGCGGATGGCGAAACACCGCGGGGGCGAGCACCTGGTCCAGCAGCTCGGCCGGCGCCGTCACCGGGGACGCCATGAACTCAGCAGCACTGTTCGCAGGTTCTGTGCGGGCCTGGGGCCGATGTCGCCCAGGCTTCGGGGCGGGGGACAAGGCTGAAGCAGGCGCGGGCTCCGGATCGAACAGATCGAGGGTGAACTGGAGAAGCCGCTGCATGGCCACAGTTTAGCGATAGGCCTCGGGATCGAGTCGCCGCATCTCGGCCTCGATCCAGGCCTCGACCTCGCGCATCAGCTCGTCGGGCTTGCGGCCCGCGCTGGCAATGGGCTGGCCGATCGATACATCGACCACGCCGGGGTATTTGATGAAGGCCTTGCGCGGCCAGCATTTGCCCGAGCTGACGGCAACCGGAATCACCGGCGCACCGGTCTCGATCGCCAGCCGGGTGCCGCCGCTTTTGTAGACGCCCTTTTGCCCGCGCGCAATGCGCGTGCCCTCGGGAAACATGATGATCCACACGCCCTTGGCCAGCAGGCGCTTGCCCTGCTCCACCAGCCTGTGGAAGGCCTGGGTGCGCAGGCTGCGGTCGATGTGGATCATGTCCAGCCGCCCCATGGCCCAGCCGAAGAAGGGCACATAGAGCAGTTCCTTCTTGAACACATAGGCCAGCGGGTGCGGCATCAGCGTGGGCATCAGAAAGGTTTCCAGCGTGGACTGGTGCTTGACCAGCAGGACCGCCCCGCTGGTGGCCCCCTGAGGCAGGTTTTCCATGCCCGAGACGCGGATCTTGATGCCCAGGATCACGCGCGCGCCATCGACGGCCCAGCGCAGCCAGCGCACCGCCATCCACCACAGCGGCGTGCCGCGCCGCCAAATCGAGGCGACCAGCATGACAATGGCCCAGGGAATGACGGTCACCAGCATCCAGAGGCCGTGCAGGATCGAGCGAATCAGTGACATTGGGATTGTTTTTGGCTTGCAGTCCGGAAGAAATGGGCGCGGATCGCTATCAAATCAATAGCATCACGGCACCGGGGCGGCTTTGGCCTGCGCATCGCGTGCGATCACGAAGCTGGCAAACGCGGCCAGGTCCTGGTGCAGCCGCGTGCCCGGCGGAAAAGTGCCGGGCAGTGGCTGGTCGCGGTACTGGGCGCCCTTGCCGGTCAGGATCAGGTGCGGCTCGCAGCCGGCAGCGGCTGCGGCCTGCAGGTCGCGCAGGCTGTCGCCGGCCGCCGGCACGCCCTTGAGTTCGATGCCATAGCGCTCGCCGATCTGCTCAAACAGGCCCGGCAGCGGCTTACGGCAGGTGCAGCTTTCGTCGGGGCTGTGCGGGCAGAAGAACACCGCATCGATGCGCCCGCCCACGGCCGCCAGCTGCTTGTGCATCTTGGCGTGCATGGCGTTGAGCGCGGCCATGTCGAACAGACCGCGGCCCAGGCCCGGCTGGTTGGAGGCCAGCACCACATGCCAGCCCGCATGGTTGAGCTTGGCAATCGCCTGCAGCGCGCCGGGCAGCGCCACCCACTCGTCGGCCGACTTGACGAAGTCGTCGCTATCGGCATTGATCGTGCCGTCGCGGTCGAGGATGATGAGTTTCATGGCCGGGCCTCCACGCCGCGGCGGCGCGCCCAGTCGGTGATGGTGGGCACGGGATAGCGGGCGGCGTCGAGCAGCCCTATGCGCGCCACCAGGGTGTCGAGTTCGATCATCTTGTTGCTGAGCAGGGCCCTGACGAAATCTGCATCCTTGTCGCGGGCTGCCACGCACTTGGAGACGGCCAGGTCGTGAAGGTCGGGGCAAATCGCCGTCACGTCGCCAATGTAGTGCAGCGATGCGCGCTGCATCCAGTCGGCGGGCATCACCGCCGTTTCGGGCCCGACACCATCCGCGTGGTAACCAAACGTCTCGTGAAAACTCGAAAGCGCTCCGATCGCGCCGTCGATCAGATCAGCCTTTGCGGGATGCAGCGCCGGGTACAAGTCAACTTCGCGCGACGCCAGCAGTTCGTCGGGCGCGTCGGGGAAAGGCAGCAAAACCGCCTGACTGCCCACCACGACAAGCGACTGCTCCTGCGAAATCGCAGCCGCCGCCCGCAACACGTGTTCCAGCTCGGATCGTTTCATGCGGCGCGCCTGGCGTTTTGCAGCAATTCAGCGCGCTCGCGCTGGCTGATGAGCACGGACATGGGCGATACGCTGCGCAAGGCTGCGGCATGATCGGTGCTGGCGACAACCGCCCGCTCGATCGCATCAAGGTCGCGATGCAGCAGTTCACTCCACTCGTCCCAGTAAGGGTCCGAACGCGTGGCTCCGGCTTGGGCACGCCAGCGCGACAACTGAGCCACCACGTCCTGCAGGCGCTGCGGCTGCTCGCGCAAGCGCCGCAGCGCCACATGGTGCGCCTCCATCAGGAAATGCTCAATTTGCTGCTGACGGTCCATGGCCGAATTATCGGACCTTGGCGCTCAAGCCGCCAGTTTGGACAGGTCCGCCACGCGGTTCATGGCCGCGTGCAGCGTGGCCAGCAGGCCCAGGCGGTTCAGGCGCAGGTCGGCCTGCTCGGCGTTCACCATCACACCGTCGAAGAAGGCATCGACCGGCTCGCGCAGCGCGGCCAGGGTTTGCAGCGAAGCGGTGTAGTCGCCTGCGTCATACTGTGCGCCCGCCTGCGGCGCAATCTGCTGCATCGCGCTGTACAAGGCTTTTTCGGCCGGCTCGGCCAACAGCACTTCGCTGACATGAGCATCTGCTTCAACGGCCTTCTTGAGGATGTTGCCCACGCGCTTGTTGGCCGCGGCCAGCGCGGGCGCTTCGGGCAGGGCGGCGAAGGCGCGCACGGCGGCCAGGCGCTTGGCCACGTCGCTCAGGCGCTGCGGGCGCTGTGACACCACGGCGTCGACCTCCTGGGCACTGTAGCCCTGCTCGCGCAGGCTGCCGGCCAGACGCTCGTAAATGAAGTCCACCAGCGCGGCGCTGGCGCCCTGGATCTTGTCGCCAAACACCGGGGCGGCACTGCCGACCAGGCGGGCCAGATCAAGCGGCAGATCCTTCTCGGTCAGCATGCGGATCAGGCCCAGCGCATGGCGGCGCAGCGCAAACGGATCCTTGTCGCCAGAGGGCAGGTTGCCGATGCCGAACATGCCGACCAGGGTTTCGAGCTTGTCGGCCAGCGCCACGACCACGCCCACCTGATTGCGCGGCAGCGCGTCGCCGGCAAAGCGCGGCTTGTAGTGGTCTTCGATCGCATCGGCCACCTCGGCGCTCAGGCCGTCGTTCAAGGCGTAGTAGCGGCCCATGATGCCTTGCAGCTCGGGGAACTCACCGACCATGTCGGTCAGCAGATCGGCCTTGGCCAGCATCGCGGCCTGATCGGCGTTCTTGGCCAACAGCTCACCGCCCAGTTGCTGGCCAATCGCTTTGGCAATCTTGCGTACTCGTTCAACGCGCTCGCCCTGGGTGCCCAGCTTGTTGTGATACACGACCTTGCCCAGCCCCGCGACGCGCGAAGCCAGCGTCTTCTTGCGGTCCTGGTCAAAGAAGAACTTGGCGTCGGCCAGGCGCGGGCGCACCACGCGCTCGTTGCCGCCAATGACCGCGCTGGCGTCGGCCGGGCGGATGTTGCTGACCACGAGGAACTTGTTAGTCAGCCTGCCCGCCGCATCAAGCAGCGGGAAATACTTCTGGTTGGCCTTCATCGTGAGGATCAGGCATTCCTGCGGTACGTCCAGAAATTCCTTCTCGAACTCGCAGACCAGCACCTTGGGGCGCTCGACCAGCGCCGTCACCTCGTCAAGCAGGGCATCGTCTTCAATCGCTCGCGCACCATGGCCCACCTTGGCGGCCGCCTCGGCCAGTTGTTTCGCGATTTTCGCCCGGCGCGCCGCAAAGCTCGCGATCACGGCGCCGTCTTGCTCCAGCGTGGCGGCGTAGCTGTCGGCGTCCTGCAGCACCACGGGATCGACCACGGCCTCGAAGCGGTGGCCATGCGTGGTGTTGCCGGCCTTCAGGCCCAGGGCTTGCACCGGCACCACGGTGCTGCCATGCAGCGCCACCAGGCCGTGGGCGGGCCGCACAAAGCTCACGCTGCTCCAGCCCGGCAGTTCGCAACCACTCTCCAGCTGGTAGCTCATGACCTTGGGGATGGGCAGCCTGGCGATCGCTTCGGTCAGCGCCTTTTGCAAGCCTTCGAGCAGCGTTGCGCCCTTGACCGTGCTGTCGTAGAACAGGGTTTCGGCCTTGCCGTCCAGGGCGCGCTTGAGGCTGGGCACAGCAGAGCCATCGGCACCGAGCGCTGCGAGCTTCTTGAGCAGGGCCGGCGTGGCGTTGCCCGACGCATCGAGCCCCACGCTCACCGGCATCAGTTTTTGCGAGACCGCCTTGTCCGCCGCCTGCTCGACCACCGCCGTGACATGGGCCGCCAGACGGCGCGGGGAGGCGAACGAGCTCAGCGCCGAATCCGCGCCGGTCAGGCCCTGGGCCTTGAGCTGCTCGAACAGCACAGCGGCGAAGGCCTCGCCCAGCTTCTTCAGCGCCTTGGGCGGCAGCTCTTCCACGAACAGTTCAACGAGAAGGTTTTGAGTCGTCATGGTTGGTTTTAATCAGTTGAGGACAGAGCTTCGCTTCGCTCCGGTCTGTCCCGCAAAGTTTCACGCTGCCTTTTTCGTCATCTGTTCCACCCACTCGCTCGGCGCCATCGGGAAGCCCAGTCGCTCGCGGCTGTCGTAATAGCTTTGGGCCACGCTGCGCGCGAGATTGCGGATGCGGCCAATGTAGGCAGCGCGCTCGGTCACGCTGATGGCGCCGCGCGCGTCCAGCAGGTTGAAGCTGTGCGCGGCCTTGAGCACCTGCTCGTAGGCCGGCAGCGCGAGCTGCTGCTCCATCAAATGCCGGGCCTGCTTCTCATGCGCGCCAAACGCGGTGAACAGGAACTCGGCGTCACTGTGCTCGAAGTTGTAGGCCGACTGCTCGACTTCGTTTTGCTTGTAGACGTCGCCGTAGCTCAGCGTGTCAGTCCACTGCAGGTTGTAGACGTTGTCCACGCCCTGCAAATACATGGCCAGGCGCTCCAGGCCGTAGGTGATTTCGCCCGTGATCGGCTTGCAGTCGATGCCGCCGACCTGCTGGAAGTAGGTGAACTGCGTGACCTCCATGCCGTTGAGCCAGACCTCCCAGCCCAGGCCCCAGGCGCCCAGCGTGGGGTTCTCCCAGTCGTCTTCGACAAAGCGGATGTCGTTTTTCTTGAGGTCGAAGCCCAGGGCTTCGAGCGAGCCGAGGTAGAGTTCGAGGATATTGGCCGGCGCCGGCTTCAGGACCACCTGGTACTGGTAGTAGTGCTGCAGCCGGTTCGGGTTCTCGCCATAGCGCCCGTCTTTCGGCCGGCGGCTCGGCTGCACATAGGCGGCCTTCCAGGGCTCGGGCCCGAGCGCTCTCAAAAACGTAGCGGTGTGCGAAGTCCCGGCGCCGACCTCCATGTCGTAGGGCTGCAACAGCGCGCAGCCCTGGGCGTCCCAGTAGGACTGCAATTTCAAAATGATCTGCTGAAACGTGAGCATAGGTACAAGGCTTGGCCAGGCTCAGCCTGAACGGGGAAGGAAGCGAGCCACAAGCCCGCGTATACCGTTGATTTTACGGGGCTGGCCCGAGCGCATCGCGCGCCACGCTGGCGCCGGCCGTTTTGACGGCCCCAAAGCAAAAAGCGACGGCGCGCCGCGCGGGATCGCCCCCGCGGCGCACCGTCGCCCGGCAATGCAGACCGGCTCAAGAAAACGCCGGGCCGTCCCAAGTTTTCTTGCACCCCCTCGGGGGGCCTGACGCGAAGCGGCAGGGCTGGGGGCGCTCAGCACTGCCAGAAAATCCGCTGCAGCTCCTTGCTGTCGCTGGTCTTGGTCAGGGCCACGGCAGCCAGAATGCGGGCCTTTTGCGGCTTGAGATCGTGGGCGACGCCCCAGTCGTACTTGTCGTCGGGCTGCTCGGCGTTGCGCAACACAAAACCATCGGGCACGCGCGAGGAGCGGATGATCTGCACGCCCTGGCCGCGCAGCTCCTGCAGCACGGGCACGATGCGGTCGAAGGTGCAGCGTCTGCCGTGCCACTGAGCGTGGCTCTGCTGCAGGGCAACATCCCGCAGGACGCGAAGTTCCAGGGCGGCACCGGCATCCCGCTGGCGCTGCAGTGGTATGGCGAGCAGTTGCGCGATGCGTCAACACCGTTGGTCGTGGCACCCGAGACCGCGATTCCCCTGCACGCCTACCATGCGAGCGCCTGGCCGCCGGGCCAGCATGCATCCCGCATGCTGGACATGCTGCCGGCCTTGCTCAGTGAGGCGATGGCCCCGACGCGCGCCGCAGAGCCCTGACCCGGCCGGTCCAGGCCGCCAGTGCCACCAGTGCAAGCCCGAGCGACCACAGCGGCCACAGGCCGAAGCGCGACACCCACCAGGCATAGGGCGTCGTCCCGGTACGTCCTTCGACCTCACCGAGCAGCACACCACGGATGTGGCGCTGCAGCGAATGGGTCACCCGACCGCGGTGGTCGATGATGACGGTGGCCCCGGTGTTGGTGGCGCGCAGCATGGGCCGCTCGAACTCCAGCGCCCGCATGCGCGAGATCTGCAAATGCTGGTCGATCGCGACCGTGT
>JBOHHM010000150.1:0-16511 GCA_050725495.1 Burkholderiaceae bacterium | reverse complement strand
TCATCACCCTGTTTCCCGAGTTGTTCGCGCCGTTTCTGAGCAGCGGCGTCACGCGCCGCGCCTACGAGTCCGCTCAGGTCGATGTGCGGCTGTGGAATCTGCGCGATTTTGCCGAAGGCAACTATCGCCGGGTCGACGACCGGCCCTTCGGCGGTGGCCCCGGCATGGTGATGATGGCCGAGCCGCTGGCGCAGTGCCTGGCCGCCATCAGGACCGAACGCAATGACGCCGCGCCGGTCGTGCTGTTCTCGCCCGTCGGCCAGGCGCTGGACCACGCCGGCGTGCAGCGCTGGTCGGCCAGCGCGGGCGCTGTCCTGGTCTGCGGCCGCTACGAGGGCATAGACCAGCGCTTCATCGATGCCCATGTGGACCTGCAGCTCAGCCTGGGCGACTTCGTGCTGTCCGGTGGCGAAATTGCCGCCATGGCGCTGCTCGACGCGGTCGCGCGGCTGCAGCCCGGCGTGCTCAACGACGAGGGCAGCCACCAGCTCGACAGCTTCAATCCGGCGCTCGATGGGCTGCTGGACTGCCCGCATTACACCCGGCCCGAGGTGTGGGACGGGCGGCCGGTGCCGCCAGCCCTGCTGTCCGGCCACCATGCCCAGATCGAGCGCTGGCGGCGCGACCGGCGGCTGGAACTGACGGCCCGGCACCGCCCCGACCTGATTGTCGCGGCGCGGCAGGCGGGCCGGCTGACGGCGGCCGACGAGGCGGTTTTGGCCAAGTTGTTATAATTAAAAGCTTTTCGATCCTCTGGCCGGCCGCTTCCGGGCACCTTGCAAGGAAGCCATCAGTCAATCCCGACAATGCCAACCATGGCGCGGACATGATCATTGAGGAAACCATGAATCTGATTCAAACCCTTGAGCAGGAAGAAATTGCTCGTCTGGGAAAAACCATCCCCGAATTCGCCCCCGGCGACACGGTCATCGTGAACGTCAATGTGGTTGAAGGCAGCCGCAAGCGCGTGCAGGCCTACGAAGGCGTGGTGATTGCCAAGCGCAACCGCGGCCTCAACAGCGGTTTCACCGTGCGCAAGATCTCCAGCGGCGAAGGCGTGGAACGTACCTTCCAGACCTACAGCCCGCTGATCGCCAGCATCGAAGTCAAGCGCCGCGGCGATGTGCGCCGTGCCAAGCTGTACTACCTGCGCGAGCGCAGCGGCAAGTCGGCCCGTATCAAGGAAAAACTCCCGTCGCGCGTCAAGGTGGCTGCAGCCGCTTAACCCGCATTGGTTTGCGATCCAGGCCGCCGCAGCTCATGCTTGCGGCGGCCTTTTTGTTTCTGAAGCCGTGAGTTCCGTTTCCTCGTCTATCACCCCCTTGTCCAAGCTGCCGAATTTTGATCCGCGCCGCATCCCTGTGCTGGGCGTGGATGCGCAACTGCGGGCCGTGCCGCTGCAGGCCTTGTCGCCCGCCGCCTTGCGCCAGCGCTTTGCGGCACCGCCGATGTGGCAGCCCGAGGTGGTGCTGGAGAAGAAGTTTGCCAACCGCGAGCCGGCCCATGCCTCGGTGTTGGTGCCCATCATCGTGCGCGACCAGCCCACGGTGCTGCTGACCGAGCGCACCACGCATTTGTCGACGCACTCGGGTCAGATCGCCTTCCCGGGCGGTCGCTCGGACGATGGCGACGCCGATGCGGCCGCGACGGCGCTGCGCGAAGCGCAGGAAGAGGTGGGCCTGGACAGCGGCTTTGTGCAGGTGCTGGGCAGCTTGCCGACCTACATCACCGGCACCTCGTTCATCATCACCCCCGTGGTCGCGCTGGTGCAGCCGGGGTTTGAGCTGCGGCCCAACCCCTACGAAGTGGCCGAGGCGTTTGAAGTCCCGCTGGAATTCCTGATGAACCCGGCCCATCACCGCCGCCATGCCCTCGAGTGGGAAGGTGTGCGCCGCGAGTGGTTCTCCATGCCCTACCAGGACCAGCACAAAGAGCGATTCATCTGGGGCGCGACGGCGGGCATGCTGCGCAATCTGTACCGGTTTCTCTCGGCGTGAGCAGTGGGAAGAGGTTCAGTGTTCGGCGTTGAGCGTTCAGCGTGGAATCCTTCTTGGTGGCAATCGCGATCGGCGAGTCGTCTGGGTTCAGTGTTCGGCGTTGAGCGTTCAGCGTGGAATCGGGGACCATACTGATGGGGCTCAACGCTCACTGCCAGCTATCATCACAGCATGAGCTTCTTCGCGATCCTGTTTGCCTTGCTGATCGAGCAGGTCCGTCCCCTGGGACGCAGCAATCCGATTCATGCGGGGCTGCGAGCCTGGGCGCTGTCGGTCAGCCGCAATTTCGATGCGGGCAAGCCGCACCATGGCTGGGTGGCCTGGAGTCTGGCCGTGGTGCTGCCGGCGCTGCTGGCCTTGGTCATTCACTCGCTGCTGTGGTGGGGGCTGGGCTGGCCCTTTGCCGTGTTGTGGAGCGTGGCCGTGCTCTATGTCACCCTGGGCTTTCGGCAGTTCAGCCACTATTTCACCGACATCCGCGACGCGCTCGACGACGGTGACGAGCCCCGCGCCCGCGAGCTGCTGGCCCAGTGGCAGCAGGTCGAGGTGGGCGACTTGCCCAAGAGCGAGATCGTGCGCCATGTCATCGAATACTCGGTGTTGGCCGCGCACCGCCATGTGTTCGGCGTGCTGGCCTGTTTTTCCCTGCTCGCGGCGCTTGGCCTGGGGCCGGCCGGGGCGGTGCTCTACCGCATGAGCGAGTTCGTGTCGCGCTACTGGAAAACCAATGGCAAGGCGCAGCCCCAACCCGCCAGCGCGGCCTTGCAGGGGGCCGCAGCCAGCGCCTGGACCGTCGTCGACTGGCTGCCGGCCCGCATGACCGCCTTGAGTTTTGCTGTGGTGGGCAGTTTTGAGGAAGCCATCGATGGCTGGCGCCACCATGCGCAGCACTTTCCCAATGACAACGACGGCGTCATCCTGGCTGCCACCGCGGGCGCGGTGAACGTGCAGCTGGGGGGCGAGGCGCTGAAGGCCGCTTTCTCCCCGAACAGCAGCCAGGGCTTGCAGGCCGAAGCGCTGGCGCATGACAGCGAGTCCACGCCGGGGCGCCCGCCCGAGCTGGCACACTTGGCGCAAATCGTGGGCCTGGTCTGGCGCTCGGTCGTGATGTGGATGGTGCTGCTGGCGCTGCTCACGCTGGCGCGGCTGCTGGGCTGACGCATCCGGCGCAATTCCTTAGTGACAATTCGATAAGGTCGGCGTCTGGTGAACGCCCAATGCTATCAATTCAGGAGCATCCGTGAATTCGAGGGAATTCTTTTGGAGTCCCGTGGTCCGCAGCCTGGTTCCTTACGTGCCGGGCGAGCAGCCGCGCATCCCCAACCTGGTCAAGCTCTCAAGAAAACGCCGGGCCGCCCCAAGTTTTCTTGCACCCCCTCGGGGGGCCTGACGCGAAGCGGCAGGGCTGGGGGCGCTCAATACCAACGAGAACCCGTACCCGCCTTCGCCTCATGTGGTGCAGGCCGTCAGCGAGGCGGCGCGGCAGGGCCTGCAACTCTACCCGGACCCGGACGCCACGGCGCTGCGGCAAGCCATCGCCAGCCACCATGGCATCGACGCCGCGCAGGTCTTCGTGGGCAATGGCTCCGACGAGGTGCTCGCGCACGCGTTTTTCGCCTTCTTCCAGCAGGACCGCGCCATCCTGATGCCCGACGTCACCTACAGCTTCTACCAGGTCTACTGCGGGCTGTACGACATTGCGTTCGAGGTGGTGCCGCTCGATGCGGCGATGCAGATCCGGGTCGAGGACTACGCCGGCACAGCCGCCGGCGGCGTGGTGATCGCGAACCCGAATGCGCCGACCGGCAGCGCCTTGCCGCTGGCGGCGCTGGAACGGCTGCTGCAAAGCCAGAGAGAGTGCGTGGTGCTGGTCGACGAAGCCTATGTGGACTTTGGCAGCGAGAGCGCGATCGGCCTGATCGAGCGTTACCCGAATCTGCTGGTGGTCCATACGCTGTCCAAATCGCGTTCGCTGGCGGGCCTGCGCGTGGGCTTTGCCGCCGGCCAGCGGCACCTGATCGAGGCGCTGGAGCGGGTCAAGAACAGCTTCAATTCCTATCCGCTGGACCGCCTGGCCATCGCCGGTGCCGTGGCGGCTTATGAGGACCGGGCCTATTTCGAGCAGACCCGCCGGGCCGTGATGCAAAGCCGCGAGGCGCTCGCGCAGCAGCTGGAGCCACTGGGCTTCGAGGTCCTGCCCTCGGCCGCCAATTTCATTTTCGTTCGCCACCCAGGGCACCATGCGGCCAGGCTGGCGGCCCGGCTGCGCGAGCAAGCCATCCTGGTGCGGCATTTCCGTCTGCCGCGCATCGAGCAGTACCTGCGCATCAGCATCGGCACGCCGGCGCAATGCGACGCCCTGGTCCGCGCGCTAGGCTTGCTGGTCGGCCGGTAAACAGGTCCTCCGCCTCAGTATTTGGGCTGCGACAGCTCGGCAAACAGGGTGCTATATATTTTGTAGCGGCGCTCGCTGATTTCTTCCGGGCCAGGATTGGATTTGACTGCTGACATCACGCCGCAGCCCGGTTCATGCAGGTGCGTGCAGTTGTAGAACTTGCAGCGGCTCACATGGGGCTTGAGGTCGGGCATGTAGGCGGCCAGCTGCGCCGCTTCGATATGGTTGAGGCCGAATTCCTGGAAGCCGGGGGAGTCGATCAAGGCGGTACTTCTGGCCGCGTCGACCCAGTACCAGGTGGTGCTGGTGGTGGTGTGCTTGCCGGAGTTCAGCGCCTGTGAAATTTCGTTGGTCTCGGCCATGGCGCCGGGCACCAGCAGGTTGATCAGCGTGCTCTTGCCGGCGCCCGAGGGCCCGAGCACCAGCGTGGTCCTGCCCTGCAGGTGGCGCAGCAGGTGCTCGTGGTCCACGTCCTTCGAGTGTCGCAGCGACAGCGGCAGCACGCCGTAGTGCATGGCGCGGTAGGGCGCCAGCTTGGTCCAGGCATGCTCGAAGGGCTCGACCAGATCGCTCTTGTTGAGCGCGATCAGCGGCGTGATGTGCTCGGCCTCGGCCGCAATCAGCGCGCGTGAGAGCTGGCTTTCGGAAAACTCGGGCTCGGCCGCAATCAGGATCAGCACCTGGTCCAGGTTGGCCGCGAAGGACTTGGTGCGGATTTCGTCCTGCCGGTAAAACAGGTTGCGCCGCTCCTCGATTTTTTCCACCGTACCTTCGTCGCGCGAGGCCTGCCATAACACCCGGTCGCCCACCACCGCCTGGCTTTTCTTGCCGCGCGGGTGGCAAATCAGACGCTGGCCCTCGGGCGTTTCGACCAGGCAATGGCGGCCGTAGCTGGCGACCACCAGTCCTCGGTCGAGCGTAGGGCGCTCAAGCAATCCGCATCCCCACAAGCGTCCCCATGCTGACGGCCGACACCGCTGCGCCGCTCAAGCGATCAGCGCATCGATTTGCGATGCGCAGTCAAAGTCGGTGGTGGAAATGCCGTTGACGTCGTGGGTGTTGAAGCGCACGACGCAGCGGTTGTAGTGCACCGACAGGTCGGGGTGGTGGTCCTGCGCATTGGCGATGAAGGCCAGCGCGTTCACGAACGAGATGGTCTCGTAGTAGTTGGCGAAGTGGTAGGTCTTCTCGATCGCCACGGACGGGCCGTCGCCGCTGAGTTTCCAGCCTTCGAGCTGCGCCAGCTTTGCTACGATTTCCGTAGCGGATAGCGCCCGTCTGGTCTGGGTAGACCAGTCTTTTTTCTTCAAAACACTGCTCATGGGGTGGCTCCTGCGCTCATGCGGGCCAGCCGTTCGCTGGCCGGCGGGTGGGAATAGTAGAACTTCACGAAGACCGGGTCGGGCGTCAATGTGGAGGCGTTGTCTTCATAGAGCTTGAGCAGCGCGCTGGCCAGATCCTGGCCATTGGTCTGGGCCACGGCATAGGCGTCGGCCTCGAACTCGTGGCGACGCGAGAGCTGCGCGAACAGCGGCGAGATGAAGAAGGAGAACACCGGCACGGCCAGCACGAACAGCAGCAGGGCCAGCGCGTCGTTCGGTGCGGCTGCCAGGGCCCCTGCGGCAGCGATGTTCGGCTGCACGCCCAGGCCGGTGTAGAACCAGGCCTGCGTGCTCAGCCAGCCCAGCAGCGCAAAGCCGGCCAGACTCAGGGCGAACAGGCTCGCGATGCGCTTGACGATGTGCTTGTGCTTGAAGTGACCCAGCTCATGGGCCAGCACAGCGTCGACCTCGCCCGGGCTCAGTTGGCGCAGCAGCGTGTCGTAGAACACCACGCGCTTGGCCGCGCCGAAACCGGTGAAGTAGGCATTCGCATGGGCGGTGCGCTTGCTGCCGTCCATCACGAACAGGCCCTTGGCCGCAAAGCCGCAGCGCTGCATCAGCGCCGTCACGCGGGCCTTGAGCGACTCGTCTTCGAGCGGCTCGAACCTGTTGAACAGCGGCGCGATGAACGTAGGGTAGATCAGCAGCAAGAGCAGGTTGAAGCCCATCCAGGCGCCCCAGGCCAGTAACCACCATGAGGTCCACCAGGGGCTGGCCGGCAGCGTTGCCATCAGCCACAAGATCAGCGCGGCCATCGGCAGGCCGATGACGACGCCGATCAGCGTGGATTTGAGCAGGTCCAGCAGCCAGAGCTTGAACGTCATCTTGTTGAAGCCGAAACGCTGCTCGATCACAAAGGTCTGGTACAGCGTGAGGGGCAGCTCGATCAGGCCACCGATCAGCGCGAAAGCGGCGAGCAGGGCCAGTTGCTGCACCATGCCGCCGCCCAGCCAGGCCAGCAGCGCGTGATTGAGCGCGTCCAGCCCGCCGAGCAGGGTCCAGCCCAGCAGCACGGCCGCGCCCAGGGCCAGTTCCAGCAGGCCGAAGCGGGCCTTGGTGATCGTGTAGTCGGCCGCCTTCTGGTGCGCCGCCAGCGTGATGGTCTGGGCAAATGCAGCGGGCACGGCGGCGCGGTGCCGTGCCACATGGCGGATCTGGCGCGAGGCCAGCCAGAACTTGAGCGCCAGGCCGGCCACCAGCGCAGCGGCAAAAGCGAAGGTCAGAACGAGAGAGGAGGGCATAAAGAAAGAGTTTAGGCTGATTTCATGCGGGCCAGGCGGCTTGGGCGACAATCCCGGCCATGTCTGACGTTATTGCCACCCTCACCAAATCCGACCAGAACCTGGTCTGGCTCGACTGCGAAATGACCGGCCTGGACCCCGAGAAAGAGCGCCTGCTGGAAATCGCGGTGGTCGTGACCGGCCCGAATCTGGAGCCCCGCATCGAAGGCCCGGTGTTGGTGATTCACCAGAGCGACGAGCAGCTCAACCAAATGGACGCCTGGAACAAGGGCACGCACGGCAAGAGTGGCTTGATCGACAAGGTCAAGGCCTCGACCGTGACCGAGGCCGAGGCCGAGCAGCAAATCCTCGACTTCCTCGCCAAATACGTGCCCAAGGCTTCCACGCCGATGTGCGGCAACAGCATCGGCCAGGATCGCCGCTTCCTGGTCAAGTACATGCCCAAGCTGGAAGCCTTTTTCCACTACCGCAACCTCGATGTCAGCACCTTGAAGGAACTGGCCAAGCGCTGGCGGCCCGAGGTCTACAACGCGTTCAAGAAACAGCAGAAACACACGGCCCTGGCCGACGTGCACGAGTCGATCGACGAGCTGGCGCACTACCGCGAGCAGTTCATCAAGATGGGGTGATTAGGTAAAAACCCGAATCCGTGCAATAATTCAAGACTGCGCTGCAAACAGCAGCGCGTTTTGCGCATCTCCCTTCACGCACCGGACTCGTAGAAATGAGTCCCCGCGCCGGCCCCACCGGCGCTGGCTTCGTTTGATGGTTGATGTTTTTTAACCATTGACGAAGCAGCCGCAGCCCCTGCGGTGATTTCGTGTGAGTACAACATGACCGACACTTTTGAAGTGCAGGGCGACTTTGCGCCTGCCGAATCTTTGGCTGAGACTTTTTTCCAGCCTGCTTGCGATTTTTCCGGCTCCGCTGAGGGCCTGAACGAGTTGGCCGAGGCGGCACCGGCCGCCCCCAACGGTTTCGTGAAACTGGGCCTGGCCCCCGAACTGCTGCGTGCAGTGGAAGACCTGGGCTTTACCCAGCCGACCACGGTGCAGGAAAAAGCCATCCCCCTGGCCATGCCCGCCGAGGCTGAAGCCGGTGAGGCCGCTCGCTTCATCGACCTGATGGTCTCCAGCCAGACCGGCAGCGGCAAGACCGCCGCCTTCCTGCTTCCCGTGCTGCACACCTTGATCCGCCAGCAGGAGCAGGCCGTGGCGAAGGAGCGCGCCGACTTTGAGCGCGCCGCCGCCGAAGCGGCCGCCAAGGGTGAAGCTCTGCCCAAGCGGGCCAAGCGCAAGGACCCGACCAACCCGCGCCACTTCAAGGCCGCCACCCCCGGCGCCCTGGTCCTGTGCCCCACGCGCGAACTCGCGCAGCAGGTCGCGCACGACGCGATCGACCTGGTCAAGCATTGCAAGGGCCTGCGCATTGCCAACGTGGTCGGCGGCATGCCCTACCAGCTGCAAATCGCCAAGCTGCAGAACGCCAACCTCGTGGTCGCCACGCCGGGCCGCCTGCTCGACCTGCAGCGCTCCATGCAGATCAAGCTCGACCAGGTCCAGTTCCTGGTGGTCGACGAGGCCGACCGCATGCTCGACCTCGGTTTCTCCGACGATCTGGCCGAGATCAACCAGCTGACCATCGAGCGCCAGCAGACCATGATGTTCAGCGCCACTTTTGCGCCGCGCATTCAGCAACTGGCCGCGCGCGTGATGCGCCAGCCGCAGAAAGTGCAGATCGACAGTCCGCAGGAAAAGCACGCGAATATCAAGCAGGTGCTGTTCTGGGCCGACCACGCCAGCCACAAGCGCAAGCTGCTCGACCACTGGCTGTGCGACACCTCGATCGACCAGGCCATCGTGTTTGCCAGCACCCAGGTCGAGTGCGACGGCCTGGCCAACGACCTGCAGCAAGACGGCTTTTCCGCCGTCGCGCTGCACGGGGCGCTCAGCCAGGGCCTGCGCAACCGCCGCCTGATGGCGCTGCGCAACGGCCAGGTGCAGATCCTGGTGGCCACCGATGTGGCTGCGCGTGGCATCGACGTGCCGACGATCACCCACGTGTTCAACTTCGGCCTGCCGATGAAGGCCGAGGACTACACCCACCGCATCGGCCGCACCGGCCGCGCCGGCCGCGACGGGCTGGCCGTGACCTTTGCCGAATTCCGCGATCGCCGCAAGATCTTCGACATCGAAGGCTACAGCCGCCAGCCCTTCAAGGCCGAGGTGATTCCGGGCCTGGAGCCGCAGCAGCGCTTCTCCGAATCGCGCCCGCGTGGCGATTTCGGCGGCCGTGGCCGTGACAACCGCGAGCACCATTCGCGCGACCGCAAGTTCGGCGCTGGCGGCCGCGGCGGTTTCGGTGGCGGCTTCGGCGCTGGCTATGGTGACAAAAACGCCCGTGGCCCCCGCCAAGTCGGCGCAGAAAGCTATCAAAACAATAGCGGTTTTGGGCGGCATGAGGAACGCAGCTTCGACCGCCGCGACGCCGCGCGTGATGGCAAGCCCTTCGATCGCAAAGGCGGCTTCAACGACGGCTTCGCCCCGCGTGGCGACTTCGCGGCCCGCAAGCCGGCCTTCGGCAAACCCGTAATGGCCAAGCCCGGCAATGGCGGCAAGGTGTTCGTTCCGCGCGACATGAAAAAGCGAGCGGCCAAGCCGGTCCGCTGATCCGGCAGACGCGAACATCAAACGCCCGCAAGTTGCAGAACTTGCGGGCGTTTTTACTTGTTGGCTATTCAGGGACAGCTTATTGGGAGACGGCGCGGCCGATTTCGGGCCAGCGGCGGTGCAGCCAGATCCAGGCCACCAGGCCCACGCCCATCATCAGCAGCGAGGCCAGGGCCAGCCAGAGCGTTGAATGCATGACCAGCGGCGCGATCACGCCGGCCACCACGCCGTTGGCGCTGGAGCCTATGACGGCCTGCAAGGACGAGGCCAGGCCGCGCCGCTCGGGATGCAGGTCCAGCACCAGCAGCGTGACCACCGGCACCATCAAGGCCCAGCCGAACGCAAAGACCGCAATCGGCAGCAGCGCCCAGGCGGCATGGGGCACCCACAAGAAATTGGCGGCCAGATTCAGAACGGACACCGCCAGCATGATCACAAAGCCATGGCGAATTTGCCGCTTGGGCGCGATCCTGCCGGCCATGCGGCCGCTGACCCAGGAGCCCAGCATGATGCCGGCAATGGTCAGCATGAAGAACCAGAAAAATTCCGTGGGCTGGAGCGCCAGGTGGTTGCCCAGGAAAGCCGGGGCGGCCAGCACATAGAGAAACATGCCGTTGAACGGCACGCCACTGGCCAGGGCCAGCAGCACAAAGCGCGGATTGAGCCCCAGCTGCCCATAGCCCTGCATCAAATGCCGCGGATGGAAGGGCTGGCGCTGGCTGGCGTGCAGGGTTTCGGGCAGCAGCTGGTAGTTGGCGGCCCACAGCAGCAGGCCCACGGCGGTCAAAAACCAGAAGATGCTGTGCCAGCCGGCATGGACAAACAGCCAGCCGCCGATGATCGGTGCAATGGCCGGGGCCACGCCGAAAAAAATCGTGACCTGGCTCATCACCTGCTGGGCCTGAGCCGGCGGGAACATGTCGCGGATCACGGCCCGCGAGACCACGATGCCAGCGCCGGTGGACAGGCCTTGCAAAGCCCGGAACAACACCAGCTGCCCGATGTTTTGCGAAAGCGCACAGCCGGCCGAGGCCAGCGTGAAGACCGCAAGCCCCCACAACACGACGGGTCGCCGGCCAAAGCTGTCGGCCAGCGCGCCATGAAACAGGTTCATGAAGGCAAAACCGAACAAATAGGCCGACAGCGTCTGCTGCATCTGCGCCGGCGAGGCCCCGAGCGAACGCGCGATGCCGGAAAACGCGGGCAGGTAGGTGTCGATCGAGAACGGCCCGAGCATGCCGAGCACGGCAAGCAGCGCGGCCAGAGCCCAGCGCGGCGCACGCCAGAGTTGATCGGCATCGGGGTTCATCGGGCCTCCAGATCTGAGCCCCCACGCTTCGCTGCCCCCCGAGGGGGCCGTTTTTGCCTTGGGGCGACCCTGTGGCCAAAAGACAAGGGACTTGACCCTGCGGCCAAGTCCCTTGTGGAAGTGGTGGGTCCTGTAGGATTCGAACCTACGACCTACGGATTAAGAGTCCGCTGCTCTACCAACTGAGCTAAGAACCCGACTGATGGTTCGCCGCGATGCGACTTGCCGTATCCGGTGAAGACCTGCATTGTAGCGCAAGAAAAAGGCCAGGTTTCTGCCTGGCCTTCGAATCTTGGTGGAGAGGAGGAGGATCGAACTCCCGACCTCCGCATTGCGAACGCGGCGCTCTCCCAGCTGAGCTACCCCCCCAAGAGGCTTTCAGTATAGCAAGCTCCGCTGAAAGGCGCGCCGGCTGCCCCTTCTCACTGCATGCCATTGCGGCTGGCCAGCTCGACGAACAGGCCGGCGTGGTCCAGGTCGGTCAGTCCATGCTCGATGCCGTCGGCATAGAGCTGTTCAAACAGCCGCGTGATCGGCGCGTCAAAACCGATTTCGTCGGCCGTCGCCAGCGCATTGCGCATGTCCTTGAGCTGCACCGACATGCGGGCACGCGGCGCAAAGTCGCGATCGACCATGCGCTGGCCATGAACTTGCAGGATGCGGCTGTCGGCAAAGCCGCCGGTGATCGCGTCCCTGACCTTGGCCATGTCGGCGCCGCCTTTTTCGCACAGCAGCAGGGCCTCGGCGACCGCGCCGATCGTGATGCCCACGATCATCTGGTTCGCGAGTTTGGTGAGCTGGCCCGTGCCATGCGGGCCCACATGGGTGGCGCGGCCGAACACCTCGAACACGGGGCGGGCGCGCTCGAAGTCAGCCGGCTTGCCGCCGACCATGATGACCAGCGTGCCTTGCTCGGCGCCGAGCGTGCCACCCGACACCGGTGCGTCCAGATGCGCGAGGCCCCGCTCGCCGAGGCGGGCGGCATGGTCGCGCGCCTCGCGCGGCTTGATCGAGGACATGTCGACGACCAGCGTGCCCGGCTTCATGGCCTGGGCCGCGCCCTGCGTGAACAGCACATCGCCTACGACCGCGCCGTTCTCGAGCATCGTGACGACGATGTCGGCCTCGCGCGCGGCGTCACTCGCGTGCTCGTGCACGGTGGCGCCGAAGGCCGCGACGCGCTCGGCCTTGTCGCGCGAACGGTTCCACACATGGACGCTGTGGCCCGCCTCGCACAGGCGGCGCGCCATGGGAAAGCCCATGAAGCCTATGCCCAGTACTGCAATGTTCATAACTGTTCCTGAGGTTGGAGTCTGCCTCCATCATGAAAGCAGACAGGCGCCATTTTCTGTCAGGCAGCTTGCAACATGGTGTGCCGCGGCGCGCAGCTGGCTTCCATCTCCCTGCGGATCCTGTAGGCGTGGGTCGACATGTCCATGGCGACATCGGCCCAGCTCAGGCTCTGGCCTTTCTTCACCGCGCGCACGAGCTTGACGTTGTGCGCCAGGCCCAAGGGCAATCCACCCTTTGCCTGGTCATGCAGGCCGCCTATCTGCAAGGAGCTGGCTGCGGGCAGCAGCTTGCCCCAGACGGTGTAGCCGCCCTCGCCGTCGAGCAGTTCGCCGGGGTGGAGGTCGCGCTTGGCTGTGGCGACCACGTCGGCGTTCCAGCCCTCGGCCACGCCCGTGGGTTCGCCGCGCAGCGCCACGCTGGCGACCGACACGCCGACTTCCAGGCCGATCAGATGCCAGCGCTTGTAGAGCGTGAAATAGTGCCCTGTCGGGTCGGTGTGGGCGTTGTACTCCTCAAAGCAGTTCCTGATGTAGTCGGTCTCGCCTTCGACCGTGACCCAGACGCCCATGCGGATGTCGTAGGGGATGGGGCGGCCGTCGGCTTCGAGCGAGGAGATCACCTCGACCATGCCCTTGCGCTCCAGCACGCCGCCTTCGCTGCGCGGGCGCGTGACGAACGGAATGTCTGCGATGCTGGCCGGCGGATAGAGCAGGCCGTTGCTGGGCACGTCGAGGCCTGTGGCGTTGGCCACGGCCGCGCATTCGATCGAGGGCTTGGAGCCGTCGAGGAAGCTGTTGAACATCTTGGGGTTGAGACCGCCGCGCGCCGCCTGTTCGGGCGTCAGGCCGTAGTGGCCCCAAACGGTGTCGGGTGTCGATTCGCAGAAATGCGGCAACCACTTGTGGCCGCGCCCTGCCGCGACGACCGGAAAGCCGCAGGTGCGCGCCCAGTCGACCAGGTCGCAGATCAGCGCGGGCTGGTCGCCAAAAGCCATCGAATAGATCACGCCGGCCTGTGCGGCCCTGGCCGCGAGCAGCGGGCCGCAGAAGGCGTCGGCCTCGACCGTGACATTGACCACATGCTTGCCCTGCGCAAACGCTGCCAGGCAGTGGTCGACCGCTGCGATCGGATGACCCGTGCATTCGACAATGACGTCGATCGCCGGGTGGCGGACCAGCGCCTGCCAGTCGTCGCTGACGTGCGTCGCTCCTGTTTTGATAGCATCTTGCAGCGATGCCGCCTGGGTTCTTTCGGGTTTCCAGCCCACGCGCGCGAGGTTGACGCGGGCGGTGTCGGGTGACAGGTCGGCAATGCCGACCAGGTGCACGCCCGGCGTGCGCGGGATTTGTGCCAAGTACATCGAGCCGAATTTGCCGGCCCCGATCAGGCCGATGCGCACGGGCTTGCCGTCGGCAGCGCGCTGCTGGAGTTTGGTGTGAAGGCTCATGGGCGGGGTCTCAGGCGGCCAGTTTCAGTTCTTCCAGCGAGGTCAGCAGCGCGCTCGCGGGCAGACCGTTCTGCCACGGCAGGTTCACCGGGTAGTCTTTCAACAGGCAGTCGTCGGGCAGGCAGGCAATCGGCGTGAAGTCGCGGTGCGCGATGTACTCGGGCCGCTTGTGGCGGCGGATGTGGTTGCTCACCGCGCACAGGCTCAGGTAGACGCTGACGCGGTTGAACGGCGAGAGGTTGCTGCTGGAGGCATGGAGCAGGCAGCTGTGGAACAGGATCATCGAGCCGGCCGGGCCCTTGGGCGCGACGATGCCGCCCTGCTTGCCGCCAGCCCGGTTCACGAGCTCGGTGATCAGTTCGTTGTTGACCGTCCACAGCGGGTAGCTGGTGGTGGTGAGGTCGTGCCGGGCCTCGACCACGCCCTTCTTGTGGCTGCCCGGAATGAACATCAGCGGGCCGTTGTACTCGGTCACATCGTCGAGGAAGATCGCGACGTTCATCGCGCGTTCGGTCGGCATCAGGTCGTCGTTGAGCCAGGTGCCGTAGTCCTGGTGCCACTGCCAGACGTCGCCTTCAAAAGCCATCTTGCCGTTGATCTTGAACTGGTGCATGTAGAGCTTCTCGCCCAACAGGTCTTCGACCGGCTCGACCATGCGCGGATGGCGCGCGAGTTTCGCGAAAGGCTCGCTGTACAGGTGGGCGGCGAAGTTGGTCCGCACGGCGTCCGAGCCCTTCTCGCGCACGTTGTAGGCCTCGCGGCGGCTGTAGAGTTCGGGCACGGCGTCGATCAGGACCTGGGTTTCCTCAGGCGCAAACAGGGCCGGGAAGAACAGGTAACCGTCACGGTCGAACTGTTCGCGCTGCTGTTGGCTCAGTCTCATGCTTTGTCTCCGGTTGGGGTGTTGAGAACCTGGGACAGCCGTGCGGCCAGCTCGCGGCTGGCCTGCTGGCTGTGGCGGTCGATCAGCCGCACGGCGCGCTCGGCGTCGCCAGCGGCGATGGCCCGGGCGATGGCTTCATGCTCGTCCCAGACGGCCTCGCGCTGCGTCGACGACTGCAGCACGGCGCCCATGACACGGCGCAGATGGCGCCAATGCAGCTGTGCGCTTTGCTCGATCAGCGGGTTTTGCGAGGCGGCGTAGATCGCGCTGTGAAACGCCAGGTCGGCGTCGATCATGGCCTTGATGTTCTTGCCGCGCGCGGCCTTGCGGCCCTGCTCGATCAGTCGGCCGTCGATCTGGTAGCGCTGAGCGGCGGCCAGGCGGGCGGCCAGCGCATCGAGTGCGCCGCGCACCTGGTAGACCTTGGCGATCCAGTCGGCGTCCAGCGGCGCGACCTGCACGCCGCGGCCCCTGGCACCGGTGCCCACGCCCGCATCGTGAACGAAACCGTCTTTTTTCAGCAGGCGCAAGGCCTGCAGCACGGGCTGGCGCGACACCGCCAGTTGCTCGGCAATCTCTTCCTGCGTGATGCGCTGCCCCGGCGCGAGCGAGCCCTCGCAGATCGCGTCGAGCAGGGCGCGGTAGACCTGCTCGACCAGGTCGGGGGCGGCTTCGAGTTTGACGAGTGGGGCGGGCATGGGAGATTTTGGAGTCTGTATACAGAATACAGTAATTTGCCTCAGCGCCTCTCAGGGTTTGTGCGGAGCGCCGGGGCGGTGGCGGGCTGTGCCAAGATGGCGCCCCTAAGGAGAGCCCATGGCAAGCTACGACCCGAACTGGCTGGACCGCATGTACAACAACCGCGCGCTGGTGCCCGAGCATGAAGAGCATTTCAGGCGCTGGGCTGCAGACTCGGCCAGCGTGCGGGTCTCGCAGTCGAGGTGCCTCGATGTGAGGTATGGGCAGGGGCCCAACGAAACGCTGGACATCTTTCCGACCACCCGGGCCCATGCGCCAGTCTTGGTGTTCATCCATGGCGGCTACTGGCGCTCGCTCGACAAGGCTGACCAGTCGTTTGTCGCGCCCGCCTTCACCCGGGCCGGGGCCTGCGTCGTGATTCCTAACTACGCCCTGTGCCCGGCTGTGACGATTCCACAGGTCACGATGCAAATGGTCAAGGCCCTGGCCTGGACCTGGCGCAACATCGCCCACTACGGTGGCAACCCCAGGCACATCACCGTGGCGGGACACTCCGCCGGTGGCCATCTGGCGGCGATGATGCTGCTGTGCGACTGGCAGGCCTGTGACCCGGAGCTGCCGCCGGATCTGACGAGAAATGCGCTGTCGCTCTCAGGCCTGTACGAGCTCGAGCCGCTGATGCACACGCCGTTTCTCCAGGACTCGCTGCAACTCACGCCGGCCCAGGTTCAGCAGGCCAGCCCGGCCAGGCTGCCCAAGCCGCGTCACGGCGCGCTGCACACGGTCGTCGGCGGCCTGGAGAGCGCGGAATTCCTGCGACAGAACGAGCTGATTCAGCAGGCCTGGGGCGACGATGTCGTGCAGCTGTGCGAGGTGCTGCCCATGCTCAACCACTTCAGCATCGTGGAGGCGCTGGCCGATCCGGCGCATCGATTGAACCGGATCGCGCTGGAGCTGCTGCACGAGTAGCCGGCGCCCACTGCAAGGACGGCTTACATCAGCAGGTGTTCGCCCGCGTTGTCGCCGCCCAGAATCACATAGTTGACCTTGCGGATGTCCATCAGCTTTCTGCCGCCCGAGTAGCTGATCGAGCTTTGAATGTCTTGCTCCATCTCGACCAGCGTGTTGGCCAGCTTGCCCTTGATCGGCTCCAGGATGCGCTTGCCTTCGACATGCCTGTACTCGCCCTTGTTGAA
>JBOHHM010000149.1:0-6059 GCA_050725495.1 Burkholderiaceae bacterium | reverse complement strand
GTGGCCGCGCTCAAACCCGGCGCCCCCGCAAAATTCAGCGTGCTGCGCCGCGATGACAAGGTGGAACTGGACGTAGTCCCTGGTGTGCGACCCAGGCCGAGGCCGGTGCAGCGTTGAGCGTTGAGCGTTGAGCGTTGAGCGTTGAGCGTTGAGCGTTGAGCGTTGAGCGTTGAGCGTTGAGCGTTGAGCGTTGAGCGTTGAGCGTTGAGCGTTGAGCGGGCGGGATTTTCACGCTGAACACCCAGTCGCTTCCCGCGCCGAGCGCTCAGCCCACCTCAGTGGCTTCTTCCGGGGCCTTGGTGTGCTTGATGAACAGCTGAGCGGCCCAGATGCCGGCTTCGTAGAGCAGGCACATGGGCACGGCCAGGGCCAGTTGTGACACCACATCCGGTGGCGTGATGACGGCGGCAATGATGAAGGCCAGCACGATGAAATAGCCGCGAAACTCCTTGAGCTTCTGGATGCTGACCATGCCCAGGCGGGCCAGCACGATCACCACGATGGGCACCTCGAACGCCATTCCAAACGCGAGGAACATGGTCAGCACGAAGCTGAGGTAGGCCTCGATGTCCGGCGCGGCCGTGATGCTCTTGGGCGCAAAGCTCTGGATGAACTTGAACACCTGGCCGAACACGAAGAAATAGCAAAACGCCACGCCGGCAAAGAACAGGATGGTGCTGGAAATCACCAACGGCAGCACCAGCTTCTTCTCGTACGAATAAAGCCCCGGCGCGACGAAAGCCCAGGCCTGGTACAGCACCACCGGCAAGGCGATCAGGAACGCCGCCATCAGCAAAATCTTGAGCGGCACCAGGAACGGCGAGATCACCGAGGTAGCGATCAGCGTTGAGCCCTTGGGCAGATGCGCGACCAGCGGCGCGGCCAGCAGATCGTAGAGCGCGCCCGGGCCGGGAAACAAAAACAGCACGGCCGCCGCCAGCACCACGGCAACCAAGGCCTTGACCAGGCGGTCGCGCAGTTCCATCAAGTGCTGCACAAACGGCTGCTCGGTGCCGGCGAGTTCGTCTTCTGGTGTTTTCTGCGAATCGGACATGGTGCAAATCAATTGGGGGTCACACCCACAAATGCTTTCGAGGCGACAGCCAATTAATTGAGTCTTTGCGGGCGGTAACGGGCCACCCGGGCCGCGCCTGACAGCGCCTTGGTGCGCACGCCCGTGCGGGCCTTGTACCACTGCGGCATGGCTCCCTGCTTGAGGCGCCATTTCTTGCGCGGGTGCCGGTACTCGGGATACACCGCAAGCGACTCCCCGGACAAGGCCTCAGAGGCCGCGCCCGTGGTTTCAGCCCATTGCTTCTCGAAGTCGCTGGCGCTGGTCTGGATCGAGGTTTCCACGTCGCGCGCGGCGCTTTCGACCGTGTCCTTCATTTTCCTGAGCTCATCGAGCTCCATGGATCGGTTGACCTCGGCTTTGACGTCATTCACATAGCGCTGCGCCTTGCCCAGCAGGGCGCCGACCGTGCGGGCCACGCGCGGCAGCTTCTCCGGCCCGATGACGAGGAGTGCCACCGCGCCGATCAGCGCCATCTTGGAAATACCGAGATCAATCATTCGAGTTTGCGTGTTCAGCGTTCAGCGAATCCGGAAGGCCATTTCACGCTCAACGCTCAACGCCGAACGCTCAACCTCCCCGACCGCTTAACTCTTTTGCTTGGCTTCGACGTCGATCGTGGCCTTCTCGGAAGCCGTCGCATTGGTCACCTGCCCGGCCGGCGCGGCCGGTTTTTCCTCGGGCGCGGACGCAGAGCCGTCCTTCATGCCGTCCTTGAAGCCCTTGACGGCGCTGCCGAGGTCGGTGCCGATGTTCTTGAGCTTCTTGGTGCCGAACACCAGGACAACGATCAACAGCACGACCAGCCAGTGCCAAATGGAAAACGAACCCATGGAGTACTCCTAACGAATGGACCTGATTTTAGTGGGTGGCGTGCCAGGCCGGGATTAACCCCGAGGGCATCAACCCTTTAGCCAGGGACGCGGCCCGCCGATGACGTGAAAATGCAGGTGCTGGACTTCCTGCCCGCCTTCGGCGCCGGTGTTGACCATGATGCGGAATCCGCCGGCCGGATAGGGCCGGGCGCCCTCCTGGAACGCCAGCTTGGGCGCCAGCGCCATCATGCGCCCCAGCAGGTCCGCGTGTTCCGGTCCGACCTGCGCCATGGACGGGATATGGAACTTGGGAACCATGAGGAAATGGACCGGTGCCCAAGGGCGGATATCGTTGAAAACGAGGATTTCGTCGTCTTCGTAGACCTTCTGGGAAGGGATCTTGCCTTCGATGATTTTGCAGAAAATGCAGTGGGGATCAGCCGACACTTGTGGGCTCCATGGCTTGTTGACGGTTCATGTGCACCATGCCCTTGACGATGCGGTAGAGGAACCAGATGGAAATAAGGCCCCAGGCCAGCCAGCCAGGCGCCAGCAACAGCAGCCACAGGGGCAGGGTCACGAGGTAGAGCAAGCCGGCCCAGAGCACCGAGCGGATGCGCCAGCTGAAATGCGAGGCCTGCCAGTTGCCCTCGGCATCGCTTTTCTTCACCAGATCGAGCACCAGTGCCACCAGCAGCAGCGTGACCGACGCCTGCGCCCCCGGCAACACGGCGCCAACCGCCACGACCAGGTGCAGCAGGTAGCTGATCCAGCCGACGGTTTGCAGCGATTCGAGTTGCTCAGCGCTGGCGCTCACGGCTGATCTCAGTCGTTGTGGGCTTCGCGATGCTGCGCCTTGCGCAGGGCTTTTTCCTCGATGCCGCTGGTGCCTTCGCGGCGTTCGAGCTCGGCGATCACGGCGGCCGGCGTCAAGCCATAGTGCGCCAGCGCAATCATGCAGTGAAACCACAGGTCGGCCACCTCGTTGACGATCTTCGCCCGGTCGCCGCCATGCTCGGCATCCTTGGCCGCCATCACGACCTCGGTCGCTTCCTCACCGATCTTCTTGAGAAACGCGTCCGGCCCCTGGTGCAGCAGGCGCGCCACATAGCTTTTGTCGGGGTCGCCGCCGTTGTGCGGCTTGCGGCTCTCGATCACGGCGGCCAGACGGGCCAGGGAATCCTGTGAAGACATGCGCTTATTTGTAGATGGACTCAGGGTCTTTCAGGACGGGCTCGGTGATCTCCCACGCCCCGTTGCGGTAGAGATTGAAAAAGCAGCTGTGGCGGCCGGTATGGCAGGCGATGGCGGGCTCATGGCCTAGCTGCGTGACCCTGAGCAGCAGCACATCGTTGTCGCAGTCCATGCGGATTTCGTGCACGGTCTGGACATGGCCGGACTCCTCGCCCTTGAACCAGAGCTTGCCGCGCGAGCGGCTGTAGTACACGGCGCGGCCGAGTTCAGCCGTTTTTTGCAGGGCCTCGCGGTTCATCCAGGCGAACATCAGCACGTCGTTGCTGCCGACTTCCTGCGCAATCACCGGAATCAGGCCCTGCGCGTCCCACTTGACTTGATTTAGCCAGTCCATGAGCGAATTGTCGGCTAAATCCGCACCGGGATGCCGCGCTCGCGCATTCTGGCCTTGGCCTGGGCCACGGTGTACTCGCCGTAGTGGAAGATGCTGGCGGCCAGCACGGCGTCGGCGCCGCCCTGCTGAATGCCGTCGGCCAGGTGGTCGAGATTGCCCACGCCGCCCGAGGCGATCACCGGCACGCTGACCGCATCGCTGACGGCGCGCGTGAGCGCCAGATCGAAGCCGGCCTTGGTGCCGTCGCGGTCCATGCTGGTCAGCAGGATTTCGCCGGCGCCGCGCCGCGCCATCTCGCTCGCCCAGGCCACGGCGTCCAGCCCCGTGTTCTTGCGCCCACCGTGGCTGTAGACGTCCCAGCCGGGGCCGATTTCGCGTCCGTCTGGCGTCAGGCGCCTGGCGTCCGCGTCGGACCGACGCTTGGCGTCAATCGCGACCACGATGCACTGGGCGCCGTACTTCGCGGAGGCGTCGGCAATCACCTGCGGGTTGGCAATGGCGGCCGAGTTGAAACTGGTCTTGTCAGCCCCGGCGTTGAGCAGGCGGCGCACGTCGTCGACCGTGCGCACGCCGCCGCCCACCGTCAGCGGAATGAAGACCTGGCTGGCCACGGCCTCGATGATGGGCAGGATCAGGTCGCGCCCGTCGGAGGTGGCCGTGATGTCGAGAAACGTGAGTTCGTCGGCGCCCTGCTCGTTGTAGCGGGCGGCGATTTCCACCGGATCGCCGGCGTCGCGCAGTTCGACGAAATTGACACCCTTGACCACGCGGCCGCCGGTGACGTCGAGGCAGGGGATGATTCGTTTGGCAAGCATGGGAGAGGTTTGGAGTTCAGCGTTGGGCGTTCAGCGCGGGAGACGAGTATGTTGGCCTTCGGGTTGTCACGCTCAGCGCCGAACGCTCAGCCCTGAATCCGCCGCGCTCACGCCCGATTGAGTTCGTCGGCCCGCCTCTGCGCCTTCGCAAAGTCCAGATCACCGCTGTAGATCGCGCGGCCGCAGATCACGCCTTCGACGCCTTCGGCTTCGACCGCGCAGAGTTTCTCGATGTCGGCGAGGTTGGACAGGCCGCCCGAGGCGATCACAGGAATGGTGAGCGCCTGCGCAAGCTTGACCGTGGCGTCGATGTTGATGCCGCTGAGCATGCCGTCGCGACCGATGTCGGTGTAGATGATCGATTCGACGCCGTAGTCTTCGAACTTCTTTCCCAGGTCCACGACCTCGTGGCCGGTGAGCTTGCTCCAGCCGTCGGTGGCGACCTTGCCGTCCTTGGCGTCGAGCCCCACGATGATGTGGCCGCCGAAGGCGCTGCAGGCGTCCTTGAGGAAGCCCGGATTCTTGACCGCCGCCGTGCCGATGATGACGTAGCTGATGCCGCCATCGATGTATTTCTCGATGGTGTCGAGGTCGCGGATACCACCGCCGAGCTGCACCGGAACCTCGTCGCCGACCGCCTTGAGGATGGCCTTGATCGCGGCGTAGTTTTTGGGCGTGCCGGCGAAGGCGCCGTTGAGGTCGACCAGATGCAGCCGCCGAGCCCCCTGGTCGAGCCAGTTTTGGGCCATGGCGGCCGGGTCTTCGCCAAAGGTGGTGGCCTGAGCCATATCGCCCTGTTTGAGGCGTACGCAGTGGCCGTCTTTCAGATCAATCGCGGGAATGAGAAGCATGATGCCGTGGGCAGCGAGGGAAGAATCAGGGGTTCCAGTGCAGGAAGTTGCGGTAAAGGGTCAGACCGTGGTCGGCGCTTTTTTCTGGATGGAATTGGGTTGCAAAAATATTATCGCGCGCAATCGCCGCCGTAAAGCGGCCGCCGTAGTCGGTCAGTCCTGCGCTGTGGCGCTCGTCCGACGGCCGGGCATAGAAGCTGTGCACGAAATAGAAGTAGCTGCCGTCGGGCACGCTGGCCCAGACCGGGTGGCGGCCCTGGCCGTGGTCGGCCTGCCAGACCTGGTTCCAGCCCATCTGCGGCACCTTGTAGCGGCTGCCGTCGGGCTGCAGCTTGCCGGCCAGATCGAACTTGAGGACTTCGCCGTGGATCAGTCCCAGGCCCTGGGTTCCCACGCCTTCGGGCCCCTCGGCACTGTGGTCCAGCAGCATCTGCATGCCGACGCAGACGCCGAACAGCGGTTTGCCGGTCGCCGCCTCCAGCACCGACTCCAGCAGACCGGATTCGCGCAGCTCGCGCATGCAGTCGGGCATCGCGCCCTGGCCCGGCAGGACCACGCGCTCGGCGGCCCGAACCTCGTCAGGCCGGGAGGTGATGAGGACCTGGTAAGCGCTGCCCTGGGCCGCGGCCTGCACCGCCTGCGACACCGAACGCAGGTTGCCCATGCCGTAGTCCACCACGGCCACAGTTTTGGCTGCTATTGATTTCATAGCGTCTTGCGCCCTATTGGAGAGGGCCAGAGGCCTGTTTGATCATCAACATGTTCAGAGCGAGCCCTTGGTCGAGGGGATTGTGCCGGCGGCGCGCGGATCGAGCTCGAGCGCAGCGCGCAGGGCCCGGGCAAAGGCCTTGAACACGGTCTCGGCCTGGTGATGGGCATTCTCGCCGCGCAGGTTGTCGATGTGCAGCGTGACAAAGG
>JBOHHM010000148.1:0-3699 GCA_050725495.1 Burkholderiaceae bacterium | reverse complement strand
CCACGACCAGCGAAGCACATGAAGTGGCGAGCGTGGGGGCTCCGTACTTGGCACACAGATAGCGCACGATCACATTCGATTCCCAGAGCGTGAGGTCGCTGTCTTGCATCAGCGGCACCAGCGCGTTCGGGTTCAGGCGCAGGTAATCGGGCGTCTTGACGATGCCGAACGGGCCGCCGGCATCGGTGCGCTCAAACGCCAGGCTCAGTTCCTGCGCGGCCCAGACAACCTTGCGCACATTGATCGAACTCAGCCGCCCCCAGATTTTCAGCATGGCCTATCCCCTTGTCGTGCCGGCGGGCTGATGTTCGCGGATCGCCGCCGCCAGCGCCGTGATACCGGTGTTGATCTGGTCCACGCTGGCCGTCACGAACGACAGGCGCAGGGTGCGCGCATCGGCGTGGTCGGCATAGAAAGCCGCGCCCGGCACGAAGGCCACGCCCTTGTCCACCGCCTTGGGCAGCAGCTCGATGGCCTTCATGCCCTCGGGCAGGCGCGCCCACAGGAACATGCCGCCGTCGGGCTTGTTCCATTGCAAGTCCAACCCCTGCATCTCGCGCTGCAGCGCCGCGAGCATGGCATCGCGCTGGGTCTTGTAGAGCGCGCGGATGGTGGGCACATGGCGGTCCAGAAAGCCGTCCTTGATCACCTCGGCCACCATGCGCTGGTTGAAGCCGGGGCTGTGCAGGTCAGCCGCCTGCTTGGCCTGCAGCAGCTTGGGGTAGAGCGCCTTGGGGGCGACCATGAAGCCCAGGCGCAGGCCCGGCGCCAGCACCTTGGAGAACGAGCCCAGGTAGACGCAGCCTTGCGGGTTGCGCGCCGTCAGCGGCAGGGGCGGCGGCGCGTCGAACCAGAGGTCGCCATAGGGGTTGTCCTCGACGATGGGCAGGCCCAGTTCGGCGGCGCGCTGCGACAGCGCGGCGCGGCGCGCTTCGCTCATGGTGCGGCCGGTCGGGTTCTGGAAGTTGGGCAGCACATAGAGGAAGCGGGCGCCAGCGGCTTTCGACGCAAGATCATCAACATCAACGCCCTCGGCATCGCTGGCCACGCTGACGACCTGGGGCTGCATGGGCGTGAAGGCCTGCAGCGCGCCCAGGTAGGTCGGGGTTTCCACGAGCACTCGGCTGCCTTCGTCGATCAGCACCTTGGCCAGCAGGTCCAGGCCCTGCTGCGAGCCGGTCGTGATCAGGATCTGGTTGGCGTCGACCTGCCAGGGCAGGGCGGCGGCCACCATTTCGCGCAGCGGCCCATAGCCCTCGCTGGCCGCGTACTGCAGGGCGGCTTGGGCATCCTGGTGCAGGACTTTCTCGCAGGCCGCAGCGAAGGCGGCAACCGGGAAGGTCTTGGGCGAGGGCAGGCCGCCGGCAAAGCTGATGATGCCGGGCTTCTCGGTGATCTTGAGGATCTCGCGGATCACCGAGGGGTTCATTTTTTCGGCGCGTGCGGCCAGTTTCCAGTTCATTTCACTCTCCAGCTTGCGGGCCGTCAAACGCGGCCCACGTTACAAAATCATCAGAAAAATTCTCGAAGCGGTGCGTCGCACCCGCCGCCACGAAGAACGCGTCTCCCGCCTTCCGGTCAAGGCGCTGCTCACCGATCACGATCTCGCCCTGGCCGCTGCGGATGAAGTACAGCTCGTTGTCGCTCTAGCGGCAACGCCCACGGGCATGCGCTTGCCCACAAACACCGTGGCGATCACCGCCAGCGAAAATCCCAGGGTCAGCGCATCGAGCGATTCACCCAGCAGGGGCACGGCGAACAGCATGGACAAAAAGGGCTGGACCAGCTGCACCTGGCTCACGCGCACCGTGCCGCCCAGCGCCAGCCCGCGGTACCAGGCAAAGAAACCCAGCCACATCGAAAACACCGCCACATAGGCAAAGCCCCACCAGGCGGCGGGCCGCAGTGGCGCCGCAGGCCAGGTGATGAGGGCGGCCGGCAGCGTCAGCGGCAGGGCCATGACCAGCGCCCAGCAGATCACATGTTCGGCGCGCAGGCGCTGCGAGAGCTGGGCCCCGGTGCCATAGCCGACGGCGGCGCAGCCCATGGCGGCCAGCAGCAGGGCGTCGGCCGGGTGAATGGACAGCCCGGCGCCGCCCGAACGCAGCATCGCGAAGCCGACGACCAGGGCGCTGCCCAGCGTGGCGCACAGCCAGAAGCCGGTGGAGGGCCGCTGGCGGTGCAGCAGCGCACCCACGGCCGCCGTGGCCAGCGGCAGCACGCCCACGATCACGCTGGCGTGCACGGCCTCGACATAGCGCATGGCGACCGAGGTCAGCAGCGGAAAGCCAAACACCACACCGGCCGAGGTGATGGCCAGCGGCCACCAGTCGGCGCGGCGCGGCCAGGGCGCGCGCGTGGCCAGCAAAAAGGCCGCGGACAGGGCGGCGGCCACCACCGCGCGCCCCAGGGCGATGAACACGCCCGACATCTGGGGCGCGTCCGGCGTGCCCACGGCCAGCCGCGTCATCGGCAGCGTGAGCGCGAAGATCGCCACGCCGACCAGGCCCAGCCAGAGTCCTTTGCGCTTGTTCATACGCTCCCCATCCAGACGGCGGTGAGCGCCAGCACGGCGGCCATGGCGCGGTTGAACCACAGCAGCCGCGCGCCCTGGGCCAGCCAGTCGCGCAGCAGCGCACCCGCCGTGGCGTAGGCGAGGTTGCTCGCAAAGGCATAGGCCAGCATCACCGGCAGGACGATCGCCAGGCGCTGGCCGGCGTTGTCCTGTCCGGCAATCCAGCCCGCCACGATGGTCAGGGCCAGCAGCCAGGCCTTGATGTTGACGAACTGCAGGGCCGTGCCCTGCCAGAAGCCCACGTTCAGGCGAGCGGCGTCGGCCTGGCCCAATTGCGCGCTCCCACTCAATTTCCAGGCCAGCCAGACCAGGTAGGCTATGCCCAGCGCCTTGATGGCCAGGCGCAGCAGCGGTGCGGCCAGCACCAGGGCGCCGAGGCCGGTGGCACACAGCACGAGCAGGGCGCTCCAGCCCAGGGGCACGGCGCAGACAAAACGCATGGCGTGCGGCAGCCCCCGGTTCGCCGCCAGGGCCGTGGACAGCGTGGTGTTGGGGCCGGGGCTGAAGCTCATGGCGGTAGCCAGCATCAGCAGAGCGGTGAATTCTTGCCAATTCATGGCTGCCACTTTATCCTTGCAACCAGCACACTACCAGTACAGTTATGCAGGTCAGTCGCCAATCTGTATTGGTCGATTTGGCAGCACAGCCGCCGAGATCCTCCATGTTGACGAAAACCGCCTCGCAATCCCTGAACGAGCAGCTCGCCGCGCGCTTTGCCGAGCGCATCCGCAACCGCCTGCTGGCCCCCGGCGCCCGCCTGCCCTCGGTGCGCCAATGTGCGCAGCAGCAGGGCGTGAGCCCGTCGACGGTGGTCGCGGCCTACGACCAACTGCTGGCCCAGGGGCTGGTCGAGGCCCGCAAGAACCGCGGCTTTTTTGTGCGGGAAAAGGCTGTAGCCAAGACCGAAAGGGCGCAGGATGCTACAAAAAACGAAGCAGATGCGCTGGCACTCAACGCCTGGAGCACAGCCACCGGCTTCGCCGCGCCGCGCACCCACGCGCCGATCGACGCCACGGCCCTGATCCGCGGCATGTTCCACAAAGTCAGCAACAAGCCGCAGCCCGGCATGGGCGTGTTTCCGCCGGACTGGCTGGAGTCCAGTTTCATGCCGGCGGCCGTGCGCA
>JBOHHM010000147.1:0-5897 GCA_050725495.1 Burkholderiaceae bacterium | reverse complement strand
AGTTGGTTCAGGTAGCTCGGCGACAGCTTCAGGGCCTGCGCCAGCGCGGCCTGGGTCAGGCCGCGCTGCTCGCGCAAAGTCCTCAGCCGTACACCCATGAAGGTCTTGTGCATCGTGATCTCGTATTCGCAAAATTTGCAATATCGCCTGGCATCTTCGCAATGCTTCGCCAATTCAGTGCTTGTCGACCGCCTGGCCCGATGCGAACATTGCGAACATTATGCAACCACCGCCTCAAGGCAACAAGCCGATGATTGAAGCCAACCCTCCCGCCCTCAAACCCAAGAAGTCCGTGGCCCTGTCCGGCGTGCTCGCGGGCAACACCGCCCTGTGCACCGTGGGTCGCAGCGGCAATGACCTGCACTATCGCGGCTACGACATCCTCGATCTGGCCGAGGCCTGCGAGTTCGAGGAAGTGGCCCACCTGCTGGTGCATGGCAAGCTGCCCAATGCCGCCGAGCTGCGCGCCTACAAGGCCAAGCTCAAGGCTCTGCGCGGGCTGCCGGCCAGCGTGCAGGAGGCGCTGGAGCGCCTGCCCGCCGGCGCCCACCCGATGGACGTCATGCGCACCGGCGTCTCGGCGCTGGGCTGCGTGCTGCCGGAGAAGGACGACCACAACCTGCCCGGCGCGCGCGACATCGCGGACCGTCTGTTGGCCTCGCTCGGCTCGATGCTGCTGTACTGGTACCACTGGTCGACCAAGGGGCAGCGCATCACCCTGGAGACCGATGACGATTCCATCGGTGCGCACTTCCTGCACCTGCTGCATGGCCGCAAGCCCAGCGCTTTGTGGGAGCGCGCGATGCACAGCTCGCTCATCCTCTACGCCGAGCACGAGTTCAACGCCTCGACCTTCACCGGCCGGGTGATCGCCGGTACCGGCAGCGACATCTACTCGGCCATCACAGGCGCCATCGGCGCCCTGCGCGGGCCCAAGCATGGCGGCGCCAACGAAGTGGCCTTCGAGGTGCAGAAGCGCTACGACAGCCCCGACGAAGCCGAGGCCGACATCCGCCGTCGTGTGGAGGCCAAGGAGGTCGTCATCGGCTTTGGCCACCCGGTCTACACCGTCAGCGACCCGCGCAACGAGGTCATCAAGAAGGTCGCGCGCCAGCTCTCGGAAGACGCCGGCGCGATGAAGATGTACCGCATCGCCGAGCGGCTCGAAGCCGTGATGTGGAACATCAAGAAGATGTTTCCCAACCTCGACTGGTACAGCGCGGTGAGCTACCACATGATGGGCGTTCCCACCGCGATGTTCACGCCGTTGTTCGTCATTGCCCGCAGCTCGGGCTGGGCCGCGCATGTGATCGAGCAGCGGCAAGACAACAAAATCATCCGCCCCAGCGCCCACTACACCGGCCCTGAGGACCAGGCCTTTGTCCCGCTCTCGCGGCGGCACTGACCCGCGACCCATCCCCTTTCATCCACTCATCGAATAGATCTCATGTCTGCTCACATCAGCAACGTCCGCCCCGAACCCGACCAGGTGCTCGTCGACATCGCCGACTACGTCATCAACTACCGCATCGACTCAACGCTCGCCTACGAGACAGCGCGCAACTGCCTGATCGACACGCTCGGCTGCGGCCTCGAAGCGCTCGAATACCCGGCCTGCACCAAGCTGCTCGGCCCCGTCGTGCCAGGCACGGCGGTGCCCCATGGCGCGAAGGTGCCCGGCACGCAGCACCAGCTCGATCCGGTGCAGGCCGCGTTCAACATTGGCGCGATGATCCGCTGGCTCGACTTCAACGACACCTGGCTGGCGGCCGAATGGGGCCATCCCAGCGACAACCTGGGCGGCATCCTCGCGGTGGCCGACTGGCTGAGCCGCAACGCGGTGGCCGCTGGCAAGAAGCCGCTGACGATGCGCGACGTGCTGACCGGCATGATCAAGGCGCACGAGATCCAGGGCTGTATCGCGCTGGAGAATTCATTCAACAAGGTCGGCCTGGACCATGTGGTGCTGGTGAAGGTGGCGAGCACCGCCGTCGTGGCGCAGATGCTGGGCCTGACGCGCGACGAGATCATCAACGCGGTGTCGCTGGCCTGGGTCGACGGGCAGAGCCTGCGTACCTATCGCCATGCACCGAACACCGGCAGCCGCAAGAGCTGGGCGGCGGGTGACGCCACCAGCCGGGCCGTGCGCCTGGCGCTGATCGCCAAAACGGGCGAGATGGGCTATCCGAGCGTGCTCAGCGCCAAGGGTTGGGGTTTCTACGATGTGCTGTTCAAGGGCCAGCCGTTCAAGTTCCAGCGGCCCTATGGCAGCTACGTGATGGAGAACGTGCTGTTCAAGATCAGCTTCCCGGCCGAGTTCCACAGCCAGACGGCGGTGGAGGCGGCGATGACACTGCATGCCCAGCTGAAGAAGGCAGGCAGGTCCGTGGACGACATCGAGAAGCTGACCATCCGCACCCACGAGGCCTGCATCCGCATCATTGACAAGAAGGGGCCGCTGAACAACCCGGCCGACCGCGACCACTGCATCCAGTACATGGTCGCCGTGCCGCTGGTCTTCGGGCGTTTGACCGCGGCCGACTACGAGGACGGCATCGCCGCCGACAGTCGCATCGATGCGCTGCGCGACAAGATCGTCTGTGTGGAGGATGCGTCCTTCACCCGGGACTACCACGACCCCGACAAGCGCAGCATCGCCAACGCGCTCACCATCGCGTTCAAGGACGGCAGCGCGCTCGAGGAGCTGGTCGTCGAATACCCGATAGGTCACAAGCGCCGCCGCCAGGCCGGCATTCCACTGCTTGAAGCCAAGTTCCGCACCAACCTCGCTCGGCGCTTCCCGAAGAAGCAGCAGGACATGATCCTGGCCGCGAGCCTGGACCAGAACCAGCTCGAAGCCATGCCGGTGAACGAGTATGTCGATCTCTACGTGATCTGAACATGGCCAGCACGAAAAAGACTTTGCGCGCGCTGGTCGAGGCGCGGCGCGGCCTGTTGCTGCCCGGCGCCTTCAATGCGCTGTCGGCCCGCGTGGTCGAGGATCTGGGCTTCGAAGCCCTCTACGTCACCGGCGCCGGCGTCACCAACATGTCGCTCGGACTGCCGGACCAGGGCTTCATGGGGCTGCACGAGATTTGCGAACACACGGCGCGCATTCGCGATGCCGTGGCCCTGCCGCTGATCGTCGATGCCGACACCGGCTTCGGCAACGCGCTCAATGTGCGCCACAGCATCCGCCAGCTCGAGCGCGCCGGCGCCGATTGCATCCAGCTCGAAGACCAGGTGAGCCCGAAGCGCTGCGGCCATTTCGCTGGCAAGGAGGTCATCAGCACCGAAGAGATGGTCGGCAAGATCAAGGCGGCCGTCGATGCACGCCATGACGCCGACCTGCTGATCATGGCGCGCACCGACGCGCGCAGCGTCCACGGCTTCGAGGCGGCGATCGAGCGCGCGCTGAAGTTCAGCGAAGCCGGCGCCGACATTCTGTTTGTCGAAGCCTGCGAAACAGCGGACGAAATCCGCCGCCTGTCGCAGCTGCTGGACAAGCCCCAGCTCATGAACATGGTGATCGGTGGCAAGACGCCGATCTTCGATGCACAGGAGCTGGCCGAACTCGGCTTCGGCATCGTGCTGTACGCCAACGCCGCGCTGCAGGGCGCGCTGGCCGGCATGCAGAAAGCGCTGACCGTGCTGCGCGACACGAGGCGTGTCGATGAGGATCCGGCGCTGGTGACGCCATTTGCCGAGCGGCAACGCCTGGTCAACAAGCCCTTGCTCGACGCGCTCGAGCGGCAATACGCGCGCTGACACGCGTGCGGGCTGCGCTTCAGTCCATGAAGCGGTACGAAGCCAGGGTTTCGCGATCCAGGTCGGTGACCAGGGCCTTGCCGGCCGGCGGGAAGGCGCGCTGGGCGCAGCCCTCGCGCGGGCAGACGCGGCAGCCCGGGCCGATCGGCACGACACGGCGTTCGGCCGCGAGGTCGATGCCGTCGGCATAGACCAGTTCGCGCGCATGGCGCAGCTCGCAGCCCAGGCCGATCGCGAACAGCTTGCGCTGGGCGAAGAAGGCGCCGCCGCCGCGCTCGATGGTGCGGGCCATGCCGAAGAAGCGCGTGCCGTCGGGCATTTCGGCGACCTGCGTGATGATGCGGCCCGGGCTGGAGAAGGCGTTGTGCACATGCCAGAGCGGGCAGCCACCGCCCTGGCTGGCAAAGTGAAAGGCCGTGGCGCTCTGGCGCTTGGAGATGTTGCCGGCCTGGTCCACCCGCACCAGGTAGAACGGCACGCCGCGCGCGCCGCTGCGCTGCAAGGTGCTCAGGCGGTGGCAGACCGATTCGAAGCCGACCTGGAAGCGCTGCTGCAAGGCCTCGATGTCGTAGCGGTGGGCACGCGCGCTCTCCAGAAACTGGCCGTAGGGCATCAGCAGGGCGCCGGCGAAGTAGTGGGCCAGGCCCTGGCGCGCCAGCGCGCGCGACTGCTCGTCGGCCAGGGCGCCGCCCTCGATCTCGCGCTCCACCAGTTCGCCGTAGGCCAGCAAGGCGAGCTGGGTCGCGATCTGGAATGCCTGCTGGGCGTCGGACAGGTCGGGCGAGATGCGCAGCAGGCGCCGCCGTGCCTCGTAGTGGCGCAGCTCGGCGGCATCGGCTGAAGCGCTGACGCTTACGACCTCGACTCCGTGGACCCGTTTCATCAGTTCGCGCAAGGCCGGCACGCGATGGCCGGGCTGCAGCTGCCATTCATCGGCCAGCGCCTCGGCGGCGCCGTCGAGCAGCTCGAAGTGGTTGTTGCGGCGGTTGAAGAAGTCGCGCACCGCCTCATGCGGCAGGGGCGCCAGATGCGGGTGGTGCTGGTCGCCGTAGAAGCGCTCGATCAGCTGCCGGTATTCCTCGTGCAGCTGCAAATGCTTTTGGTAGAGCGCGACGACCGCGCCGGCCAGGGTCGGCACCTGCTGCACCAGGCGGTCGATGTCGGCCAGCGACACATCGGCCTCGCTGACCGTGCGGTCGCGAAACAGGGTGCGCAGCTCCGACAGCAGGCGCTTGTTCTGCTCCTCCGAGAAGTCCGCCAGGTCGAAGTCGAAGACCTCGGTGAGCTTGAGCAGGACCGCGGCCGTGACCGGGCGCTGGTTGTTCTCGAGCTGGCAGACATAGCTGAGCGACAGGCCCAGTCGTTCGGCCATCGCCGATTGCTGAAGCCTGTGTTTCTCGCGCAGGCGCCGCAGTTGGGCGCCGACAAACAGTTTGCCTGCCATGTTCTCTCCAGGTCTCGGTGTTTCACAGGATTCGCAGATTCACGAATTGTGTTGTGAAGTTATTTACAAATATTCATTTTAAAATCAATAGCTTATTGAGTTTTGCAAAGTCTGTAAATAACATTGCTGCAAATTGGTCGGGCTTGCACAGGGCGGCCCGGTGGCTGATTTCAAACTTTCAAGCGAGGCATCCCATGAATCCAGTTCCCAGCGTGCGTCTGCTGATCGGCGGCGAGTTTGTCGAATCGCGCACGACCGAGTGGCGCAATGTCGTCAACCCCGCAACCCAGCAGGTGCTGGCCCGTGTGCCCATGGCCACGCGCGACGAGGTCGACGCCGCCGTCGCCGCGGCGCAAAAGGCCTTCAAGACCTGGCGCCACACGCCGATCGGCGTGCGCGCGCGCATCTTCCTGCGCTACCAGCAGCTGATTCGCGAGCACATGAAGGAGGTGGCCGCGATCCTGACGGCCGAGCAGGGCAAGACCCTGCCCGACGCCGAGGGCGATATCTTCCGCGGCCTGGAGGTGGTGGAGCATGCGGCCAACATCGGCAACCTGCAGATGGGCGAGCTGGCCAACAACGTGGCCGCCGGCGTCGATACCTACACCGTGCAGCAGCCGCTGGGCGTCTGCGCCGGCATCACGCCGTTCAACTTCCCGGCCATGATCCCGCTGTGGATGTTCCC
>JBOHHM010000146.1:0-8415 GCA_050725495.1 Burkholderiaceae bacterium | reverse complement strand
TGGTTCTCGATCACCGAGACGCGTGGCCATGTGACGGACGGCAAGGTCGCGCATTGGCAGGTCTCGCTCAAGATCGGCTTCACGCTCGAATAGAGCGGCGGCCCCAGCGGGCCGCTGCGTTGTCTGGATTCGGCAACCGGTCTCTCGGGCCGGACTGCCTGGGACCGGCGCTCAGTCCGGCAGCACGGCCGTGACCTCGATCTCGACCTTGGCCTGCGCCTCGACCAGGGCCGCGACCTGCACGCAGCTCATGGCCGGGAAGTTGCGGCCCATGGTCTCGCGGTAGACCGCTCCCAGCTCGGAGAGGCGGCGGTTGTACTCGTCGCGGTCGGTGATGTACCAGGTCATGCGCACCATGTGCTCGGGCCCGGCGCCGGCTTGCCGGAGCACGGCCAGCACATTGCGCAGGGTCTGGGCGGTCTGGGCGATGAAGTCGTCCGACTCGAACTGCTGCTGCGCGTTCCAGCCGATCTGGCCGCCGACGAAGATCAGCGTGCCGCGCGCGGCAATGCCGTTGGCATAGCCCTTGGGCGGGGTCCAGTCCGGCGGTTGCAAGAGTTTTCTCATGGCTTGTCCTGAATCGTGAGGGTTTGAAAAGCGTGGCGCGGCAGGGCGCCGTCACAACTGCCTGAGTTTGAAGCGCTGCAGCTTGCCGGTTTCGGTGCGCGGCAGGCTGGCGACGAATTCGATCTCGCGCGGGTACTTGAACGGCGCGATGGTGGCCTTGACATGGTCCTGCAGGGTCTTGACCATGGCCGCGTCGCCACTGTAGCCGGCCTTGAGTACGCAGAAGGCCTTGACGATCATGCCGCGTTCCTCGTCGGGCTGGCCGATCACGCCGCATTCGGCGACAGCCGGGTGCTTGAGCAGGGCGTCCTCGACTTCGGGGCCGCCGACGTTGTAGCCGGCCGTGATGATCATGTCGTCGGCGCGCGACTGGTAGAAGAAATAGCCGTCCTCGTCCTGCAGGAACGCGTCTCCGGGGTAGTTCCAGCCGGCCTTGACGTAGTTGGCCTGCCGCGCGTCGTCCAGGTACTTGCAGCCCGTGGGGCCGATGACGGCAAGCTTGCCTATGGTGCCGCGCGGCAGCTCGCGGCCCTCGTCGTCGACCACCTTGGCGGTATAGCCAGGCACGGCCTTGCCAATGGCGCCGCGCCGCACCTCAGCGCCCGCGGAGGAGATGAAGATGTGGAACATCTCGGTCGCACCTATGCCGTCGAGCATCTCGATGCCGGTGGCCTCTTTCCAGGCCTGGCGCGTCGCGTCGGGCAGGCCTTCGCCGGCGCTGACGCAGATGCGCAGCGTGGGCACGCCCTGCTTGGCAAACGGCGCCATCTGGCGGTAGAAGGTGGGCGCGGTGTAGCAAATGGTGGCGCCGACCTCGTTGATCAGCCGGACCATGGCCTCGGGCGTGTAGGGGATGTCGGGGAAGTACACCGAGGCGCCGGCCGACATCGGAAAGATCAGCAGGCCGCCCAGGCCGAAGGTGAAGGCCAGCGGCGGCGAGCCCATCACGATGTCGTCGGACCTGGCCTTGAGCACATGGCGCGGCCAGGCCTCGCAGGCGGCCAGCACGTCGCGGTGCGTGTGGACGGCGGCTTTGGGCTTGCCCGTGGTGCCCGAGGTGAAGGCCATCAGGGCGATGTCGTCGGCCGCCGTCGGGCAGGGCTTGAAGTTGCCGTCCTTTTGCGCCGACAGGACCGCCAGCGAGCCCGGCTCGTTCATCACATTGAACGGCACGATGGTCTGCAGCACGGGATGTTCGCCCTGGGCGATGCGCAACTCGTCCAGCAGCTTGGCATCGCACAGCGCGACCGTGGGCTGGGCCTTCTCGAGGATGTCGCCGAGCTCGCGGGCGCGCAGCAGCGGCACGGTGGCCACGGCGATCAGGCCGGCCTTGACCACGGCCAGCCAGGCCAGCGCCATGCCGATCGAGTTGCCGCCGCGCAGCAGCACGCGGTTGCCGGGCACCAGGCCCAGGTCCTCGGTCAGCACCTGGGCGATGCGATCCACGCGCTCCCGGGCGTCGGCGTAGCTCAGCGTGATCCTGGGCGAGCGCAGCATGGGCTTGTCGGCAAAGCCCTTGGCGTCGGCCTTGTCCAGCAGCTCTTCGACCAGGTTGAGCTGCGGCCCGAGCTGCAGTTCGGGGCGGTCATAGCGCAGCTCGGGCCACAGCTCGGGCGGCGGCAGGCGGTCGTGGACGAAACGATCTGTTTGAGCGGACATGGTTACCCCTGCAGAACGGACTTGCCGATGATCAGCTGCTGCACCTCGGTCGCGCCTTCATAGATGCGCAGCGAGCGGATGTCGCGGTACAGACTTTCCACCTTGGTCCCGACCTTCACGCCCAGGCCGCCATGCATTTGCAGCGCCATGTCGATCACGCGCTGGGCGTTCTCGGTCGCCGTCATCTTGGCCATGGCGGCTTCTGCCGTGACGCGCACGCCGCCGCGCTTTTCGCCCTCATCGCGCAGCCAGGCGGCGCGGTAGGTCAGCAGGGCGGCGGCGTCGATCAGCGCCGCCATCTCGCCGAGCTTGGCTTGCGTGAGCTGGAAATCGGCCAGGGTCTGGCCGAACATGGGGCGCTGCTTCGCATGGGCGACGGCTTCGGCCAAGGCGCGGCGCGCAAAACCCAGGGCCGCCCCGCCGACCGAGGCGCGGAAGATGTCCAGCGTCTGCATGGCCAGCTTGAAGCCGCCGTTGAGCGCGCCCAGCTGCGCCGTCGCCGGGACCTGGCACTGGCGGAACTGCAGCGTGGCCAGCGGGTGCGGGGCCATGACCGCGATCTGCTCCGAGCTGTCGAGCCCCGGCGTGTCGGCATCGACGATGAAGGCCGTGATACCGCGCGTGCCGGCCGCCGGGTCGGTCTTGGCGAACACGCAGTAGAAGTCGGCAATGCCGCCGTTGCTGATCCAGGTCTTGGTGCCGTTCAGGACATAGGAGCCAGATTGGCCTGCAGCCCCCGTGTCAGGGGCGTGGTTCGCTACTGTTTTCATAGCGCCCGCATCGGAGCCGGCATCGGGCTCGCTCAGCGCAAAGGCCGCGATCTTGTCGCCACGGGCCACGGCGCTCAGGTAGCGGGCCTGCTGCTCGGGCGTGCCCGCCAGCGTGATCGCGCCGCTGCCCAGGCCCTGCATCGCAAAGGCGAAGTCGGCCAGTGGCGAATGGTAGGCCAGGGTTTCGCGCAGGATCACCAGGGCGCGCGAGTCGAGTCGGTCGAGCGCGCCGCCGAAGTTCGCCGGTACGCAGTAGCGCAGCCAGCCGGCGTCGCCGAGCTTGCGCACCCATTCGCGGCAGGCGCGGCGGTCGTCGGCCTCGTCGACCTGCTGCTCGGGCGCCCAGGCCAGCAGTTGCTGCGCCAGCTCGCGGTGCGCTCCCTCGAAAAAAGGCAGGGACAGGTGGGCAGTCGTTGGTGCTGAAGGAGGACGCATGCTCAGTCTCCACCAAACACGGGTTGCTGCTTCGCGGCGAACGCCTCATAGGCGCGTCGGAAGTCCTGGGTCTGCATGCAAATGGCCTGGGCCTGGGCCTCGGCCTCGATCGCCTGGTCGATGGTCATGCTCCATTCCTGGCTCAGCATGGTCTTGGTCATGCCGTGGGCAAAGGTCGGGCCTTGGGCCAGTTCGCGGGCGGTGATCTGGGCCTGGGCCAGCAGCTGGTCGCTCTCATGCAGGGCGTTGAAGAAGCCCCAGGCCAGGCCTTCTTGCGCGCTCATCGCGCGGCCGCTGAACAGCAGCTCGGAGGCGCGGCCCTGGCCGATCACGCGCGGCAGCAGGGCGCAGGCTCCCATGTCGGCGCCGGCCAGGCCGACGCGGGTGAACAAGAAGGCGGTCTTGGTGCTGGCCGTGCCGTAGCGGATGTCGCAGGCCAGGGCCATCATGGCGCCAGCGCCGGCGCAGACGCCGTCGATCGCACCGATCACGGGCTGCGGGCAGCCGCGCATGGCCTTGACCAGGTCGCCAGTCATGCGGGTGAACTCCAGCAGCTCGGGCATGCTCATTTTCGTGAGCGGGCCGATGATTTCATGCACATCGCCGCCCGAGCAGAAGTTGCCGCCCGCGCCCGTGACCACGACGACCTTGACGTCGGTGGCGTAGCGCAGCGCGTTGAACAGGTCGCGCAGCTCGGCGTAGGAGTCGAAGGTCAGCGGGTTCTTGCGCTCGGGGCGGTTCAGCGTGACGGTGCCCACGCCGGCCTCGAAGGCCCAGGCAAAGTGCCGCGCCTGGTAGCCGGCCTTGGCGTCGAACTGGGCGCGCATGGGATTGGCCGCGCCGATGTAGTGTTTCATGGGGTCTCCAGTAAGTTGGCTTGCGTGTGGTCTTTCACCTTGCCCAGCAGTCTGTGCAGGGTGGCGATGTCCTTCTCGCTCAAGGCCGCGAAGGCCTCGACGATCCATTGCTCGTGCTGCTGCGCCATGTCGTTGAACA
Organism: Burkholderiaceae bacterium; assembly: GCA_050725495.1. GTDB lineage: Bacteria > Pseudomonadota > Gammaproteobacteria > Burkholderiales > Burkholderiaceae_C > JBOHHM01. The sequence continues at coordinate 3,988 of JBOHHM010000146.1, read as the reverse complement.
GCTTGCGGCCCTTGGGCGTCAGGCGCACGCGGTAGGCGCGGCGGTCGCCTTCGACATCGACGCGCTCGACCAGGCCTTCGGTGACCAGCTGGTCGGTGATGCCGGTGACGTTGCCGCCGGTGACCATCATGCGGCGCGACAGCTCGTTCATCTTCAGGCCCTCGCTCGCGCGCTCGAGCTGCGCCATCAGGTCAAAGCGCGGCAGCGTGGTGTCGAACTGCTCGCGCAGTCCGCTGCGCACCTGCTTCTCGATCAGCTGGGTGCAGGTCAGCAGCCTCAGCCACAGCCGCAGGGCCTCGGGGTGTTCGCTGTGCGCTCGTGCTTCCAGGTCCATGTTCAGTGCTCCTGTTCGGTTGCTATACTTTTGAGAGCATGTGGCGCTCCAGCGGTCTGGGCTGCCTGCTGTTTTTGCTTGAGAAGTTCGCGGTAGAGCTGGTCCCGGCCGCTCAGGTACTGGCGCGGCCATTCCGCCGCGCGGCTTTGCAGCCTGGCTGCTTCATGCAGGGTCCAGGCCGGGTCGGCCAGGTGCGGACGCGCGATCGCGCAGAGGTCGGCGCGGCCGGCCGCGATGATGCTGTTGGCGTGGTCGGCCTCGCTGATCGCGCCGACCGCGATCGTGCGTATGCCGACCTCGTTGCGGATGCGGTCGGCAAACGGCGTCTGGTACATGCGGCCGTAGACCGGTCGGGCCCGGCGCGTGGTCTGGCCCGAGGACACGTCGATCACATCGCAGCCCGCCTCCTTGAACAGCCGCGCGACGACGATCGCGTCGTCGGGCGTGTTGCCGCCTGGCGCCCAGTCGTGCGCGGAAATGCGCACGCTCATCGGCAGGTGCGCGGGCCAGACCGCGCGCATGGCGCGAAACACCTCCAGCGGGTAGCGGCAGCGGTTCTCGATGCTGCCGCCGTACTCGTCGGTGCGCACATTGGTCAGCGGCGTGATGAAGGCCGACAGCAGGTAGCCGTGCGCGCAGTGCAGCTCCAGCCAGTCGAAGCCGGCCACGGCGGCGCGCCGGGTGGATTCGACAAACTGCTGCTTGAGCGCTTCCATGTGGCTGTGCGTCATGGCCTGCGGCGTCTGGTTGCGCTCGCCATAGGGCACGGCGCTGGCCGACATCACGGGCCAGTTCGCATGAGGGCCGCCGGCGGGCAGCGGCTCGTCCATCTCTTCCCAGCCGACTTGGGTCGAGCCCTTGGGGCCGCTGTGGCCGAGCTGCATGCCGATCTTGGCCGTGCTCTGGCCGTGCACGAAGTTCACGATGCGCTTGAAGGCCGCCTCTTGCTCGTCGTTCCACAGCCCGGTGCAGGCCGGCGTGATGCGGCCCTCGGGGTTGGGACTGGTCATCTCCACCATCACCATGGCGGCGCCGCCAAGCGCGCGCGCGCCCAGGTGCACCAGGTGGAAGTCCTGCGGCACGCCGTCGACGGCGCTGTAGGTCGCCATCGGCGAGCAGACGATGCGGTTCTTGAGCTCGGTCCCGCGCACCTGGAGCGGCGTCAGCATCGGCGGGATCACCGGGCCGCCCGAGAGCCAGGCTTCATAGCCTTCGAGCCACTTCGCATCGCGCAGGCGCAGGTTCTCGTGGCTGATGCGCTGCGAGCGCGTCAGCAGCGAGTAGGCGAACTGCTCGATCTCCATGCCGCTGTAGCGCTGGACATGCTCGAACCATTCGGTGGAGTTGCGCGCGGCGTTCTGGATTTTCAGCACCTCGACGCTGCGCCGGGCCTCGTAGGCCTTCAGAACGTTGAGCGTTGAGTGTTGAGCGTTGAGCGTGGGGGATCCGGTTTCCTCGCTCAACGCTGAACGCTGAACGCTGAACCCTTGGGCGAGTTCGATCGCGTCTTCCAGTGCCAGCTTGGTGCCGCTGCCGATCGAGAAATGCGCGGTGTGGGCCGCGTCACCCATCAGCACGATGGGAACGGTTTTGCCTTTGATCGCTTCATGATGGACCCAGGTCTTGCAGACCACGCGCGGGAATCGGATCCAGATCGCCGAGCCGCGCAGGTGGGCGGCATTGCTGATCAGCGCATGACCGTCGAGGTACTTCGCGAACAGCCGCTCGCAAAAGCGTATGCCCTCTTCCTGGCTCATCGCGTCCAGGCCATGTGCCTGCCAGACGGCCTCGGGCGTCTCGACGATGAAGGTCGAAGTGTCGGGGTCGAACTTGTAGGCATGGGCCTGGAACCAGCCGTGCTCGGTTTGCTCGAAAGCAAAGGTGAAGGCGTCGAAGGTCTTGTGCGTGCCCAGCCAGACAAAGCGGCACTGGCGCAGCTCCACATCGGGCTGGTAGCTGGCGGCATAGCGGTTTCGGATGCGGCTGTTCAGGCCGTCGCTGGCGATCACGAGATCGGCCTCGTATTGCGCCGCCAGCGCCTGCTCGTCCCTGACTTCGTTCTCGAACACCAGGTCCACGCCCAGCGCCAGGCAGCGGTCCTGCAGGATGTTGAGCAGCCGCTTGCGCCCTATGCCGCAAAAGCCGTGGCCGCCCGAGCGAACGCTGCGGCCCTTGAAGAACACCTCGATGTCGTCCCAGTGGTTGAAGGCCTCGCCGATCAGCCGGGCCGTGGTCGGGTCGGCCGAGCGCAGGTGGGCCAGCGTCTGGTCGCTCAGCACCACGCCCCAGCCAAAGGTGTCGAAGGGGCGGTTGCGCTCCACCACCGTGATGCGGTGCGCCGGATCCTGCTGCTTCATCAACAGCGCGAAATACAGGCCGGCGGGGCCGCCGCCGACGCAGAGGATATTCATAGTGAAATAGTTTAAGCCTAAACAAAATAATGTCAACCGGGGTCGCCGCGGGCGCGCTGCCGGGGTGGCTTGACGGCCGGGCGCCCTGCCACAAGAATGAAGTCATGCACAACCTGATCCACAAGATTGAGTTGCAACTGGGCGGTCTGCCCCTGCCGGTGGCCCTGCAGTTGCCCGCCGGCCAGCGGCTGGGGCCGCCCGCCGCGCCCGTGACCCTGAGGTTTGCCGACTGGTCCAGCCTGGCCACGTTGGCGGCGGGGCGCATCGGCGCGCTGGGCGAGGATATTGTCGAAAACCGCATCCAGTTCGAGGGCAGCATGCGCGACCTGATGGCGGTTGCCGCGAACTGGCTGCCCGGCAATCCAGCCCAGCGTGCGGCCGGCTGGTGGGCCGGCTTGGTGCGCCGCAGCCGCTCGCGGGCCGCGCATTCGCGCGAAAGGGATGCGGCGCAGATCCGCTTCCACTACGACGTGTCCGATGATTTCTACGGGCTCTGGCTGGACCCGCGCCGGGTCTATTCCTGCGCCTATTACCGCGACGCCGGCATGACGCTGGCCCAGGCCCAGGAGGCCAAGCTCGACCATATCTGCCGCAAGCTGATGCTCAAGCCCGGCGAGCGCTTTCTGGACATCGGCGCCGGCTGGGGCGGGCTGCTGCTGTGGGCGGCCGAGCACTATGGGGTGGACGCCACCGGCATCACCCTGTCGCGCAATCAGCACGCCCATGTGCAGCGCCTGATTGCCGAGAAGGGGCTGGAGGGCCGCGTGCGCGTGGAGCTGCGCGATTACCGCGAGCTCGATGAGTCGCGGCCCTTCGACAAGATCGCCTCGGTCGGCATGTTCGAGCATGTGGGTCACGCCAACATGACGGCGTATTTCGAGAAGATCCACCGCCTGCTGCAGCCCGGGGGCCTGGTCATGAACCACGGCATCACGGCCGGCGGGGTGGCCAATGAGCAGCTGGGCGCCGGCATGGGGGATTTCATCGAGAAATACATCTTCCCCGGCGGCGAGCTGCTGCATGTGAGCCAGGTGCTCAAGCACATGGCGCTGGCCGGCCTGGAGATGGTGGACACCGAGAACCTGCGGCCCCATTACGCGCGCACCCTTTGGGCCTGGTCGGACGCGCTGGAGTCGCACCTGGAGGAGGCGCTGCAGCGGCTCTCTGGCGGCGGCGAGCCGGCACGGGCCGCGAAGATCCTGCGCGCCTACCGGCTGTACCTCGCGGGCAGCGCCATGTGCTT
>JBOHHM010000145.1:0-11425 GCA_050725495.1 Burkholderiaceae bacterium | reverse complement strand
CCTCAAGCCCAGCGGCAAATATCTGGCTGTGGACCTTCACCGCGCTGGCGGCATTCCGCAGGTCATGAAAATCCTGCTCAACGCGGGCCTGCTGCATGGCGACTGCCTGACGATTTCGGGCCAGACCGTCGCCGAGGTGCTCAAGGACGTGCCCGATCAGCCGCGCGCCGACCAGGACGTGATCCGCCCGATCGGCAACCCGATGTATGCGCAAGGCCACCTGGCCATCCTCAAGGGCAACCTCAGCCCCGAAGGTGCGGTCGCCAAGATCACCGGCCTGAAAAACCCGGTGATCACCGGCCCGGCCCGCGTGTTCGACGACGAGCAGTCGGCTCTCAAGGCCATTCTGGACGGCAAGATCGTGGCCGGCGACGTGATGGTGCTGCGCTACCTCGGCCCCAAGGGCGGCCCAGGCATGCCCGAGATGCTGGCGCCCACGGGCGCGCTGATTGGCGCCGGCCTGGGTGAATCGGTGGGCCTGATCACCGACGGCCGTTTCTCCGGCGGCACCTGGGGCATGGTGGTGGGGCATGTGGCCCCGGAAGCTGCGGCCGGCGGCACGATTGCCTTTGTCAAGGAAGGTGACTCGATCACGATTGACGCCCGCCAGCTCAAGCTCGAACTCAATGTGAGCGAGGCCGAACTGGCCCTGCGCCGCGAAGGCTGGACCGCGCCGGCACCGCGCTATGTGCGCGGCGTGCAGGCCAAGTTCGCCTTCAACGCCGCCAGCGCGAGCAAGGGCGCGGTCCTCGACAACTTCTGATTGCTACTGTTTTAATAGCAAAAAGCGCCCGTTGTCTAAGTACTTCGGGCGCTTTTTACTGTGTTGAGGACGCGCTCACCGGCGCTTTTTAAGGTTCATGCCCATGGCCTCGCGCTGCTTGTCAATCCGGTCCTGCTTGCGCCTGTCCATTTTCTGCACGGCTTTTTTCTTGGTGTAGCCTGACCAGTCAGCCCAGGACCACCAGGCCACGGCCAGGCCAAACGGCGCCAGCACGACCCACCAGTCCCAGCTGGCCACCGCCCCGATTTCCAGGTATTTCATGGCCAGCAAAACAAGTCCGATTCCCAGCAAGTACATCAGCGTCTCCGTACGGCGGGCCGTGGCCCCGGCCAGTCCAAGGGTCAACGGCAATCACTACAATGGCGTTGAAGGACTGTAACGCAACCCACGAGGAAAATGATGAAACGTGCTCTGTTTGCTTTGGTCGCCGCCGTGACGGTCGCCACTCCTGTGTTCGCCGATCAGGCCTTGGCCACGGCCAAGAACTGCATGGCCTGCCACGCCGCCGACAAGAAACTCGTGGGCCCGTCCTACAAGGACGTGGCCGCCAAGTATGCCGGTCAGAAAGACGCCGTGGACAAGCTGGCCGCCAAGATCCTCAAGGGCGGCTCGGGCGTCTGGGGCCCGGTGCCCATGCCGGCCAACGCACAGGTCAATGAGGCCGAAGCCAAGAAGCTCGCGGCCTGGGTGCTGGCCACCAAGTAATCCGGCTTTCACCCCCCCGCAAAAAAAGCCCGCTGTGTTTGCAGCGGGCTTTTTTGATTCAACAAGCGGATTTGTGGGGTGGGCAGCAAGCTGCCCGCCCTACTTTTGACTCAGTTCGTCTGAGCGAGTTGTTCAAGGATCGCGGGGTTTTCCAGCGTCGAGGTGTCCTGCGTGATCTGCTCGCCCTTGGCGATGCTGCGCAGCAGGCGGCGCATGATCTTGCCGCTACGCGTCTTCGGCAGGTTGTCGCCAAAGCGGATGTCCTTGGGCTTGGCGATCGGGCCGATTTCCTTGGCCACCCAGTTGCGCAGCTCGGTGGCAATCGCCTTGGCTTCATCGCCCGTGGGTCGCGCGCGCTTGAGCACGACGAAGGCGCAGATCGCCTCGCCGGTCAGGTCGTCGGGGCGGCCCACCACGGCGGCTTCGGCGACCAGGTCGGTCTTGGCGACCAGGGCCGACTCGATTTCCATCGTGCCCATGCGGTGGCCCGAGACATTGAGCACGTCGTCGATGCGGCCCGTGATGCGGAAGTAGCCGCGGTCCGCACTGCGCACCGCGCCGTCGCCGGCCAGGTACAGCTTGCCGCCCATTTCCTCGGGGAAGTAGCTCTTCTTGAAGCGCTCGGGGTCGTTCCAGATGGTGCGGATCATGCTCGGCCAGGGGCGCTTGACCACCAGCATGCCGCCCGCGCCGTTCGGAATGTCATTGCCCACCTCGTCCACGATGGCGGCCATGATGCCCGGCAGCGGCAGCGTGCAGCTGCCCGGCACCAGCGGCGTGGCGCCCGGCAGCGGCGAGATCATGTGGCCGCCGGTTTCCGTCTGCCAGAAGGTGTCGACGATGGGGCAGCGCTCGCCGCCCACATGCTTGTGATACCACATCCAGGCCTCGGGGTTGATGGGCTCGCCCACGGTGCCGAGGATGCGCAGGCTGCTCAGGTCGGAGCGCGCCGGATGCACTTTCTCGTCAGCTTCGGCGGCCTTGATCAGGGAGCGGATGGCCGTCGGTGCGGTGTAGAACACGGTGCACCTGTGCCTCTCGATCATCTGCCAGAAGCGACCGGCGTTCGGCCAGGTCGGGATGCCTTCAAAGATAACCTGCGTGGCGCCAGCCGCCAGCGGGCCGTAGGCCACATAGGTGTGGCCTGTGATCCAGCCGATGTCGGCCGTGCACCAGAACACATCGTCGGGCTTGATGTCAAAGGTCCAGTCCATCGTGAGCTTGGCCCACAGCAGGTAGCCGCCCGTGGAATGCTGCACGCCCTTGGGCTTGCCGGTGGAACCCGAGGTGTAGAGGACGAACAGCGGATGCTCGGCGCCCACGGGCACGGGCGCGCATTCGCTGCTCTGGCCGGCCAGGGCTTCGGCAAAGGTCTTGTCGCGGCCCCCCACCATGTTGCAGGCCGTGGCCGTGCGTTGGTACACCAGCACGGTCTTGAGCGTGTCGCAGCCGCCCAGTGCCAGGCCCTCGTCCACGATGGACTTGAGCGGCAGCTCCTTGCCGCCGCGCATCTGGTAGTTGGCCGTGATCACCGCCATGGCACCGGCGTCGATGATGCGTTCCTGCAAGGCTTTGGCCGAAAAGCCGCCAAACACCACGCTGTGGGTCGCGCCAATGCGGGCGCAGGCCTGCATCGCCACCACGCCTTCGACCGACATCGGCATGTAGATGATGACGCGATCGCCCTTGCGGATGCCCTGGGCCTTGAGCGCGTTGGCAAACTGGCTCACGCGCGCCAGCAGTTCCCTGTAAGTGACTTTGGCAACAGCGCCGTCGTCGGCTTCAAAGATGATGGCGGTCTTGTTCTCGACCGGCGTGCCGATATGCTTGTCCAGGCAGTTCGCCGAGGCGTTGAGCTCGCCGTCTTCAAACCATTTGTAGAACGGGGCGTTGGACTCATCAAGCGTTTTGGTAAACGGCTTGTTCCAGACCACGTTGTCGCGCGCGAGCCGGGCCCAGAAGCCCTCGAAGTCTTGTTCAGCCTCGTGGCACAAGGCGTTGTAGGCCGCCATGCCCGCAATGCGCGCGCCCTTGACGGCCTCGTCGCTGGGTGGAAAAACACGGTTTTCCACCAGCACGGATTCGATTGCAGAGGTAGGGGCGCTCATGAGTAGTGTCTCCTCGGGTTGATGTGAACTGCGCGGTAATGTCGGTTGCGGCTCTTACAAGTCACTGACTGGCGTAAAGCTTACAAATTTAGCCCATTCTGGGGCCTTGTGCGGCACCTACAATGCCGCACGTTCGCGAAAACCAGTCTTCCATATGTCAAATTCTGTTACTCCCCAGGCTTCCGTCCTGCGTCCGCTGCCCAACCTGATTTTTGCCAGCCGCTGGCTGCAGCTGCCTTTGTACCTGGGCCTGATTGCAGCCCAGGGCGTCTATGTTTTCCACTTCTGGGTGGAACTCGTCCATCTGCTGGAGGCCGCCTTTGGCAGCGAAACAGCGCTGCAGGCGCTGGTGGCCAGCATTGGCTACAAGACCGACATCCAGATCACCTCGCTCAATGAGACCATCATCATGTTGGTGGTGCTGGCCTTGATCGACGTGGTGATGATCTCCAACCTGCTGATCATGGTGATTGTGGGCGGCTACGAAACCTTTGTGAGCCGCATGAACCTCGAGAGCCACCCCGACCAGCCCGAGTGGCTGAGCCATGTGAACGCCTCGGTGCTCAAGGTCAAGCTGGCCACGGCGATCATCGGCATCTCGTCGATTCACCTGCTCAAGACCTTCATCAACGCTGCCAACTACGATGTGAAGGTCTTGATGTGGCAGACGCTCATCCATGTGGTGTTTTTGTTCAGCGCGCTGGCCATTGCACTGACCGACAAGCTGCTGTCGGCCGGCCAGGGCAGCCACCGCTGAGCCGCAGGTTCAGCTGCTGCGCCCGCGGCGCAATGGCACCAGCGAGCCGCCCAGCACGCCGAACTCGAGCTGGGACTTGCGAGGGTTCGCGGGTTCAGGCCCGCGGCGGGCGGCCCACCATGTTCTCGGGCCGCACCCAGGCATCGAACTGCTCGGCTGTCACATGGCCCAGAGCGAGTGCCGCTTCGCGCAGGCTCGTGCCCTCCTTGTGCGCCTTCTTGGCGATCTGGGCCGCCTTGTCGTAGCCGATGTGGGTATTGAGCGCAGTCACCAGCATCAGTGAGCGCTCCACCAGCTCGGCAATGCGCTCGCGGTTGGGCTCTATGCCCACGGCGCAGTGGTCGTTGAAACTGCTCATGCCATCGGCCAGCAGACGCACGCTTTGTAGGAAGTTGTGCGCCACCATCGGGCGGAACACATTGAGCTCGAAATTACCCGAGGCGCCGCCCACATTGATCGCCACGTCGTTGCCCAGCACCTGGGCTGCCAGCATGGTGAGGGCCTCGCTCTGCGTGGGGTTGACCTTGCCCGGCATGATGGACGAGCCCGGCTCGTTCTCGGGAATGCTCAGCTCGCCAATGCCGCTGCGCGGCCCGCTGGCCAGCCAGCGCACATCGTTGGCGATCTTCATGAGGCTGACCGCCAGCGTCTTGAGCGCACCGTGGGCATGGACCAGGGCATCGATGGAGGCCATGGCCTCGAACTTGTTCGGGGCCGTGACAAAGGGCAGGCCCGTCAGGCGCGCCAGCTCGGCCGCCACGCGCTCCGCATAGCCGGCCGGCGCATTCAGGCCGGTGCCCACGGCCGTGCCGCCCAGCGCCAGCTCGCACAAATGCGGCAGGGCCGCGCGGATGTGCTGCTCGCCATGGTCGAGCTGCGCGACATAGCCCGAGAACTCCTGGCCCAGCGTCAGCGGTGTGGCGTCCTGCAAATGGGTGCGGCCGATCTTCACGACGTCGTCAAAATCGCGCGCCTTCTGCGCCAGCGTGGCCCGCAGCTTGGCCAGCGCGGGCAGCAATCGATGGGTGATGGCATCGACCGCCGCCACATGCATGGCGGTCGGAAACACGTCGTTGGACGACTGGCTGCGGTTCACGTCGTCGTTGGGGTGCACCAGGCGGGCCTCGCCGCGCTCGCCGCCCATCAGCTCGCTGGCGCGGTTGGCCAGCACCTCGTTGACGTTCATATTGGTCTGCGTGCCCGATCCGGTCTGCCAGACCACCAGCGGGAATTCGCCCTCATGCCGGCCCGCGATCACCTCATCAGCCGCGGCCATGATGGCTTGCGTCTTTTTCGCGTCCTGCAGCCCGAGCGCCTGGTTGACGGCCGCCGCCGAGCGCTTGACCTGGGCCAGCGCCCGGATGATCTCGCGCGGCTGCTGCTCGCCCGAGATGTCGAAGTTGAGCAGCGAGCGCTGCGTCTGCGCGCCCCACAGGCGACCGGCCGGAACTTCGATCGGGCCGAAGGTATCGCGTTCGGTACGTGTGTTCATGGGGTTTTTGGGCGACCTGTCAAAATAGCGCCTGCCGGACACCGCGACAGACTTCGCCACTGCTGGAAATAAAAACAATTCTCATCGAGAAAGTATGGTTGCGTTCACTGCATTGCGCAAGGCAGTCCGGATTCATTCGCAGAGCCATTGACCCACAGAAGCAACATGACCACGAGCATCAAGCAAAACGACCTGATCGAATCCATTGCCGGCGCACTCCAGTACATCAGCTACTACCACCCTGCCGACTACATTGCCCACCTGGCCCGCGCCTATGAGCGCGAGCAAAGTCCCGCCGCCAAGGATGCGATCGCGCAGATCCTGACCAACTCGCGCATGAGTGCCACCGGCCAGCGCCCGATCTGCCAGGACACGGGCATCGTCAACGTGTTCCTGAAAATCGGCATGGACGTGCGTTGGGAAGGCTTCACCGGCAGTCTGGACGACACCATCAACGAAGGCGTGCGCCGCGGCTACAACCACCCCGACAACACGCTGCGCGCCAGCGTCGTAGCCGACCCGCAGTTCGACCGCAAGAACACCAAGGACAACACGCCGGCCGTGATCTTCACCGAGATCGTGCCCGGCGACAAGCTCGAGATCACTGTCGCGGCCAAGGGCGGCGGCTCCGAGAACAAGAGCAAGATGATCATGCTCAACCCCAGCGACTCGGTGGTCGACTGGGTGCTCAAGACCGTCCCCACCATGGGCGCCGGCTGGTGTCCGCCGGGCATGCTGGGCATAGGCATCGGCGGCACGGCCGAGAAGGCCGTGCTGATGGCCAAGGAAAGCCTGATGGACGATATCGACATGTACGAGCTGCAGGCCAAGGCCAGCAAAGGCGAGAAGCTCAGCAAGACCGAAGAACTGCGCCTTGAGCTGTTCGAGAAGGTCAACGCCCTGGGCATCGGCGCGCAAGGCCTTGGCGGCCTGACGACCGTGCTCGACGTCAAGATCAAGATGTACCCGACCCATGCCGCGAGCAAGCCCGTGGCCATGATCCCCAACTGCGCCGCGACGCGCCACGCCCATTTCGTGATGGACGGCTCGGGCCCCGTGTACCTGGACCCGCCGAGCCTGGACCTCTGGCCCGATGTGAACTGGGCGCCCGACTACAACAAGAGCAAGCGCGTCAACCTCGATGCACTGACCAAGGAAGAAGTGGCGAGCTGGAAGCCCGGTGACACGCTGCTGCTCAACGGCAAGATGCTGACCGGCCGCGACGCCGCGCACAAGCGCATCGCCGACATGCTGGCCAAGGGTGAAAAGCTGCCCGTGGACTTCACCAACCGCGTGATCTACTATGTCGGCCCGGTCGACCCGGTCAAGGGTGAAGCGGTCGGCCCTGCAGGCCCCACCACCGCCACGCGCATGGACAAGTTCACCGAGACGATGCTGGCCCAGACCGGCCTGATCGCGATGATCGGCAAGGCCGAGCGCGGCCCGGTCGCGATCGAGGCGATCAAGAAGCACCAGAGCGCCTACCTGATGGCCGTGGGCGGCGCGGCCTACCTGGTCAGCAAGGCCATCAAGAGCGCCAAGGTGCTCGGCTTCGCCGACCTGGGCATGGAAGCGATCTACGAATTCGACGTGGTCGACATGCCGGTGACCGTGGCCGTGGACGCCGGCGGCACCAGCGCCCACATCACCGGCCCGGCCGAGTGGCAAAAGCGAATTGCTGCGGGCGAGTTCAAGAGCATTCCTGTGGCGGCAGCTTGAATCACTGGTTGTCATCCCGAACGAAGTGAAGGATCTCAGCCCTGCGCCGGAGATTCTTCGCTGCGCTCAGAATGACAAGCCCCGCATGCCAAGCCCAAGCCCTATAGGCGTCTTCGACAGCGGCATTGGCGGCCTGAGCGTCCTCAAGGCACTGCGGGCCGAGCTGCCGCATGAGGACTTTGCCTATTTCGCCGACACCGGCCATGCGCCCTACGGCGAGCGCGGCGATGCCTACGTGGCCGAGCGCTCGCGCGCCATCGCACGACAGCTGCTGGAACAACACCGCATCAAGGCGCTGGTGGTGGCGTGCAATACGGCGACCGCTGCGGCCATCCATTTGTTGCGCGCGGATCACCCGGCGCTACCCTTGGTCGGTGTCGAGCCCGCGCTCAAACCCGCCGTGGCGCTGAGCCGCACCAAGCGCGTCGGCGTGCTCGCCACACGCGGCACGCTGGCCAGCGCCAAGTTCCGCGCATTGCACGAGTCGCTGAAGGACCAGGCCGAGTTCGCGCTGCAGCCTTGCGACGGCCTGGCAGCCGCGATCGAGGCGGACGACGCTATAAAAATAGTAGCACTATGCAGCCAATACACGAGGGCTGCAGGACCATTCGGTACTCAGAGCGGACGCATCGACACCCTGGTGCTGGGTTGTACCCACTACCCCTTCGCCTGGCGGCACTTCATTGACTTGGTTGGCCCCGAGGTGCGACTGGTGGAGACCGGCGAGCCCATCGCACGCCAGACCCGGCGCCTGCTCGATGCGGCCGGCCTGCTCAAGCCCGAAGGCGAAGGCCGCATCCGGTTGCTGACCACCGGCTCGTTGCCCGCACTCGAGTCGGCCGCGGCGCGCTGGCTGGGGCTTTAGGCCGCCGCGTTGGCTTGCAATGCGGCAGCGCGCCCGCGCTGCACATTCACTGGCAGCAGCAGCACCAGACCGACCACAAACAGCAGCGCCGTCGACAGGATGGCCGCGCGCTGGTTGCCGCCCGTCATCCAGGTGATCGCGCCATAGCTTAAAGGGCCGATGATGCTGGCCAGGCGGATGGCGAAGGTCCAGAGACCGTAGAACTCGGCCAGCTGCTTCTGCGGCGCAAACATGCCGGCCAGGGCGCGGCCGGCCGACTGGCTGGAGCCCATGCACAGGCCGGCAATGGCCGCGGCCCACCAGAAGCCTCCCTTGGTGGTCGTGATCGCCGCAATCACGCAAGTGGCGACCCAACCCAGCAGCGTGACGCCCAGCGCCAGCTTGTGGCCGATGCGGTCCTGCCAGTAGCCGAATGCAAAGGCGCCCAGGGCAGCCGCGATGTTGAGCACGAAGATCAGCACCATGGTTTCCTGTTGCACAAAGCCGATCACCTGCTCGGCGTAGATCGCGGCCAGCGCGATGGCCACGGCCACACCGCCCTGGTAGAACACGGCACAGGCCAGCAGCCACATGAAGTCCTCGAAGCGGCGCGCCTGGTCGTAGGTGTGCCGCAACCGGACGAACGAGGCCGTGAAGCCGCTTTGCGAGATGGCCTGAGGGTTGGGCACGGCGCGCTCACCGAGCAGCCTGAAGGTCACGAGCGCCGCGGCACCGTAGATCACGGCCGTGATCAGCATGGTCACCGGCACAAACTGGTCGGCCTTGATGCCCTGCGCCTGCGCCCAGATGACATAGCCCAGGCTCAGGCCCAGCGCCAGCATGCCGCCAAAATAGCCAAAGCTCCAGCCCCAGCCGCTGACCTTGCCCAGCGACTCGGCGCGCGCCAGCTCGGGCAGAAAGGCCGCCGTGAGCGATTCACCCCAGGAGTAGAACGTGTTGGAGACAATGATGAGCACCATGGCCAGCGCCACGCTGCCCGGGCCCGCCAGCGCCAGTGCCGCCGTCGCAACGACGCAGCCTCCGGTCACGAGCATCAACAGCCGCTTCTTGGCAGCACGCAAATCGGCATAGGCGCCGAGGCTGGGCATGGTAAGCATGACGATGGCGTAGGACACGCTCAGCGCGGCCGTCCAGGCGAAGGTCGCCCACTGCGCTCCCTGCGCGATGCCGCCGACGAAATAGGCCGCGAACACGGCCGTGATCACGACCGTGGTGTAGCCCGAATTGGCAAAGTCGTACATGGCCCAGCCAAACACCTCGCGCTTGCGCACGCCGGGGTTGAGGGCGTCCTGGGAAAAAAGGGCCATGAGTCAGCTCCGAAAAGAGGAGCCAAGCATAGCCGACCGAACCAGGCCTGACCGTGTCAGTGCAGGTGGCGCGGCCGACGCCCGCCCCCATGGCCGGAACCGCCCGAGCCACCAAGGCCACGCGGGGGCTTGCCGATTTCGAGCGAGCTGACGAGTGCGTTGAAGCGCTGGTTGAACAGCTTGTCGATCTCGGCCACCACACCGCCGAGTTCCGAGCCATCGAAGTGGCGCTCCATCAGGTTCACCACATCCTGCACCAGCAGGTCGCGCTGCACCTGCATGATCGCGGCCGGGTCGGGCCCCACGAACAGCATCAGGAAATCGTCGCGCGAGTCGGCGTCGGACTCCTCGTCTTCCTCGTCGAACTCGGCATCGTAGAACGTTACCTCGATCGCCGCGCCCTTGGCCGCCAGTTCATTGAGGCTCATGCACATCTCGTCGAGCGACTGACGGAAATCTTCCTCGCCGCGCACCGTCCAGCACATCTGCAGCATGTGCTGGTGCGCGTCGAAGCGGATGCCGGGCTCTTCTTCATACGCGCTGCTGGCGCCGTCGGCCAGCGAGCGGGCGCCCGCATATTTCCACAGCGGCTTGAGCGCATCCTGCAATTGCTCGAAGCTCACGTTCGCGCGCAGGGGCACCTCGCCATGGACATGGATTTCAAAGGAGGCGTTGTAGCTTGACATGATCAGATCTTGGTGGTGCCTCGAACCGGGGTCGATTTTTAAGCCCGGCGCCGGTCTTTGCAATTTTTTGGGGATTCTTTAGGGCTTCACTTTCGCGACGTGGCGCGTTGGGGCGGGCCGATGGGAGTCATTTTATCCGGGCGGGCCCCAAGCTGCGGACCATCGGGCTGCCAAAATGCGCCCATGTGCAAACGCTACCGCCCCACCCACACTCTCGAGCCAGGCCTGCTCCGATTTCCGTGAAGCCGAACATGTCACGCACGCGGAGGTAGTTGGACAAGACTTGGGCTTGCGCGTCGTCGGGCCGGGCGGGATCATGCTCCACTGGCCGACCACCACCCGGTCGGCCAGCACGTAGGGGCCGGGCTGCATGAGGCCGATGCCTCCTAAGTGATTGATTTTCAATGAGTTTTCCTGAGCGACTTTCGGGCGATTTGCGGCCGTGGCCCGATTACTTCGCTCATTCCTCAGTCTGGGGCAACATTTTGCTCTCGGCATCACTTGGTGTGGGGACAGCACAGAGATCGTGACAACTCGGATTGCCGTTTTAGGAAGAGCCTAAACGTACTATTGGCTTCACCATGTCTGTTTGCCATCATCTCAAGACAGCACGCCAAGTCATATAGATAGATCGGTAAGGAGTGAATACTGGGGTTGAGCCAGGCAACTGTCTTCGTCTGCGGCTGTAAACGACGGTGGTCGTGCAGCTCATGCGCTGGGCCAGCTCGGCAGCCGACAGGTCCTGGTAGTCCTGGGGAGCCGCTTCTGGCGCCGGGGCGCTTGCCCCTTGGGACAGCAGCAGCGTGATGAATTCATTCAGCTGCGCCAGGTGCGCTTGGTTCCAGTTGCGCAGTCCGGTCTCGGCCGCTTGTGCCGTCAGGCTCGCGTCGCCTTCGAGCGCGGCCAGCCGCACGGACAAGTCGACCGTCGGAGCTACCCGGCGTTCCAGCTCCATGAGCGGCTGGACCGCGGGCTGCTGCAGCGCATGGTCCTGGCCTACCG
>JBOHHM010000144.1:0-11333 GCA_050725495.1 Burkholderiaceae bacterium | reverse complement strand
TCTACCCGCAGAGCTTCACCGTCGAGCACAGCATTTATTACATGCTGTATTGCTTCCTCGGCGGGCTCGAGTTCGTCAGCGGCGCGATGATGGGCGCGTTCGCGCTGATCATCCTGTTCGAGCTGCTGAGCCAGTTCCAGCAGTACCAGACGCTGGTCTACGGCATCCTGATGATCGCGGTGATCCTGGTGTTGCCCAACGGGTTGATGGCGATCCGCACCGCGACGAAGGAGGCACGCTGATGAGCACCGCGATTCTGGAGGCGCGCAGCGTCACCAAGCGCTTTGGCGGTCTGACCGCCAACGAGGACGTGAGCCTCGTGCTTGCCGGCCCGGTGGGGCAGGTGGTGTCGGTGATCGGCCCGAACGGTGCCGGCAAGAGCACCTTCTTCAAGATGTTGTCGGGCTTCCTGAAGCCCAGCAGCGGCAGGGTGCTGCTGCACGGCCAGGACATCACGGGAATGCCGCCGCACCGCATCGCGAAGCTGGGACTGGTGCGCACGTTCCAGGAGACAACGATCTTCCCGGACCTGACCGCGATGGAGCATGTCTCGCTCGCGCACCAGCTGCACCGCGAGGCGAACGACCTCGAGGTCGTGCTCGGCATGCCGCGCGGGCGCGGCGACGAGACCCGGCTCGGCGCGGAGGCGCGCGACATCCTCGAGCTGATGGAGCTTTCGTCGGTGGCCGATGTCGCCGCACGGCATCTGCCGCAAGGCCTGCTGCGCCTGCTCGGCATCGCCATGGGCCTGGCCACGCGGCCGCAGGTGCTGCTGCTCGACGAGCCCTATGCCGGCCTGAATCCCGAAGAGACGAACCGCGCTGTCGCGATCACGCGCAAGATCGCCGCCTCCGGCGTGTCGGTGCTGCTGGTCGAGCACGACATGAAGGCGGTGATGGCGATCAGCGACCGCATCCACGTGCTGTACTTCGGCAAGAAGATCGCCGAAGGCACGGCCGAGGAGATCCGCAACAACCCGAAGGTGATCGAAGCCTACCTCGGGCAGGAAGACGAGGAGCTCGGACTGTGAACGATACACCGCATCTCGAACTCAGCGGCGTCTCGTTGCGCTACGGCGAAGTGCGTGCGCTCGAGCAGGTGTCGCTGCGCGTGGACAAGGGCCGGATCGTCGCGCTGATCGGTGCGAACGGCGCGGGCAAGTCCTCGTCGCTGCGTGCAATCACCGGGCTGCGCAAGGTCGCCGCCGGTGAAGTGAAGCTCGACGGGCGCACGATCAACTCGCCGCACAAGCAGGAGCCGGCGCACGCGCTGGTGCGCCAGGGCGTGGCGATGGTGCCCGAGGGTCGGCATGTGTTCCCGTACATGAGCATCAAGGACAACCTGCTCATGGGCGCCTACACGCGCAGCGACAAGGGCGGCATCGCGGCCGACCTGGAACGGGTCTGCGAGCGATTCCCGCGACTCAAGGAGCGCTTCCACCAGCAAGGCTCGAGCCTGTCGGGCGGCGAGCAGCAGATGGTGGCGATCGGCCGGGCGCTGATGGCCAAGCCCAAGCTGCTGCTGCTCGATGAGCCATCGCTGGGCATCGCGCCGCAGATCATCAGGCTGATCGGGCGCAGCCTGCTCGAGATCAACCGCAACGACGGCATCACCGTCGTTCTGGTCGAGCAAAACAGCCGCATGGCGCTCGCGCTGTCGTCCTACGCGTACGTGCTCGAGACCGGAAACGTCGCGCTCGAAGGGCCGTCCAAGGAGCTGATGACCAACGAGCATGTGAAGCGCCTGTATCTCGGGGGATAATCACCGCCCCGTCCCAAGCCGCCTGCCCACCGTGACCGCCAAGCTGACCAACCAGGAAATCTACGACCGCATCTACGCCGCGATCGGCGAGCGGCGGCTGCTGCCCGGCACCAAGCTCAGCGAGGAACGTCTCGCGCAGGCGTTTCACGCCAGCCGTACCCGGGTGCGCGAGGTGCTGCTGCGGCTGAGCCAGGAGCTGATCGTCGAGGCGCACCCGAATCGCGGCGCGTTCGTCGCGAGTCCGACGCAGCAGGACATGCACCAGGTGTTCGCGGTGCGGCGCGCGCTCGAGCGCGCCGTCGCCGCGGAGCTGTCGGAGCGCTTCGGCGGGCAGTCGATCGTCCCGCTGCGCGGGCATCTGGAGAGCGAGGCGCGCGCCCGCGCCACCGGGGACCGTCCCGCGCTGGCCCGACTGACGGGCGAGTTTCACATCCGGCTGGCCGAAACGACGGGCAACCGCATCTTCACCGACAACCTGCGGCGCCTGGTCGCGCTGACCGGCTTGATCATCGCGCAGTACGACGCGCATGCGAGCAGCGCCTGCCCCGAGCACGAACATGAGGAGATCGTCGATGCCATCGAGGCCGGCGACGCACGGCGTGCCGAGCGCCTGATGCTGCAGCACCTCGCGCATGTCGAACAGGGCATCCAGCCGCCCGAGTCACCGTCCAACGAGGTCAATTTCGAACGAATCTTTGGCCTGGGCGAGGCGGTAGCGCCGGCGCGGCGCCAGCGTCGGCCTGCCCCTGCTGCAGCGCGCTGATGCCGCCGCGGGGCACGGCGCAGGCCGCCCTGTCCAACGGCTAGCGAGCGGCGGCGTGCTCGATCTTGAGGCAGCGGTCCTGCACCACCAGCAGGCCGGCGGCCTCGGCCAGGGCGGCCGCCGCGGCGTGTTCGATGCCCAGCTGCAGCCACAGGGCGCGCGCGCCGATGCCGATCGCCTCGTGGGCCAGCGGTGGCACCTCTTCGCTGTGGCGAAACACGTTGACCAGGTCGATGCGCTCGTGGCGCGCCGCCTCGGTCAGCGTTGGCCAGGCCTTCTCGCCCAGCACCTCGGTCGCGTTCGGGTTCACCGGCACGATGCGGTAGCCCTGGGCCTGCATGTATTGCGCGACGCGAAAGCTGTCGCGGTGCGGCTTGGGCGACAGGCCCACGACCGCAATGCTGCGGCAGTGGCGAAGGATCTGGTCGATGCGCTGGTCTTCACTCAGGGTAGAGGTCATGACTGCTTTTGTACTTGATGGGGCAGCCATACGGCCGGGTGACGGGGGCCGTGAGCGGCTTGCCGGCCAGGGCCTCGTTGAGGCCCTGGCGCACGTAGTTGGTGGCGGCAGGAATGTCTTCCACCCGGCTCGATGCGATGCTGTCGATGCCGCCGGCGTAGATCAGCGTGCCCTGGGGGTTGACGATGTACAGGTGCGGCGTGACGCGCGCGCCATAGGCCCGGCCGACCGTGCCTTCCTCGTCCATCAGCGTGGCGGTGGGCGCTGCGGATTGCTGGGCCGTCCAGCGCGCCAGCTTGTCGGGGCTGAGGTAGAACAGATTGGTGCGTTCGTTGGCGTTGAGCGAGAGCCAGACCACGCCCTTGGCGGTGAATTCCTTGTGCAAGCCCTGCATGTTGCCACTGTTGTAATGCTTGCGCGTGAATGGACAGCTCGGATTGAACCATTCGAGCACCACGTACTTGCCCTTGAAGTCGCTGAGCTGGCGCGTCTGGCCTGCGGTGTCGGTGGCGGTGAAGGCCGGCGCGGGCTCACCCACGATGCCCCGCGCCTGGGCGCTGCCGGCCAGTGCCCAGGCGCACAGCAGGGCGAGCGAAACGAATGAACGGCGCAACATGATGAACTCCTTGGCAGCGGGGGCTGGGAACAGCTGGCTACAGCCCGGCAATCACGGAACGAACCTCCTCCACAGTTAGCACTTCGGACAGCACCACGGGGGCGCTGCCGTTTTTGTAGAACACATAGACCGGCACGCCATTGCGCCCCAACTGGCCCAGGGCGGCGGTGATGGCCGGGTCGCGCCGCGTCCAGTCGGCGCGCAGCAGGGCCACGTTCTTGGCCTCCAGATCGGCCTGCACGGCGGCGTCGGCCAGCGTGGTCTTCTTGTTGTACTGGCAGGTCACGCACCAGGCGGCAGTGAAGTCCACAAACACCGGCTGGCCGCTGGCCACGATCTGCTCGACCCGGCCCGGCGCCCAAGCCTGCCAGCGCCCGCTGACGGCCGCAGTCACCGTGGTTTCCCCAGCCTTGGTGATGTTGGGGCCAATAGCCCAAGCCAGCAGGGTGCCAGCCACTATCGAAATGGTAGCAACGACGGCGCGCGCGCGGCCTGACAGACCGAGCGCCCAGAGCACCGCTGCCAGCGCCACCAGCAGCGCCAGCAGGGCACCGGCGCCGTCGATGCCGCTTTGCTGGCCCAGCACCCAGACCAGCCAGGCCACGGTGGCAAACATCGGGAAGGCCATGAGCTGGCGGAAGGTCGCCATCCAGGCGCCGGGATGCGGCAGCAGCCGCACCGTCGAGGGCACCAGGCTGGCTGCCAGGTAGGGCAGGGCCATGCCCAGTCCGATGGCGCCAAACACCGCCAGCGCCTCAGCGGCGGGCAAACCCACGGCCAGGCCCAGCGAGGCGCCCATGAACGGCGCGGTGCAGGGCGAGGCAATGGCCACGGCCAGCACGCCCGACAGGAAGGCATTGGCCATGGGGTTGCTGGCCTGCAGCGAGGCCAGGCGGCTGGGCAGGAACTGCCCGAACTCGAACAGGCCGGCCAGGTTCAGGCCGATCACCGTGAACAGCACGGCCAGGCTCGCCACCACGGCGGGCGACTGCAGCTGGAAGCCCCAGCCCAGCTGCTGACCGGCCGCGCGCAGGCCCAGCATCAGGACGCCCAGCGCGAGAAAGCTCAGGATAACGCCCGCCGAGTAGGCGACGCCGCTGAGGCGACGGCCGCGCCGGTCGTCGCTTTGCCGGGTGAAGCCGACCACCTTGATCGCCAGCACCGGGAACACGCAAGGCATGAGATTGAGGATCAGGCCGCCGAGCAGGGCGCCCAGCAGGGCGGCTGCCAGGCTGAGCGAGCTCGCAGGTGGAGCGTTGAGCGTTGAGCGTTGAGCGTTGGCCTTGAGCGCGGCCTCCAGTGCGGGGGAAACGCCGGCACTGGCGGCCAGCGGTGGCCAGTCGCCTGCCACTTTGGCCTCGGTGCGCCAGCCTTGACCATCGAGCGCCAGCACCACGGGCATCAGGGCCGGGCTGGCGCTGCGCTGGACCGACAGCGGCAGGTTCGCGGTCCACAGGCCGCCCTGCCAGCTTTGCGTCCACTTCGCTGCTGTTTCGATCACCTCGGCGGTTTCGGGGAAGAGCTCCAGCGTCTTGCCCTGCCAGGCGGCAGGCAGTCCGGCGACCGTGAGCTTGATCGAGTTACCGGCGATCTCGACCCGGCTGTTGCCGGCGAGCGGCTTGGGCTGGGCGGCCAGGGCCGCGTCAAACGCCTTGCCGTGCAGCGCCGTCGTACTTTTCACCGCAATCTTGAGCGCAAACTCGCCTTCCTCGGGAATGCATTCGGTGCGGCAGACCAGCCAGGCGGCCTTGAGCTTGATGTCGAGGTCGCTGGCGAGCAGCGAGGGCTTGAACTCCGGCGTGATGGTCAGCGGCACCGGCAGCAGCACCTTGCCCTCGTAGCCGTAGTTGGCGAGGCTGCCGACCGGGATTTTCTGAGGGACAGGCCAGGCGATCTCGCCCGCCAGCACGCCCGGCGGCAGCGTCCACTGCAGCTGCGTCGGCAGGCCCGAATCGCCCGAGTTCTTCCAGTAGGTGTGCCAGTGCGGCTGGTGGGCGAGCTGCAGGCCGACCCAGACCGGTTTCCCGGTTGCCACGCCCTCGGGCGCATGGACCAGCAACTCGGCGCGCACCCGCTCGGTCGTGACCACGGATTTGGCGCTGTTTTGGGCCCAAGTCCCCGTGGACAGGGCGCAGGCAGCTAGCAAAGTGATAGCGGAAAGAAGGCGGGAGAGATTCATTGCAAAGGTGGGAGCCGTCGGGAGGGGGGAAGTTCCGCCGCCGGGGTTCAGGTCAGGCCCAGCACCACCCGGCGGGTAGTGGCGCTTTTCTTCTCGATCTTGGGCACCACGACCGTGCCAATTTCCGCGGTATTGGCCACATGCGTGCCGCCGCAGGGCTGGAAGTCGATGAGCTCGGTGCTGCCAATCCGTATTGTTCTGACTCGCCCTGTGCCCCGGGGCGGCTGCACGCTCATGCTCTTGACCAGGGCCGGGTTCGCGTCGAGTTCCTCGTCGGTGGTCGAACTTACCGTGACCGGATGAGCCGCCGCGACCAGCTGGGCAAGGCCTTCGGTCAGCACCTCCTTGTCCAGCGGCTCGGTCATGTTGAAGTCGAGTCGCGCGTAGTCGGGCGTGATCGAGCAGCCATTGACCAGCTGCGGCACCAGGTGGCACAGCAGATGGGTGCTGGTGTGAAAGCGCATCAGCCGGTGGCGGCGCACCCAGTCGATGCGTGCCGTGACGGTGTCGCCAGGCTTCAGTTTTGATAGCGCCTCACGCTGATCCGGTGCGGGGATGTGTACGATATCGCTGTTGGGCCGGCCATCGCCATCCTGGTCCTTGCGGGTGTCGGCAATCACCAGCCCGCTGCCATCGGCCAGTACCAGAGAGCCGCTGTCGCCGGCCTGGCCGCCGCCCAGCGGGTAGAACACCGTGCGGTCGAGCGCGATGCCGTGCTCGGTGATGGCCGTCACCCGGGCCTTGCATTGTTTGAGGTAAGCGTCGTCGCGGAACAGGTCGTGGGTCATGCGGGGATGATAGCCGGGGGGGCTGGTTCCGGTGTGGCCCAGGTTTTTGCGCTCGCTGTGTTTCAGGCCACGGTGAGCAGTTCCAGAACATGCCCGCTGGGGTCGCAGAAGTACAGCCCGCGTCCGCCCCCACGATGGTTGATTTTCATATCGTCGCGCGAATAAGGCTCGCTTCCATAGCCTATGCCTTCGGCCTGAATGCGCGAGAAGATCGCATCGAACTCCTCTTCACTGACTTTGAACGCATAGTGCTGGATCTCGGGGCAATCGCTTTCTCCAAAATCCAGCGTCAGCGAGTCATTGACTCGCACGGGCGCGAAATAAGCAACGGCACTCTCATCGAACGAAAGTCCGAGAATCCTCGCCAGGAACTTCGCCGACGCGAGCTTGTCGCGCGCCGGAACAATGGTGTGATTGAGCTCTATCGCCATGGCAAACCTCCTTGCTTGTGGTCTTGCTCGCACGACTCAAATGGCCACCATCTCCTACCAGATGGATCACAGCAAGCCTGAACCGAAACCCATTGGCTTGCAAGACCGTTGACGCCGCTGCTTTAAACAGCTCAGACCGGCATCGCGAATTTCACCGGCCTGTTGGCTTCATACTGATTCTCCGAACTTGAGCTGATTGCCATGGGGGTCGATGACGTACAACTCCTTCATTCCCCAAGGACGGACTGCTGGCGGCTGCACTTCCAGGCCCTTGCCTTTGAACTCTTCGTACAGCGCTTGGGTGTCGGCTACGCGAACATAGCAAGACGTGTTTTCGGCAATGTGCCGCTCCTCGCAGCGCCAGAAGTGAATTTGCGCGCCATCGCGGCCCATGATCGCGTAGTCTTCGACTTCCAGTTGCATCGCGAAGCCCAGCCGCTGCGTGTAGAAGGCGACAGTCTCACTCAGGTTGAGCGACGCCAGAACGGGGACTGTGCTGTGGATGAGTGCCGGCATGGAAGAACCTCAGCTCGATACGAGGCGATTCGATCTTGTCTCCCCAACGCCGCTGCTGTCGCCCCAACACGGCAGCGCGGGAGGCTGCCCAAAGCCTTGTGGGCCTTGGGTTTGCGGCAGTTTACATCTGGCGACGCGGACTCAACTCGCCCTGGGCAGCGGCAGCGCCGTCTTGTAGCGCACCTGCTTGAGCGCAAAGCTGGAGCGGATTTTCTCGATGCCGGGAATCGGCGTGAGCTGCTCGAGGATGAATTTTTCCAGCGCGCCGATGTCGGCCAACGCCACGCGGATCAGGTAATCCGAGTCGCCGGTCATCAGATAGCACTCCATGACCTCTTCGTGCTCGGCGATGCGGCGCTCGAACTCGGCCAGCGACTCCTTGCTCTGGCTTTTCAGGCTGATCGAGATGAACACATTCAGTCCCAGCCCCAGGGCCGACGCATTGGCCAGCGCGACGTAGCGGCTGATCACGCCGGCCGCCTCCAGCGCCTTGACCCGGGCCAGGCAGGGTGAAGGGCTCAAATGCACGCGCTTGGCCAGTTCCACGTTGGAGAGCGAGCCGTCGCGCTGCAGCTCGGCCAGGATGCGCAGGTCTACGCTGTCGAGTTTCATGTGCTGTCCGATGATTGCTGGGCGGCAATAAATGCCGTGAAGTATCTTCATTAAAGCAAAACAACGCAGCAAATTCTATTTGATCTTGCCTAAAGTGTTGTGCATCATGAATGCACCCATCCCCCTGTCCGCCCTGCTTGCCATGCCCACTGAAATGCCCGCCGATCCCGACCCGCAGGAAACCGCCGAATGGCGCGAGGCCTTTGTGGCGCTGGCCGCCACCCAGGGCCCGGAGCGGGCCCGCCGGATGCTCGACGAGCTGGCGCGGCTGGCGCGCGATAACCGCATCGGCTGGCAGCCCGAGCTGTCCACGCCCTATGTCAACACGATTGGTGTGAACGAGCAGCCGGTGTTCCCCGGCGATCTCGCGGTCGAGGAGCGCCTGGCCTCGCTGATGCGCTGGAACGCGCTGGCCATGGTGGTGCGCGCGAACCAGGCCTATGGCGAGCTCGGCGGCCATATCGCGAGCTATGCGAGCGCGGCCGATCTGTTCGAGACCGGCTTCAACCACTTCTTTCATGCGCGCAATGTGCAACATCGTGGCGACCTGGTGTTCTTCCAGCCGCACAGCGCGCCGGGCGTTTATGCGCGGGCCTTCCTCGAGGGGCGGCTGAGCGAGCAGGACCTGAGCTTCTACCGCCAGGAACTCAGCGCACCCGGCCAAGGCGCACAGGGTCTGAGCAGCTACCCGCACCCCTGGCTGATGCCCGATTTCTGGCAGTTCCCCACGGGCTCCATGGGCATAGGGCCGATCAGCTCGATCTACCACGCGCGCTTCATGCGCTACCTTACGCACCGCCAGCTGTTGAATTGCGAGGGGCGCAAGGTCTGGGGCGTGTTCGGCGACGGCGAGATGGACGAGCCCGAATCCATGAGCGCGCTGACCCTGGCGGCGCGCGAGGGGCTGGACAACCTGGTCTGGGTCGTCAACTGCAACCTGCAGCGGCTCGACGGCCCGGTGCGCGGCAACGGCCGCATCATCGACGAGCTCGAAAAGCTGTTTGCCGGCGCCGGCTGGAACGTGATCAAACTGATCTGGGGCAGCGACTGGGACGGCCTGTTCGCGCGCGACCTCACCGGGGCCCTCACGCGCGCCTTCGCCAACACGGTGGACGGCCAGATGCAGACCTTTGCCGCCAAGGACGGCCGCTTCAACCGCGACAACTTCTTCGGCCAGAACGAGGAACTCGCGCGCCTGGCCATGGGGCTTACCGACGAGCAGATCGACCGCCTCAAGCGCGGCGGCCACGACCTGGTCAAGATCCATGCGGCCTATGCCGCAGCCGCGAAGCACCAGGGCCAGCCGACCGTGATCCTGGCCCACACCAAGAAGGGTTACGGCATGGGCAGCGCCGGCCAGGGCCGCATGACCACGCACAGCCAGAAGAAGTTCGACGAGACCGACCTGATCGCCTTCCGCAACCGCTTCAACCTGCCGCTGAGCGACGAGCAGGCCGCGTCCTTGAGCTTCTACAAGCCGGCCGCCGACAGCCCCGAAATGCAGTACCTGCAGCGCCAGCGCCAGCAGCTCGGCGGCTACCTGCCGCAGCGGCAGACGGCCTGCGAGGCGGTGCCGGTGCCCGAGCTGCCGGCCTACGCCCAGTTCGCGCTGGCCGCCGACGGCAAGGAAATGAGCACGACCATGGCCTTTGTGCGCATGCTCGGGGCCCTGTTGAAAGACAAGCAACTGGGCCCGCGCATCGTGCCCATCGTGGCCGACGAGGCGCGCACCTTCGGCATGGCCAATCTGTTCAAGCAGGTCGGCATCTACTCCAGCGTGGGCCAGCACTATGCGCCCGAGGACATAGGCTCGGTGCTCAGCTACCGCGAGGCGCTCGACGGCCAGATCCTCGAGGAAGGCATCAGCGAGGCCGGCGCCATCGCGAGCTGGACCTCCGCCGCCACCAGCTACAGCGTGCACGGCCTGGCCATGCTGCCGTTCTACATCTACTACTCGATGTTCGGCTTCCAGCGCGTGGGCGACCAGATCTGGGCCGCGGCCGACCAGCGCCCGCGCGGCTTTTTGCTGGGCGCGACCTCGGGCCGCACGACGCTGGGCGGCGAGGGCCTGCAGCACCAGGACGGCAGCAGCCACCTGTGGGCCGCGACCATCCCCCACTGCAAGGCCTACGACCCGGCCTTCGCCGGCGAGCTGGCCGTGATCATCGACTTTGGGCTGCGCGAGATGCTGGTCGAGCAGAAAGACGTTTTCTATTACGTCACGCTGATGAACGAGAACTACGCCCAGCCCGATTTGCCAGCCGGCGTGGCCGCCGATGTGATCCGGGGTTGCTATAAATTCAATAGCTACTCACGCCCGGTTGACCAGGGCGATGGAGCGAAAAAATCTCGGGAAGAGACAAAGCGCGTGACCCTGCTGGGCTCCGGCGCGATCCTGACCGAGGTCATCAAGGCGGCGCAGCGGCTGGCCGAGCAGGGCATCGCCGCCGACGTCTTCAGCGTGACCAGCTGGAGCGAACTGGCGCGCGACGGTGTGGCCTGCGAGCAGCGCGCGCTGGCGGGTGAGGCCGAGGCCGACACACCCTTCATCACGCAGCAGCTGCAGGCCAGCCAGGGCCCCATCATTGCCGCCACCGACTATGTGCGCGCCGTGCCCGAGAGCGTGCGCGCCTTCCTGCCCGAGGGCCGCCGCTACCTCACCCTGGGCACCGACGGTTTCGGCCGCAGCGACACGCGCGCCGCGCTGCGCGGGTTCTTCGGCGTGGATGCGGCCGCCATCGTCCGCGCGGCGCTGCATGCGCTGAACGCCTGAGCTGCCTCGCTCGTTGCGGCCTTGCTCGCAACGTGTGGGCGGGCGGGCGACTGCAGGCCAGCGTTTCCCTCATCGCCGAATGGCCCGGATGCGGGTAGCCCGTTGTTCCATCTTTTCGGCTTCTCCATCCCGCTTGGTCGCCCGATACAACGCGGCCATACTTTCAAGGCTCGTAGCCACATTGGGATGATCCGGGCCGAGGGCCTTTTCCAAGATCGCGAGCGAGCGCTTGTAGAGCGGCTCGGCCTGCGCGATATGGCCCTGGGCGTAGTAGAGCCCCGCGAGGTTGTTCAGGCTCGTGGCCACATCGGGATGGTCGGGGCCGAGGGCCTTTACCTTGATCGCGAGCGAGCGCTTGAAGAGCGGCTCGGCCTGCGCGTACTGGCCTTGATCGCGGTAGAGCAACGCGAGGTTGTTCAGGCTCTGGGCCACAT
>JBOHHM010000143.1:0-29342 GCA_050725495.1 Burkholderiaceae bacterium | reverse complement strand
GGCTGGATCACGCAGGCAGCACCCGCGTCCACCACCACATCGAGCCCGTCGCGGAACGGGAAAAACGCGTCGCTGGCGACCACCGTGCCCTGCAGTGACAGACCGGCATGCTGGGCCTTGATGCTGGCAATGCGCGCCGAGTCCAGGCGGCTCATCTGGCCGGCACCCACGCCCATGGTCATGCCGTCCTTGCAGAACACGATGGCGTTGGACTTGACGTACTTGGCGACCTTCCAGGCGAACAGCAGGTCCTGCAGTTGCTCTTGGGTCGGCTGTTTCTTGGTCACGACCTTGAGTTCGGCCAGGGTCAGCTCGCGGTTGTCCGCGGTCTGCATCAAGAGGCCCGAACCGACGCGCTTGACATCCACAGCATTGCGGCCCATGTCCCAGTCGGTGGACCCTCCGGCCGGCAGGTCGATCTGCAGGATGCGCACATTGACCTTGGACTTGAACAGCTCCAGCGCCTCGGGCGTGAAGCCAGGCGCCATCAGCACCTCGACGAACTGCTTGGCGACAGCCTGCGCAGCCGCGCCGTCGAGCGTGCGGTTGAAGGCGATGATGCCGCCGAAGGCCGAGGTCGAGTCGGTCTTGAAGGCCTTGCCGTAAGCCTCGAGTGCATCGGCGCCTACTGCCACGCCGCAGGGATTGGCATGCTTGACGATCACGCAGGCCGGAGCATCAAAGCTCTTGACGCATTCCCAGGCCGCGTCGGCGTCGGCGATGTTGTTGTAGGAAAGCTCTTTGCCCTGCAGCTGTTTGGCCATGACCAGCGAGCCGGGCGCGGGATAGAGGTCGCGGTAGAACGCGGCTTGCTGGTGCGGGTTCTCGCCATAGCGCAGGTCCTGCAGCTTGACGAAACGGCCGTTGGACTGAGCCGGGAACAGCGCATGGCTGCCGTCGTCCTGGATGGGCGAGAGGTAGTCGCTGATCGCCGCGTCGTAGTTGCTGATGCGGTTGAAGGCGGCCACCGACAGAGCAAAGCGGGTCTTGTCCGACAGCCGGCCCGCGCTCTTGAGCTCCTCGAGCACGCCGGCGTACTGCGACGCATCGGTCAGCACGCCGACATCCTTCCAGTTCTTGGCCGCCGAGCGCACCATGGCCGGGCCGCCGATGTCGATGTTCTCGATCGCGTCTTCCAGCGTGCAGCCAGGCTTGGCCACCGTGGCCTCGAACGGGTAGAGGTTGACCACCAGCAGGTCGATGGTGGCGATGCCATGCTCCTTGAGCGCCGCCATGTGCTCGGGCAGGTCGCGGCGCGCGAGCAGGCCGCCATGTACCTTGGGGTGCAGGGTCTTGACGCGGCCGTCGAGCATTTCGGGAAAGCCGGTCAGCTCGGCCACTTCGGTGACGGGCAGGCCCCGGTCGGCCAGCAGCTTGGCCGTGCCGCCGGTGGACAGCAGCTTCACACCCAGCGCATGCAGGGCCTGGGCGAATTCGACGATGCCGGTCTTGTCTGAGACGGAAATGAGTGCGTTCATGGGGGAGGTTGGGAGTTAAGCGTGGAGCGCGGAGCGTGGGGCAAGGGGTCAAGCATTCGTCGGTTGTCCACGCCGAACGCTCAACGCCCAACGCTCAACCTTTCAGGAGTTTGTGTTCGACGAGCTTCTTGCGCAGCGTGTTGCGGTTGAGCCCCAGCCATTCGGCCGCGCGCGACTGGTTCTGATCTGCCTTGGTCATCACGACTTCAAGCAGAGGTTTTTCGACCACGCGCACCAGCATCTCGTACATGCCGCCCGGCTCCTCGCCACGCAGGTCCCTGAAATAGCCATGCAGGCTATCGCGTATGCAGTCTTCGATTTGTTTTTTGCTCATGGTGTTCTTGCTTGTTGATCCATCCCTCAGGCCGCGGCCGCTTCCTCATCGCGGCAGTCCACTGCCTGCGCGCCCCCTGCGGGCATGCGGTCCATCTCGGCCCCCAGCGCATCGAAGTAGTCGGCCACGGCCTGCAGCTGCAGGCCACAGTCTTCGATCAGGTTCATACGCGCGCGAAAGGCTTCGCCCCCGGGCAGGGTTTTCACATACCAGCCTATGTGCTTGCGGGCCGTGCGCACCCCGGTGTATTCGCCGTACAGCGCGTAGTGGTCCTGCAAATGGTCCAGCAGCAGGCGCTTGACCTCGGCCACCAGCGGCGGCGCGAGCTGCGTGCCCGTGGCCAGGAAATGCGCGATCTCGCGGAAAATCCAGGGCCGGCCCTGGGCCGCACGGCCGATCATCACGGCATCGGCCCCGGTGTAGGCCAGGACTTCACGGGCCTTGTGCGGCGTCGTGATGTCGCCGTTGGCCACCACGGGCACGCTCACCGCGGCTTTCACGGCGGCAATCGTGTCGTACTCGGCCTCGCCCTTGTAGCCCTGCTCGCGCGTGCGGCCATGGACCGTGAGCATTTGCACGCCGGCGCTCTCGGCCACGCGCGCCAGCGCGACGGCATTCTTGTGCGCCTGGCACCAGCCTGTGCGCATCTTGAGTGTGACCGGCACCCGGTGCGGGGTGCAGGCAGCGACCACGGCGTCAACGATGGACAGCGCCAGCGCCTCATCCTGCATCAGGGCCGAGCCGGCCCATTTGTTGCAGACCTTCTTGGCCGGGCAGCCCATGTTGATGTCGATGATCTGGGCGCCGCGCTCGATGTTGTAGAGCGCAGCCTCGGCCATCATGGGCGCGTCGGTGCCGGCAATCTGCACCGCGATAGGCGCGTCCTCACCCTCGTGGTTGGCGCGGCGCGAGGTCTTGAGGCTGTTCCACAAATCGCGACGCGAAGTCACCATCTCGCTGACTGCATAGCCCGCGCCCAATTTTTTGCACAACTGCCGAAACGGCCGGTCGGTCACCCCCGCCATCGGGGCGACAAACAGGTTGTTCGCCAGCGTGAAGTGACCGAGGTTCATGAAGGGGGAAGGAGGGAAACGCGCTGCTGAAAAATGAGGCACGATTGTAGCCGGCCAGTATTCCGGTAACTGAAATACCTTTGGCTTGTTCCATATCGCTGGCTGCATATACTGCACTGAACTATGGAAGCCTGGATCGAACACCTGCTCACCCTGCTGGCCCTGCCCAGGTTCGGCCTGAGCACGGTCTTCGTCGTGGCCTTCATCTCGGCCACCCTGCTGCCCATGGGCTCCGAGCCTGTGGTCTTCGGCTTGGTCAAGCTCAACCCCGAACTGTTCTGGCCGGCTGTGCTGGTGGCCACGCTGGGCAACACGCTGGGCGGCGCGGTCGACTGGTGGATGGGCTACGGCGCGCACAAGGTCGTGGACAAATACCGCCACTCGCCGACCCATGTGAAGGCACTCGACTGGCTGGAGCGCCTGGGCCCCAAAGCCTGCCTGCTGGCCTGGCTGCCCGCCATCGGCGACCCGCTGTGCGCCGTGGCCGGCTGGCTCAAGCTGCCGTTCTGGCCCTGCCTGGCCTACATGGCCGTCGGCAAACTGGGGCGCTACACGGTGATGACGGCGCTGCTGATCTGGGTGTTTCCGGGACAGGTCCTGCCCGAGAGCGTGAAGCTATTAAAAATATAGCATCTTGCGCCCGTCCGACAAGGGCAAGAGGACAGAAATCCTCTGGACTACGGCGAAAACCGGGCGCCAGTCAGACGTTGAACAGAAAAAACGGACGGGGGCAATGCTGGATGGCTGTACTTCGGACTTCATTTCGTACCCGCTTCTTTGATCGCGGCTTCCGCCTCGTCTGGCAGCGCCGAGGCGAAGTCGAGATTGTCGCTGACAGGGGCCTCTACCCCTGCCACAAGCCGGCCTCGGTCAACCGGCGCATCAAGGCGCCGCGGGTGGCATGGCGCACAAGCAAGCGCCGCAGCGCGCGCTCGAACTCCTTGCGGCTGGACGTGAGCGCGTAACCTTCCGCCAAATCGGCCAGCGCCCGCACCGCCTGCTCGTAGCCCGATGCCGAACCGCGCTGCGCCTGCGCGTCGATGGCCTCCCAGCGTTCGTCCAGGTTGGCCATCAACAGCCGCAGATAGGCTTCACGCTGGCGGCGGCGTTCGGCCTCCTGCTTTGCGCGCTCCCTCGCTTCGCGGTCCAGCCGCACACCAGAGGCCGATTTGGCGAGTTCGCGCAGTTCGGCCACGCTGCGCCTTTGGGCGGTGGGGGCGACGGACGGGCGTTGCGCTTTCAGCCAGGCTGCGTGGCGGGATCTGACCTGGCGTTCCGCTTCGTGCCCCTGGCCTCGCGCGATCAGCTTCAGCACGGCCACCATCTCATCGCGCGGCCATTCGCCCAGCCACGCATCGATGCGATCGGCCTGTGCGGCATCTGCCTGTGATGCGCGAGCGCTGCCAGCCATGGCGGCCGCCAGCATATCGGGATCGATTTCCAGGAATTCGACCAGTGTCTGCTGTGGCGGGGACAACTCCGACAAGCCGGGCGGCACTTCCGGTTCCAGCGCGTCGTCCCGAAGTTCGCCACTGGCGGCGCCGGCCAGCCACCCCAGGTAGAGCGGCCGCAGGTCACCGCGCAGCAGTTCGTCGCGCAAGGGCGCCAGGCGCCTCATCCAGCCGCTGCCGTCTTCCATGCCGAAGCGGTCGTAGTTCTCGCTCTCGTCAAGCGACCAGTCGATGATCCAGTGGTCGTCGCCGGCTTCGATGGTCAGGGCATGCCTGGTGGCGAAGAGCTTCAGTTCGGCCTTGTGGAAAGTGGTCAGCGGCACGCGCAAGGCCAGCCGGCAACTGCACCAGTTGGCGGTGTAGACGAAGGCGTCGAAATAGCGCCGCATCCAGTCGGCCGGATCGGCCTTCAGGTTGCCCCACTCGTAGTGGTTGACGAAGCCCGAGGGCGTGATGTCGGCGCGCGTGGACACCGCGCGCAGCTCCGCCATTTCGGCGCGGGTGAGTGGCCGGTCGATGGCGGCGAATTCGTAGTACTGGTACTCGCTCATAGTTGCTGGATCAGCACAGGTTCACTCATCTCAGGCCACTTCCAATCCATACACATCATCTGCAGCGAGATGTCCGAGACATGCTCAGTCGGCGCAAGGATGGAAAACCTCTTGATCAACGAAGCGCTCACACCTTCGAACCAGCGGCAACAGCAGTTGATCCGCGTAGGCGCAGCCAACGCCCCCCGGATCGCTCTGTTGCTCCTTGGCGGCCAACTGCGGGGCATGCCCGCCACCTTGTTCGATCACTTTGGCCAGGATGCCATAGCCAAACGGCCACGCCTGCGCATTGCCAAACACCTCGCGCAGGCTGGCCAGGATCTGCATGCCGGAAAAGTCCAGATCGCCGAAAAAACCCACTGGCAACGCTGACTCGCCGAACAACCAGTCTTCGACGGCCTGCAGTCTCGAGTTCACTGGTGCCCCCGTGGCGCTCCCAGCCGAGTGCATCGCCCGCACGTAGAGTCTGCAGCCCTGCCGTGAGCGCAGGCGCTTGGCACTGCCCTTGAAGCCGGCGGCGTAGACGAGCAGGCTGCGCTGCCAGGCGCTGTGGCGGACGTCGGCCATGCGCTCAAAGGTGACGAGGTTCTCGACGAAAAGCACCTCATCGAAGCTTGCCGGAATGTCTAGCAGCAGTTGAATCGGCGCCTCTTGGAACTGCCCGGGCGCCGCGCCCAGCAAGCGCAGCAGTTCCTCGCGGCTGTCCAGCACTTTCGAGCGCCCTTGGAAGGCTCGCGCCGAGGCCTCGCGCAGCGGCAGGGAGAGCCCGGACGCGCACAGCGCCTGCAGCGTTTCCAGGCTGCGCGCCGCTTCTTCCATTGGCAGTTCCTGCAAGGCCGTGAGCGGGTTGCGGGCAAGGTAGTCCAGCAACGCGCGCCGGTCCGGAGGCACTACAAGGGGCGAATTCGACCAGCGCGTGGCCAGGTAGGCCAGCCACTGTCGCTGCCACCGCATCGACTGCGGCTCATAGCCTGCCCAGGCGGCGAGGGCGTCGAATGCCCGAAGTTCGAGCTGCGGGTTGCGATCCACGAAACCCGCGAATTCCCTCGGCCGTGCCAGCACCAGGGTGACCCAGCCGGTGCTGCACCAGTCGTCAAGCAGCAGTATCCAGCGCTGCGCCTGTTCCGCGTCCGTCTGTCCGTACAGCTCCGGAGCTTCGCGGCGGTCAAGCTTCAGGCGCACAGGGCCCGTGCCCGCCGACCGCTCGGCCTTGGCCAGCAGCCGTCCGGCCAGCCGCAACAGGAAGGGGTGTGGCGCCGGATGTTCAGTCATCGTGGCCCGCATCGTCGGAGCCGGTGGGCGCGACCGCCGCGTCCGGCTTGTCAGCCAAATGTTCCGCCGGATTTGGCACTGCATGTGCCGCCGCATGCCCCGCGATGTGCGCTGCACGCGCCGCTTCGCGCGCCTGATCGGCGTGGACGCGCCACAGCCGCGCCAGCGCTTCGCGGTGCAGCGTCTTCTCCTGCGCTTCACTGATGAACAGCTCGCGTCCTTCGCGCCGTGCCATCACCTTGGAGAAGGTGAACTCCTTGTCGAACTCGGGCTTCACGGCGCCTGACTTGGAGGTCGGCATTGCCACCACCAGTTGCAGCCCCAGCGTGCGGGAGAGGAACTGCAGCACGCTGCGCGAGCGCGACTCGTCCATCTTCGAGAAGGCCTCGTCGCTGAGCATCAGGCGCAGCGCCGGGGCTTCGCGCCGGTCGCGTCCGAAGTGGCCGAGCGCATGGGCCAGCACGGCGGAGCGCACGACGTAGAACGGCGTCTCCAGTTCGCCGCCGGAGCCGGTGCCCCAGGTGGACAGCTTCGTCTGCCCGACCGGGCTCGTGCGCACGATGTCGTAGCGACGGTAGTTACGGTAGTCGGCCATCTCCTTCAATGCCCGCTCGCTGGCCCCTTGGTCGTTGGCCAGCAGCAGTTTGCGAATGTCTTCAGCGGTGGCCCGATGCTCGTCGGCCAGCAGCGGCGACTCGAAAATCGAGCCGCGCTCGCGCTCCAGCCCTTCGACGATGGATTCCACCGCCTCGAAGAACTCATACACCTTCTGCATGCGAGGAATCCAGTCCCAGTCCAGCTTGAAAGTGTCGTTGCCGAAGCGGATGTCCTGCAGATGGCGGTTCAGCCGTTGCAGGGTGGATGCGCCCTGCTTGACGTCGTCGCGCACCTTGAAGCAGAAGCTGGTGGTGAAGACGTGGTTGAAGCGCGATTCGGCATCGCGCAGCGCCTTCGCGTTCTCAGCCAGCCCCAGGGCACGCTGGCGCTGCGCCTGTTCGGCGATGGCCTGGCGCGCATGGAAGACGAGGGGCAGCAGTTCTTCCAGGCGGTCGAAGCTGCGCGGTGGGTCGGTCCAGGCGAAGCGTTCCGCATCGTCGCGCGCTCCCGACAGGTAGACGCCTACGGCCTGCGCCAGCTCGCGCAGCATCGGCGGCAGCTTTTCCCGCAGGCTCTGCGTGCGATGGCGCAGGGCGTCCAGGCTCACTTCGGCATCGTCGGCCAGTTCCTGGGCCTCCGACAGCAACTGGGGTTCGGTGGCCAACTCAGGGACTGCTGCCGAAAAACGCGATGCCCACACGCTGGCGTTGGTGCAGGCGATCTCCAACGCCGGCAGGCTTTCGGCCAGCGAGGTCTCACGTTGCCGAAGTCCGATCAATCGATCATTGGTCGCACCGACCTGCTTCATTTCGTCGCCGTGCTGCTCCCTGATCGCCGTGATGCGCCCATCCAGGCCGTCGCGTTCGCGCAGTAGTTCCTCGATCGACGACAGATCCAGCGCAGCCAACGCCTGCGAGGCGTTCGCATGCTGCAACTGGCTTTCCAGCACCGCCAGCAGCAGCGGCGCCAGCGGCGTGAACGCAGCACCGGAGAACATGCGCGCCACGGCATTGAGCGAGCGCTGCAAGGTCTTGAGCGCATCGACCTCTCGTTGCAGGCGAACAAGTTCAGCCTCGCACCACTGCCTGCGCCGCTGGCGCGCCGCCTCGCCAAAGGCCAGATCCGCATCTGGCAAGCGGCAGGCGAACATGCCGTAGCCTCGGCTGCCCAGGCCTTGCTCCATCAGGCCCTGGGGTGTGCGGGCCAGTTCTTCTTCGCCGTCGACCTTGCGTACGCGGCCGTATTGCGCCATCAGAAAGGCCTTGGCAACGGGATGCGTGCATTGCAATTCGTGCAGCATAGCTTTCGCGTCGAGCTGGCGCCCCTCGGTATCCTCCATGGCCTTGCGGCCTTGCACGACCTTGGGCGAGCGCACCGGAAAGCGCTGCTTGACCAACCGCGCGCAGCGTGCTTCCATGCCGGCTTCCACGATCAGGGCGAAGCGGTCGCCGCCCATGTAGCCTTCGATCGCGTTCTGCCAGCGGGTGCCGGGCTTGGGTTCCACCAACTGCGCCAGCAGGTGCGGGCGGGCCTGCGGCAGTTCGCGTTCGATCAGGTCCACGGCCGCATGCGCGTCGGGCGGACCGAGGGTTCGGCCGGACTGGAGCTGGCGCAGTTCGGCATCGCGCTGAGTGGTTTCGTCGGCCAACTGCTTCAGCCGCACGCCCACATCGGTGAGGGCTTGCATGACCGCGCTCTGCACGGACCTGTCGCCGTCCCGAATACCGCTCTCCAGCACCACCAGATGAGTGTCGAAGGCTTCCAGTTCGAAGGCCGGCAACTCCACGTCCAGCCGTGCCTCGCGCGCGTAGGCCGCCGCCATCGCCGGCCAGGGCTTGAGCATCGCGGCGGCGGCGGGTCGCAGCGCCTCCACGGCCTTGGCAAGTTCCGGCACTTCGCCCAAGTCGAGCGCCAGCAGTTGCTCCAGTTGCGCTGCCATGGCAGCAATGCCGCGCGTGGCCTGCCGCACGCGCTCCCAGTGCAGGCGGAACTGGTCGGCTTGCAGTTGGATCTGGTTGTCCAACATGGTTTTTTCGCGTGCCACGTCGCTGTCTTCGAGCCGCTTGTCCACCAGGCGCAGCTGTTCGCGCAATTGCTTTTCCTGCGCTTCGAGCGAGTCCAGCTGCGCCTGCAGTTGCGCATGCCGCTTGTTCTGCATGCCGATCTGGCGCTGCACCAACGCCAGTTCGCCATGCGCATCGTCGCGGGCGCGCAGGGCGTGGGCGATGGTGGTCACGACGAAACGACGCGACTCGTCCAGCACGTTCTGTGCGCTCTCGGCCGCGGCATCCAGCCGCTTCAGGTTGAGTTCCAGCCGCTCGGCCTCTGCCTTCAGCGCCGACATCGAACGCATCAGCTCGCGCATCTTGTCCAGGTCGCGGCTGAAGTCGTGAGGCTCCAGGATTTCGTCGCGTACCAGGTCGTTGACGTTGCCCAGTTCCTTGTAGGCCATGGCCTTGACGATGGACTTGGCGGCGCGGATGGACTCGGCCTCACTCACCGCCGTCTTGCCCATCAGCGCGCCATACAGGTGCTGCAAGTAGGCATCCTTGTGTTCGAAGCGCTGCACAGTCTCTGGTCCGGCCTGCAGGCGATGCTGGAGTTGCAGGTACAGATCCTTCAGCGCCACGGGTGTACGGCCCAGCGCCTCGCCCTCGCGCCGGGCCAGATGGTCAAGAGACAGCGGGCGCCTTACGATGAAGAAGATGGGCGCTCGTGCCTGCACGGCGCGTTTGCCGTCCTCGAAGGCCTCCACGCCGACCAGCGCCGTCAGCGGAGCAGCCTGTTCGCCTGCATGTTCCGACGCCTCGAACACAATGCCGGCATAGCTGGTGGAGCGCGGGCGCAGGAACACGCCGTCAGCCTGCTGGCCCAGCGCATAGGCGGCCAGCGTACGCGGCTCCTTGCCGCCGCGGCGGCTTTGGGTGGATTCGTCCTGGCCGATGTTGAACTGCACCAGGTGCTGGTGCGCAGCCGTCAGCACGGTCTGGATGGCGTCCAGCAGCGTGGACTTGCCCGAACCCGATTCGCCGGTGAGCAGCACCGTGTCGGCGAACACCCATTCGCGGTCTTCCAGCGAGCCCCAATGCCAGGTCAGCAGCTTGGCGATTTTCATGTCGCGCTCTCCGGGGCTGTGGGCGGGGGCACCTTCCGGCCGGCCAGCCGCAAGGCGTCTTCCATGGCCTCGT
This sequence comes from Burkholderiaceae bacterium, assembly GCA_050725495.1. Lineage (GTDB taxonomy): Bacteria > Pseudomonadota > Gammaproteobacteria > Burkholderiales > Burkholderiaceae_C > JBOHHM01. The sequence goes on along the minus strand of JBOHHM010000143.1, from coordinate 19,398 downwards.
CGCTGACGAAGCTCATCACCGGGCGAAGCACAGCCAGGCCCATTTCCATGCTGCCGGCGTCGTCACCCTCGACGAAATGCACGATGCGGTGCTTGCGCAGTTCGCGCAGCAGCCCCATGCGTTCGGTGCTTGACGTGGGCAGCTTGTGCGCCAGCAGCGATACCACCGCCTGCGACAACTCCTCAAGGCTAATGGCCAGGCGCTCGTCCACCAGCGGGCGGCGGCCGGTGAGTGCCTCCGTATAGAGGAAGCGCAGCGCGATCACGGCGGCCACGAAGTCGCGCGACAGCCGGCTTTTCAGGCGCTTGACACCGTCCTCGTCTTCTTCGGCCCCTGCGCCATGTTCGCCGGGCGGGTACAGGCGGAAGATGCGCGCGTCGGCGTCATGGGTGAGCACGAAGCCGATGCTGGCAAACCATTCGCGCAGCAACTGCTCGCACTGCGCCGCGTCGTCGTACAGTGCGGCCTCCGGCCGCGACCAGTCGCGCCACAGCACGCCGCTGGCCAGCAGGCGCCCGGCCAGTTCGGCAAAGCGCGCGGGTTTGACGTTGCCCGCGCCTTCGGTAGACAGGCGCTGTTCGATCACCTGTGCAAGCGACTGCAGCATGGTCTGGTCTCCTCAGTGCTCTTCAGCGCGTCTCGTGCTGGATGGCCTGCAGATCGGCCTCCAGCTCGTAGTTGTCGGCCGCGAAGAAGTCGTTCTCGACCCGGTTCGCGGTCTTGTGCGCGCGCATGAAGCGCCGGCCTTCGGCGGAGCGTGCCGCGCCTACCGCGTGCAGCACGCGCACCGCTTCTTCAGCGTTGCCCACCGGTAGCGCCGCCAGCGTCACCGGGCCTTCACGCAGATAGGGCAGCAGGCCGGCCAGCACATCCTGGTCGCTGAAGGCGAAGGCCTCGGCTTCGGCGCGGCGCATCGCGGCCTCCAGCCGGCTGTCATCGTCCACCGCCAGCGGGGCCAGTTCGGCATGGGCCGCTTCGCGGCCGCGCATCGTCCAGCGCAGCACGCCGCCGGGCAGGCGGACTTCGCTGGTGCCCAGCCGCACCGCCAGGGCATCGAGCAAGGCGTTGCGGTCTGGCGCTGTCCGGTCCTTCAGCCAGCCCATGGTGCGGCCCAGGGCCGACTCGGCGCCATAGTCCAGCGACAGGGCCTGGCGCAGCAGGCTGGTGAAACGGCGCACGTAGTTGTTCATCTCCGAGCGCAGCATCGGCAGCTTCAGGCCGCAGGCGGCTTCCACCATGCTCTCGATGCGGTCGGCCAGCCACAGCATGGGGCTGCGGCCCTGCACCTCGCGTTCCAGCCAGGGCGCGCGCTGCAGTAAGTGGCCGTCAATCTGGACACGGCCTTCTGCGGCCAGGGCGCGCACCTCGTCCAGTACCTCGACGATCTGCCCGCGGTGGCGCTCGGCCGAATCGGCCACCAGGCGCACCGCGTATTCGCGCGCGAAGCGCTTCTCGATGAACTCGTTGAACTCGCCCCAGGCCACCTTCTGCGCCAGCGCTTCGCGCGTGAGGCTCTGGATCAGATGGCGGAAATACTCGATGTCGTCCTGCAAATCCTGCACGACGCGGCTGGCGAACTCGTGTGCGTCGAGCAGCTCGTCGGCGTCCAGTGTGGCGAGGAACGCAGCCAAGGCCTTGCGGGCCGAGCGCATGTTGCGCTGCCGGGTCTTGGCACGCGAATCGTCCAGGTTGGCAAAGGTCTCGCTGAACGCCTTGCCGGCACGGCTGAGCTTGAGCGTGGGCTTCAGGTCGATGGGGTCTCGGTAGTCCTCCAACCAGCCATGCTCCTTCAACTTGCGCAGCAGTTCGCCCGCGTAGGCCCGTTCTTCCTCCGCCGGGACGGAGCGACCCGGCTCGAACGCCAGCGCACGCAACGCCGGGTCGGCGAGCACGCGAGTGACTACCTCCAGCACCACGTCTCGCGTCAGCGCTTCGGCATAGTCGGCATTCGCGCCATGCACGCGCTCATACAGTAGCCGCAGTACCGCAGCGCACAGCTCGCGGTTGTCATGGGTCAGCGGGCGGAAGAAATGCTCGCGAGGTGGCGTGAAGAACAACATGAACGGTTCGGCCTCCGGTCACCCATTTCCGATGCTTGCACCAACCAACACAAATCGCGCCGTCAAGGCGCCCAGCGTCGCATTCACCTGCACCGCGTCATGCGGAATCAGCAGATACCGCCACGGCTTACCGCGGTGTTTGGCCGAGTAAGCCGACGCGTGTGCGCACCACTCGACAGCAGCCTTGGCCTTGGCTTGCACCTCGTCGGAATCGACGTCCGCCGCCTTCTTGGTCTCGATCAACAAGTTGGCGTCTGACGTGGCGGCCACGAAGTCGGGCAGATATTCCGGCTGCTCCACCCCGCGCCGGTAGTAGATGTTGAACTGCCCCTGCACGGGCCGGAACCAGCGCTGGGCATCGCGCTCCAGGATCTGCGCCAGCACGCGCTCGGTATCGGAGTGGAACTTCTGGGTGGTATAGGCGCACCTGGCAAAGCCACCGTAAACGACGGTCGCGATGCGGCTTCGATCGGCTGGCGGTTGATGCAATGGCAGCACGTCGCCTTCTGTCGTCACTGCGCTGGGCAACAGCCGCGTGAAGCCTTGGCTCACCACCACCTCGGACTCGCCGATGTCCTCGTAGTAGTGCTGCGCCATCTGGGCGTGGATGTTGTCGGCAATGACCTTGCACTGATTCGCCAACACGTTGTGCAGCTCGCGTTCTTCACCATCTTGGGTTTTCAGACGCCCCCTGAAATGGGCCACCACCTGACCGGCCAGGCCATAGATCAGGTCCGCGTGCTCGTCGTAAGACACGTCGTCGAAGCCGATCAGCTCACGGACGATGTAGTCTTCCGGCCGCGCTTCGGCGATGGTCGATGATTGGCCGTACAGCACGTCCTTGCCAGTCTGCAAACCACGGCCGACGAGCTGCTGGTCCTGCGGCTGGAAGTTCATCTTCGACACATCGAGCATGAATGGCCTGTACCCCGCTTGCACGGCGCCCTTGGGTTTGACCAGGATGCGCGGGATGTCGATGCTGTGCTCGGCCACCAGCGCCATGGTTTTCTTGACGATGTCGGCAACGGTCGGGCCCCCATCGCTGCCAAGCTTCGGCAACAGCTCGACCTGGGTTGGCGCCACCAGCTCCTCTACGCGGCGAACGACCTGCGCCTGCACATCGGCCTGTATCAGCGCCGCGCTCGTCGCGACGACGGCCGTTGCCTCGCCGTCGTTGCGGTTCACCCGGCTCAGATCGTTGATCACGTCCATGGCGACCTGGGCCACCTTGGCCTGCTCGCCGGTATAGAGCACGGTGGCCGGCGTTGCACCGGGCGCATAGGCGCCACTGGCGGTGAGCTGCGACGCTGTTCCAGGCCCCTGCTGTGCGATGCCTGGGCTCCCCATGCCAATCCCCAGCAGCGCGTTGATCGTCGGCGTCACCGCCACGCTGCGCAGGCCACCGCCCCCATCGCCAACGGGGTCGAGCCTGAGCTGCTTCAGCCGGATCGGCGAATCGCCACGCCCGGCCTCGTCCACCACCTCCTGGAACTTGTCGTGGGCGATGATGTTCAGCCGGTCCACCACCTCCACGCCGGTCTTGCGGCCATAGGGCAGGCGCAGGCCACGGCCGATGGACTGCTCGATCAGCGTGCGCGCGTTGGCGGCACGCAGCGGCACGATGGTGTAGAGGTTGGTCACGTCCCAGCCCTCCTTGAGCATGTTGACGTGGATGACGATCTCGGTCGGCTCGTCGTAGCTTTCCACGGCCAGCAGCTTCTGCACGATCTCGTCGCCCTCGGCGTCACTGGTGGTTCCGCTGTCCACCTGGATCACCTTGCCCGCGTAACGGCCCTCGAACAACTCGGCCGAAAGCAGCTGCATCAACTGCGCGGCGTGCGCGGTGTCGCGCGCGATCACCAGCATGAAGGGCTTGACCAGCCGCGCGCCCGTTTGCTGCGCCGCATTTGCGTAATACGTCAGCAAGTGCACCTTGGTCTCTTCGTGCACCCGCACGCCGTCCATCAGCTTGATGCGCTCCAACTGCTCCGCGCTGTGCGCCGACGGGTCGAAATTCTGCTGCGTCACCACCGCCGGCTCCTTGACGAAGCCGTCATCGATGGCCTGCGCCAGCGGGTAGTCCATCACCACGTTCTTGAACGGCACCGGCCCCTTGGTGGACTCGGTGAACGGCGTGGCCGTCAGTTCCAGGCTCAGCACTGGCTTGAGCTCGTTCAATGCCCGCACGCCCGCTCCGGCCCGGTAGCGGTGCGACTCGTCCATCAGCAGCACGAGATCGGGCAGCCCGGCCAGGTAGTCGAAGTAGCTCTCGCCCAGGTATTCCGACAAGCGCTTGATGCGCGGCGCCTTGCCGCCACGCACTTCGGAGTTGATCTTCGAGATGTTGAAGATGTTGATCTGCACCGGCGCCCCATCCGCCGAATACCTGGCCTGCGACACCAGGTCGCCGCGCTGCTCGTAGGTTTCTCCGGTGATCACTTCGGGCGGCGTGACCGCGAACTCGGCAATGCCCTGGAACACATACTTCGGCGTGTTGGGCGTGAAATCCCGAATCAGCTTGTCGTAAATCGTCAGGTTGGGCGCCAGAACGAAGAAATGCTTGTAGCCATAGGCCGCGTGCAGGTAGCTGATGAAAGCGCCCATCAGCCGCGTCTTGCCCACGCCCGTGGCCAGCGCGAAACACAGCGACGGAAAGTCGCGCTCGAAGTCCGACAGCTTGGGGAACTGCGCCCTCAAGGCGTCGACCATGGCCGCCAACTCCTGCGGCGAGCGCGCCTGGTGGTCGCGCAGCGCCGGCACCGCCTCCAGCGCTGTGGCCAGCTTGCGCAGGCTCTCGGCCTGGGGCTCGCGCAGGCTCAGACGGCCGGTCACGGAACGGACGGTGTTTTCCAGATTCATTCGCCCCTCTCCTTCTTCTTCGCGGGCAGCGGGGGCGGCTTGCGCGTCTTCTCAATCTGCTTGACCGGCTGCGCAATCGCCGCCTCGAAGTCCTGCTCAGCACGGGAAGGGGCGGCCAGCTCGCGCTGCCTGAAAGTTTCGAATTCAGCCTCCGCCTTGGCCTGCGCCACCTCGGCGGCCAGCTTTCCGGCATGCGGCAGCACCTCACGCTCCGTCATGCGCAGAAAGTCGTCCAGCCGGGTTGCCCAGTCGCGCATGGCCATCGGGCGGCGTGCCTGGGCCTGCAGCTCCGCAATCTCGATGTAGGCGTTGACGATGCGGTTGAGCGTGCCGAGTTCTTCCTCGTTGAGGTAGTTCTTCGCCACGCTCACGTCGGCCTTGCGGATAGCGCCGCCCTTGGAGGCGCCGGCCCAGCTCGTCAGGCCCATGTTCGGCAGCTTGGCGTCCGCGCGCAGGGCGATCAATTCGGCCGCCGTGTGCCCGTGCGCGGCCCAGTGCATCTTGTTCTGCACCGTGGCAAAGAAGCGCTGCGACACCTCGGTGGACGGGTCGTAGTCCATGCTGGTGGCGTAGATGTCGAGCACCTTCTTCCAGAACACCTTCTCGGACGAGCGGATGTCGCGGATGCGCGCGAGCAGTTCCTCGAAGTAGACATCGTCCTTGCCCGACTTGAAGCGCTCATCGTCCAGCACGAAGCCTTTGACCAGATACGCCTTGAGCGTCTCGGTCGCCCAGTAGCGGAATTGGGTGCCGCGGTGCGAACGGACGCGATAGCCGATGGCGATGACCACATCCAGGTTGTAGTGCTTGAGGCTGCGGCTAACCTGACGCCCGGCCTCGGTGCGAACCTGTAAGTACGGCTTACAGGTTGCCGCCTCGGTCAGTTCGCTCTCGGCATAGATCGCACGGATGTGCTGTGTGATGTTTTGCGGCGTGCTGTCGTAGAGGTCGGCCAATTGCTGCTGGGTCATCCAGAGTGACTGGTCCTCCAGTCGAACCTGTATGCGTGCGCTACCATCAGGCGCCTGATAGAGCAAGAACTCGCCACTCATGCGCAGCCCCCACTTACAGACTGCGGCAATTCGACACGCAGTGCGTGACGAATCCGACGAGGGCAGCATAAAGCCTTCGATTTCCGAGACACTGTCTCGGAAATGAACGCACTTAGTAACGTGGACCGGGTCTCCATTTAGGCCTCGCCGCCATCAAACAAGCCGGCCTGCGGCACCCTGCTCCCTTCGCCCTTCGGGAGAGGGGCCGGGGGTGAGGGCTGTGCCTGCGGCAGGTTCTCCACGTTCAGGCTGTAGTCGTCATGCCCCCACTCGCACTTTTGCAACACCATCTTGGGGATTTTCTTGACCGTGAGGTTGGCCCAGCGGCTGGCATCGCTCCGGAACGCGCCGCAGCACACCAGCAGCGTGCGCTGTGGCCCCACCTCTTCGGACAGGGCCTGCAAAGCCTCGGCGTTCAGGCTCTGCGTGGTGACGTAGATGAAATCGCTCTCGGTGCTGTGGCCGTGCTGCCAGTACAGGTCGGCGCTCGGCGCGTAGGTGAAGCCTTCGAGCTTGCAGATGGCCGCCGCCAGCATCTCGGCGTTGTAGTTCTTGTTGACCACCCACTGGCCCCAGCGGTCCTGCTGCAGCAGGCTGGGTGCCAGGCGGTAGTAGCGGAAGCCCCCGCCGCCTTTCCAACCGGTGGCCTCAGTGACTCCACTTTGATCCTCACCCTCAACAATCTTCTTCAGTCGCGGGATTACGTGTGTATGGCAGTGATCACCGAGCTCTATCGTGATCCAACGCCGTCGCATTTTGTGCGCTACCGCTGCAGTCGTCCCCGACCCAGCAAACGAGTCCATCACCCAATCGCCGGGTTGAGAGAACCGATCTAGCAATATCTTCAAGAGTGTTTTTGGCTTCTTTCCGCCTCGAAAGTCAACGCCACCTTCACCCCGGCAGTTGCCGAAACTCCCTGCCAAGTCGTAAAAGTTTTCGATCGGTAGTGTCGATGCCTCAGCATCTACTTCGCGCTGCGCCACAGGGACGCCCTGGTAATACTTTCCTTTGGTAGCCGTTGCTCGGGCGGGGCCTGTGAAGTAGCGATATCCAAGTCCGTCGTCCCCGATTCCCTCGACCTTGTAAAGTGCTCCTAGACCATCGTCGGACACACGACCAGTCAAGTAGTCCCGAAAAAACCTGCCCGATGAATTCCCATCCAGGATGGTTCCGGTAGCCCAAATTTCCTTGAGCCCGTCAACATGCCCCTGTTCTTCGATAAGCGACCAAGTGCCCTTTGGGAAGATCGTCACAGACTTCCCGCCTAGGATCACGGTTCGTCCCGACGCAAGCTCCTTTACAGAAAACTTGAACTTTTCAAACCCTACATCCTTCTTCTCTAAAAATGGCTTGGCCCCATATGCGCTCCGATAAACATGAATTTGCTCGACTTGCTTGTGAAAATCCATGTCCTGTTTGAGCGTCTTCTCCGCATACCGAACTTGCACGTAGAGCGTCGCCAAGTAGTTGTTCCGCTCGAACACCTCGTCCAACAACACCTTGAGGTAGTGGCCCTCAGAATCGTCGATATGGCAGCAAAGAAACCCGTCGGGCCGAAGAAGCTTGCGAATCAGTTGAAGCCGATCACGCATTAGGCCTAACCAGATCGAATGTTCCAGACTATCGTCGTAATGTTCGAATGCGGCGCCGGTGTTGAATGGCGGATCGATATAGACGCACTTCACCTTGCCCGCGAACTCCTGCTCCAGCGCCTTCAGCGTCAACAGGTTGTCGCCGAAGATCAGCCGGTTGTCGAAGAGGTCGTTTTCCGTCACCCGATGCTTCGCATGATGACTCCTGGCCGGATCCTCCAGCAGGATGCGCGGCTCCAGCTTGGGCCGCGCGTCCTTGCCGATCCAGGTGAGTTCTAGTTTCGCCTTTACCATCAAGTTCAGTTCCAGGTCATATGTGTGTTCAAGGTCTTGGCATCAAGCGCGATGCGCTGGTCAGATGCTCTCAGGGTGAGGCTGCTACGCACCCTTGTGCACAGCACTAAGAGCGCGGTCAACGTAGATCTTCAACTCACTGGCAATGACAGCAACAGCATCTGCACTAGGGTTTGCGTCATGATGAAACTGCCCAGCGTACTCGTTGATCTCGTTCAGTTCATCGACCATGTTCTTTGCGTGACACAAAGGGCTCGGTGGTACTGCGTCTCGAATGAGTGCGAGCACCTGACCGAACATCAGCGATTTGGGTACAAGCCCTGGGAACCGACGGTGGAGGTAGCCTTCGAGCATTGGACGGATGGCTTTTGCGACAGCCTTTGGATCTCCTCCGTTGCCTGCAGCGAATTCATTTAGTACCCGGTGGTGTTGGAAGTAGACCGACTCGCACACCTTGTCAACGTCGAGCGACTCGAAGTTTGTGTAGTCACCAGGCGCCAGACCAAGTTGAAAGAGCGCGATTGCCGCTGCGCTGTCGTCTTTCCTGAGCGAATCTCGCAGATCACGGATGAAGTAAGGATCGTGAGCCAGCACTACAAGTTGCTCGGCCTTCGAGTGCAATCTCTTCAGGACAGCTCTGGTGTGATGCTTGCGGTTCAGGTCCAAGCTGCACATTGGATCGTCGATGACAATGGTCCGCGTTCCCAGCTTGGGATCGGCCATCGCGCTGGCGATGAAGAATGCGAAGGCCAAAGTTCTCTTGTCACCTTCGCTCAATGCCGTAGCGAAGGTCGGCGAACCGCCATCCAGCGCTACATCTTTGCCTCGAAGCTGCAGCCCATATTCGGTGCGCGGTGCTGCCCCCCTGAAGTTGGCGCCCATGCCCTTGATGCTGAACGATGCGCCGAAGTTCTTCAGTAACGAATTGATGGCCTTTTCGTACTTGGCCAACGTTGCCGTCATGAGCGTATCGAGATTGTCACGCGCCCCCTTCTTTATCTTCTCAGCAGCATCCGCTGCAAATCTGGCTGTGGCCAACTGACTGAAGAGACCGACAACTATCGAGTCGTGCCGCCGCTTGCATGCCTGAAGATGTTGAACTTGCTGCTGGAGTTGTTGAGCGTTCTCGGTCGCCAGTTGGCCTTTGTAGGTCGAGATCAGCGCATTGGCCGCATTGATTGCATCATTTGCTGTGTGCATGCAAGTAAGTACCTTGTCCCATAGGCTCTTCGCTAGTTCGAGATCTTCAACACTCCCTGCAGATTCGCTGGGCGCAGCCTGCTTCTTGTCGCAAAGGTTGAGTAGTAGCGCCTGAAGATCAGCCAACGCTGCTTGAGCAGCCTCTGCGTCGAACACGATCGGCTCTGTCTTGACATACTCTGCCCAAGCGTTGGCGTGTGCCGCCGCCACCGCCACCGCCTGCGCGAAAACTCCAACGATTGTTGATGCCGTGGCAGTGTGAACGGCCCCGTGCAAAGAAGCGACCTTCGCCTTGAGGGCTGCGTACGCAACGTTGAAGTGCGTTTGATACGCCTGGATCAGGTCGTTGCCGACGGTACCCTGACCGCAATACGGACACGTCTTGCCGTCGTCGAACTGATGCCCTTGACTTAGCCAGCCTTCAGCGGCCTTGCTACCGAGCTTTTCCGCGTGCTGCTTCACCGTTTTTTCCGCGTCCGCATGTACGTCTTTGAGCGACGTGCCGAGGTCGGCGAAGATGCTTGCAAGGTCGAACGTTGGCTCTACCGCCGTTACGGGGAGCGGCTTCGCGACTATTGCAGCAACGTTCCCGGCAGCGACAATTCGCTTCTGCAGCACACCTACCTGAACATCCGCATCAGGAACTTTCGGAAGCTTTTCGAATTGTTGCAAGGTCATACCCGCGTGATGCCCGGACAACTGAGCCGCTAGCGCCTGGACCTTGCCTGTCTCGACCTTGGCATCGTTCGTGGCCTTCTCGACGGCCGAACGAGCCGCCACGGCGGCCTCACCCAATGCGAACTCAAGGAGGTTCTTCCGATGGCCGGTGCTTACGGATCCTCCCGAGTGGACGTTGTGTTCGATGAAGTCAGCGTCGAAGACCAGGACCTCAGGGCGTTGTTCCGACCAGGCGCCAGCGTCAAATGACACCTTGTGACCGCTGTTGAAATGCAGAACAGCCTTCGGCGGGAGGGCTCCATCAACCGTCTTGCGATCTGCGATCAACGAGGCATCTCCGGTGGACACCGAACGCAGAAGAGTCGCCAGTGTTGACTTACCGCGGCCGTTGTCCGCATAGATCAACGTTGCCTTCTGGCACGTATATGGTTTGCCATTGGCTTGGTGCAGTAACCCTATTCCTTGTACCTCTGCAATTCGCTCAAGCATCTTCTTCTCCTTGCTGCGTTAGTCGCGATGTGAGACGACCTCTACTCCGAAACCGTTCACTCTGAAGGTGTGTTTGCATCGAATCCGAGCGCCGCCAGTTCAAGCCCTTCAATCTCTTGCAGCGACTTGCCCGCAATCCCCTGCAAGTCCCCATACATCCCCACCGTCGCCCCCATCACCCGCTCGATCTGCTCCTCTCGCTTGGCCCACTGCTTCATGATGGCCTTGCGCTCCTTGTCCAAGTCCTCCTGCATCGACGAAAAGGCTTCGACGATGGCTTCCACCCGCTGGCGAAAGCGTGGGCCGGTGAGGTACTGGTAGACCATCTCGGTCTTGGTTTGCTGGCCTTCGGAGACGGCTCGGGCCATGCTGACCTGTTGCAACGAGTGCCGCAGCACGGTGGCGACCGGCAACGCGGCACGCGGGCTGGTGACCCAGACGCCGTCGAGCACGTCGAAGGCCTCGACGCCTTTGGGCAGCGCCTGGCTGACCAGCACCGCCACTTCGGCCTTCGCCGTGCGCTGGTCTTCGCGCAGCTTGGTCAGCCAGCCATCGCTCCAGTTCTTGGTGCGCTTCGATTCCCATAGGATGGTGCCGCAGGCCTGGCCGCCCGCGCTCATCACTCGCTCCAGCGCGTCGCCGCCGAATTCGCCCTTGGGCACGGGCTCGATGGTGTCGAAGGGGAACTTGGCGCGCAGCAGGCTTTCCAGCTCCAGTTCCTGCACCTCGCCTTGCAGTTGCTGTGAGCCTTGCTCGGCTTTCTGCTTGAGTTCCTCGATCTTCTGCTGCATCGAGGCAATGGTCTGGTCCTTTTCCATCACCTTGAGCTTGAGGCCGTCCTCGGCCTCGCGCCTGGCTTGGGCGCGCACTTCGGTCAGGCCGTCCTGCACGCGTTTCTCGACGGTGAGTTCCAGTTCGCGTTTGGCGTCGTCCAGTTCGCGCTGCTTCTTGATGAGTTCGGCCTGCGCCTTCTGCGCCTCGGCCAGCTTCTCGTCGCGGGTCTTGAGCACTTCCTGCAGCTCGGCTAGTTCCAGCGCCTTGGCCTCCAGCTCTGCCGCGCTCGCGAGCTTGGCTTTCTTCGACTCTTCGGCAATCACGCGCGTGCGCTCGGCCTTCAGTTGCGCAGCCAACTGGTCGGCGATCTGCTCGTCCAGCGTGCGTTTGGCCTCGGCGATCTGCTTTTCCTTCTCGCGGATGCCTTGCTCGCGCTTGGCAATGTCGTCGTCCTTTTGGGCGAGTTGCTGTTCGAACTGCTTGCGCGTGGCGGCCAGCAGAGGCGCGGCCAGCGACTCGGTGAGGCGGATTTCCGTCTTGCAGTTCGGGCAGGTGATGGTGGGTTCGGTCATGGTTTTTTCTCCAGCTTGCGGGTGCCACCCGGATGGCCGAGGCGTTGGATCGCGCCCGCGCCCAGCAGGGAGCCGAATTCGAAGGCGATGTCGCGGTGGGCGAAGGTGCCGCCGTAGCGCCCTGCCTTGGCATGAAGGCCTATGGCGCCGGTGGCTTCTATCCACTTTTTGGCTGACAGAAAGAAGCTGTTGCGCCCGGCCTCGTTTTTAATTCCCTCGAATTCGAGGGAATTAAAAAACGCGTTGTTGAGTTGTTCCCACACACCCAGGAACAGGACCGTGTCCTTGTTCTTGAGCCATTGCTCGATGAGAGCACTGCCGCCCTCGAAGTTTTTGACCATGTCGGTCAGCGAGATGTAGTCCTGCTCGTGACGCGTCGCGATGGCGACTTCGGCCCCTTTGACCGTGATGACGCGGTTCGCTTTGTTCATGACATCTCCCATTCCACTGCAACAATTTGGCGGGCAGTGACTTGCTGCTGCAATTGCAGCTCAAGCGCGTCGATCAAGCTGTCTCGCCGCCCCTGAATCTCGTCCTGCCGCGCAAACAATTCGCGTCGCTTGCGGTCACGCAGCGCCTCCAGCTCGCGTTGCTCCTTCTGCGCCGCCAGTTTCTCGACGAGGGTGACTGCGCCTTTGCTCCTGGATCGGGTCTCCTTGATACGCCGGTCCAGTTCCTTGATGTCGCGCTCCAGTGCCAGCTTCTGGTCGTCGGCCCAGGCGTCGAGTTTCTCGGTTTCGTCGGCAAACAAGGCCACGTTGCGCTGCTCGATGCGGCCGATCACGTCGGCGCGCTGCCGGTCCAGCGCAGCCTGCAGATGCGTGGGGATGGCGACGTGGGATGCGGCAAAGTCGAGTGGTGATTGCTCCCGCGCCAGTGCGGGCGGCTGGCTGGCGGATACAAGCGCCGCTTCAGCGCGGGGCAGGAACTCCGCTCGCCCCGGCAAGGCCAGCAGTTTTTCGGTGAGGTCCGCGTCCAGCACCTGGTCGGCCGCCGTGGCGGCGGCGATGAGGAATTCCTCGGTGGCACCCAAAGATTCGACCCGCACGAGTTGCACGGCGGCCACGCCCTGCGCACCCTTCAAGGCCTTGAGCGCGGCGACGTGTGCGCCATAGCCGTCGTAGTCCAGGTGCAACCGGGCGGGTGCCAACGGTGCGCGTTGCGCAGCTTTCAACAGGCCCTGGGCCAGGGGATGCTGCAGGCGGTAGACGTGTGCGTCTTCGCTGTGGCGTGGCAGCTCGTAGCGCCCCAACGGGATGTGCGCCGGGTCTTCGCCGGTATCGCTCACCGGCGTGGGCAAAGCGGTCAGGGTGAATGCCAGGCCGTCGCCGTCGAACTGTGCGTGCCCGTCGAGCATCGCGCGGGTGAAGCGCATCAGCAGGCGTTCCAGCCGGTCGAGGCTGGCCTTGGCATCGGTCTGGGCGATCTTGAGGCGCTCCTGTACGTCTTCGTCGAAGTTCTCCAGCAGCTTCTGGCGGGCATTCAGCATCGCGCCGCTGATCTCGCCCGCCAGGTCGAGCTGGAGTTGCTCGAAGGCGCTGTGTATCTCGTCGGGATGCCGGCAGTTCTGGTAGATGTCGGCAATGCGGCGCTCGAAGTCCACGCCGGATTCCACCGCACCCAGCACCTCGTCGCTGGCGCCGAAGACGCCGTCGAAGAGCTTGAACTTCTGTTCCAGCAGCTCGAAGACGCGGCGGTCGGCTTCGTTGTCACGGTTCAGGAAGTTGACGACCACCACGTCGTGCTTCTGGCCGTAGCGGTGGCAGCGGCCGATGCGCTGCTCGATGCGCTGGGGGTTCCAGGGCAGGTCGTAGTTGACGACCAGTGAGCAGAACTGCAGGTTGATGCCTTCGGCGCCAGCCTCGGTGGCGATCATGATCCGCCCCTGCTCGCGGAACCAGTCCACCAGGGCGGCGCGGGTGTCCGCCGTGCGCGAGCCGCTGACCCGGTCGGAGCCATGGTGCCGCTGCGCCCATTCGGTGTGGACGCGGCGGGCCTGCGCATCGCTGTTGGTGCCGTTGAAGAGCACCACGCTATCGGCGTATTCGGTTTGCGACAGTAGCGAGAGCAGATAGTCCTGCGTGCGGCGCGATTCGGTGAAGATGATGGCCTTCTGGGCGGCACCCAATTCGCGCAGCCGTTCGAAGGCGACCTTCAGCGCCTGCAGCAGCGCAAGTCCCTTGGCGTTTTCGGTAATCGAAACGGCGAGCTGGCGGAAGCCTTCGAGGTCGATGATCTCGGCGCGAATGGCGGCCATCTCTTGCGCCGTTTTCCGGCGGCTGTCTTCGGCTTCGTCAGCGCCCAGTTCGTCGGCGATTTCGTCCAGCGACTCGTAGTCCTCGTCGAGTTCTTCCACCAAGCCGCCCGGGGCCTTCTCGTCCAGCGTCTGTTGCAGCCGGCGCGTCAGCGATTCCAATGCGCCTGCGATGGCAAAGGTGCTCGATGCCAGCAGCTTGCGCAGCACCAGCGTGATGAGCTGGCGCTGGCTGTTGGGCAGCGCGTAGAGGTTGTCGCGCTGGAGGTATTCAGACACCAGGTCGTACAGACGCGCTTCGTCGTCGCCGGGCTTGAATTCGCGCAGCACCGGGATGCGCCGGGTGTATTTGACATAGGCCTCGACCTGCCGGCGCAGGGTGCGTTTGCAGATGGGGCCGATGCGGTGCTTCAGCGCCCTGAAAGCGTCATTGGCGCTGCCGGCTTCGCGCAGGCTGCCGAACTGCTGGCGAAAGCTGTCCAGATCGCCAAAGACACGGTCGTCGATGAAGCTGACCAGACCATACAGCTCCAGCAGCGAGTTTTGCAGTGGGGTGGCGGTGAGAAGAACCTTGCGGGCGTGCGACAGCGCGTCTCGCAGCGTGCGGGCGGTTTTGTTGTCGGGTTTGTAGACATTGCGCAGGCGATGCGCTTCGTCGATGACCACCAGATCCCACGGCACACTTTGCACGGGCTCCGCCTTGCCAGCTGCGAACTGGTAGGAGCAGATGACGATACGGTCCGATCTGGCGCCGCCCGTGGACGCGGCATCAAAGGGGTTCGCCACGCCCTCCTTGAGGGCCTGGCGGAACGACTTGGCTTCGAGGATCGTGGCGGCCAGGCCGAACTTGTCGGCAAGCTCTTGGTGCCATTGCTTGCGCAAGTTGGCCGGCACGATGACGAGAATGCGGCGCTTGCGCTCGGCCCAGAGCTGGGCGATCAGCAGGCCGGCTTCGATGGTTTTGCCCAGGCCCACTTCATCGGCCAGGATGGCGCCTTTCGAAAGCGGATTGCTGGTAGCGAACAACGCTGCATCAATCTGATGGGGGTTCAGGTCCACCTGCGCGTCCAGCAGCGCGCCGGCCATGCGTTCCATGGAATCGGCCGCCGCTTTCAGCGTGAGCTTGTGCGCGAAGTAGGCAAGCTGGTGCGGGCTGTAGTGCACGTCGACCTACCCGCGTCGGTTGGTGGCAAGCCCTGCGCCAGCGGTCTCTGGTCGGCTGGCGGCAAGGTTTGAGGGTTCAATACGGGGCTGGGCGGCGTCGGTCGGGATCATTCCGTCCAATGCTACATCCACTTACCCCCGTTGCGGATTTGCCACTCGGCAGATCAGACTCAGACGCTGAACAGGAAGTTCATCACATCGCCATCCTTGACGATGTAGTCCTTGCCTTCGCTGCGCATCTTGCCCGCGTCCTTGGCGCCATGCTCGCCCTTGTAGGCGATGAAGTCGTTAAACGCGATGGTCTGGGCGCGGATGAAGCCGCGCTCGAAGTCGGTGTGGATCACGCCGGCGGCCTGCGGGCCGGTCGCGCCGATGGCAACCGTCCAGGCCCGCACTTCCTTCACGCCGGCGGTGAAATAGGTTTGCAGGCCCAGC
Organism: Burkholderiaceae bacterium; assembly: GCA_050725495.1. Lineage (GTDB taxonomy): Bacteria > Pseudomonadota > Gammaproteobacteria > Burkholderiales > Burkholderiaceae_C > JBOHHM01. The sequence goes on along the minus strand of JBOHHM010000143.1, from coordinate 3,975 downwards.
AGCTTGTAAGCGGCGCGGGCCAGGCGGTTCAGGCCCGGTTCTGCCTGGCCGATCTCCGACAGGAACATCTGCTTGTCTTCGTCGCTCATGTCGGCCATGTCGGCTTCCATCTTGGCGCAGATCGCCACCACGGGCGCGTTCTGGCTGGCGGCGTAGTCTTTGAGGCGGTCGAGGAAGGGGTTGTTGTCGAAGCCGTCTTCGGCCACGTTGCCCACGAACATCGCCGGCTTGGCGGTGATCAGGCACAGCGGCTTGAGCAGGGGCAGCTCTTCCTTGCTGAACTCGAGGGCGCGCACCGGCTTGCCTTCGTTCAATGCGGCCTGGCAGCGCTCCAGAATCGCCACCACCTTGGCGGCCTCCTTGTCGCCCGAGCGCGCCGTCTTGGTGTAGCGGTGCAGGGCTTTTTCCACCGTTCCGAGGTCGGCCAGGCAGAGCTCGGTCTGGATGACCTCGATGTCGGAGATCGGGTCGATCTTGCCGGCCACATGGATCACGTTGTCGTCTTCAAAGCAGCGCACGACGTTGACGATGGCGTCGGTCTCGCGGATATGGGCCAGAAACTGGTTGCCCAGGCCTTCGCCCTCGCTGGCGCCGGCGACCAGGCCGGCGATGTCCACAAACTCCACAACGGCCGGCACCACGCGCTCGGGCTTGACGATCTCGGCCAGTTGGGCCAGCCGCGGATCGGGCACTTCGACGATGCCCACATTGGGCTCGATCGTGCAGAAGGGGTAGTTTTCGGCCGAAATCCCGGCTTTGGTCAGCGCGTTGAAAAGGGTGGACTTGCCGACGTTGGGCAGGCCGACGATGCCGCATTGGAGGCTCATGGCAGGGCTTTCAGGAGAACGGGGGGAAACCGATCATTTTACGGGCCCGATGCCAAAGCCCCCAGCCCGGCGCGTGCTCAGTCAAACCGGTAGTCGGCCCTCACCACCTGGCCGACGCGCAACCACTGCTCGACGCCTTGCAGCACGATGGCGTTCATGCCGAAGGTGATGGCGCCGTTCAGGCGCGCGTCCTGCCGGTAGGCCTGCAGGGTGTCACCGACCTCGGGGCTGCTGCTGGCCGTGGCCGGGTCGATGTTGGGGATGGGGCAGCGGGCGCAGGGCTTGACGGGCCGCAGCTGCACCTCGCCCTGCCCGGTGGCGATATGCAGCAGGTCCAGGCGGTCTTCGTCGTGCGCCTGCACATCGGCCAGCACCAGGTTGGCCCGGAAGCGCTCCACACCCGCGGCAGCCTGGCCCGCAGCCACCAGCCGGCGGTTGAGTTCCGCCACCGAGGCCTCGCTGGTGACCAGCAGTGGGTAGCCGTCGCTGAACTGGTTGGGCGCTGGCACGCCGGCTGTCCATGTGAGGCTCGACAGGCGCTGGTGCTCGGGGTCAAAGCGCACCAGGCGTAATTTCTTGCCCAGAAAGTCACTGAACCACTGGGCCGCCACATCGCCCATGTCGTAGGCGCTGACCTCGTCGTCCCAGACCCGGGCCTTGACGGGCTGCTCAACCGCATCGAGCGCGATGTGCAGGGCCAGCATGCCCGGCGCGCGCAGCACCATCTCAAAGGTTTTGAGCTGCGGCCGGATCAGCGCCATGCGCGGCAGCTCGCGCTGGGTCACGAAGTCGCCGTTCTCGTCGACCACCATCCAGGCGCGGTCGAACTCCAGCCCGGTTTCGGTCAGCAGGGCCTCGCGCACCTCGACGCCCGCGCAGGACTTGATGGGGTAGACGAACAGCCGGGCGATGGTGGCTGTGACCTGGGAAGGCGCGGGGGACGGCTGGCTCACGTTGGGAAATCCTGTCGGCGGGTTGCGGGGTTGCTGAACCACCCGATTCTGCCCTGCCTCCTACAATCGAGCCATGGCTCAATCGTTTGACGTTTGTATCCGCGGCGCCGGTATTGTGGGCCGTACCCTGGCCCTGCTGCTGGCGCGTGAAAGGTTGCGCGTGGGTCTCGTGGCGGCCCCTGCGCCAGCGGCTGCAGCGGCGGGCGACGTGCGGGCCTATGCGCTCAACGCCGCCTCCCGTCAGCTGCTGGAAGCCCTGCGCAGCTGGCCCGATGAGGTCCATGCCACGGCCGTGCAAGCCATGCAGGTCTGGGGCGACGACGGGGGCGTGGTTCACTTCAACGCCGTCGAACAGGGCGCTCCAGCCCTCGCCTGGATCGTCGATGTGCCGGCCCTGGAAGCGCGTCTGACCGAGGCCGTGCGCTACCAGCCGCTGGTGGAAGTACTGGACGCACCGCAGCCCGCCACCCTGAGCGTGGTGTGCGAGGGCAAGGCCAGCAGCACGCGAGCCGAATGGGGCGTGGACTTTGACGTCAGCCCCTACCCGCAGCGCGCGATTGCCACCCGGCTGAGCTGCGAACTGCCGCATGGTCAGGTGGCGCGCCAGTGGTTTGCACAGGGCCAGATCCTGGCCTTTTTGCCGCTGGATGGCGCGCAAGGGAACTCGGTGGCGGTTGTGTGGTCTGTCGATGAGAAGCAGGCCCCGCAGTTGCTGGCCCTGGACCCGGAAAGCTTTGCCCGGCGGCTGGAGGACGCCAGCCACCAGGCCTTGGGTCGACTCAGTCTGATGGGCGAGCGCGCCGCCTGGCCGCTGCAGCTGGCCTGCGCGGACCGCTGGAGCGGGGTGTCGGCCGGCCAAAGCTGGGTGCTGGCTGGCGACGCGGCGCACACCGTGCATCCGCTGGCCGGCCAGGGCCTGAACCTGGGTCTGGCCGATGCGGCGGAACTGGCCAGGGTGCTGCACCAGCGCGACTGGCGAGCCGTGAACGACGCCCGGCTGCTGCGCCGTTATGAGCGTGCGCGCAAAACCGGTGTGCTGCCCATGGGGCTGGCCACCGATGGCCTGCAGCAGCTGTTTGCGCGCAGCGCCAGGCCCTGGCAGGTGCTGCGCAACTGGGGCATGAAGGGCTTCGAGCACAGCGGCCCGCTCAAGACCTGGACGGCCCGCCAGGCGATGGGCTTGCACTGAAGCGGCGCCGCCGTGACATGAACAGAACACAGATTGGACGACGATGAAACTGCTCAAGACCCTGCTGCTGACCTGGCTGGCCACCGCCGCCCTGACGACCAGCCTGGGCGCTTTGGCCCAGGAGGCCACGATCCGCAAGAACCTGGCCGAGCGCATTCCGCAGCTGCAGAAGATCGACGAGATCAGCAAGTCGCCGATGGCCGGCCTGTACGAAGTGCGCGTCAATGGCACGGACATCTTCTACACCGACGCCGAGGGCAACTTCCTGATCCAGGGCGCCCTGATCGACACCCGGCAGCGCCGCAACCTGACCGAGGAGCGCATGGAAAAGCTATTGGCGGTGGACTTCGACGCCCTGCCGCTGAAGGACGCCTTCACCATCGTGCGCGGCAACGGCAAGCGCAAGGTCGCCGTGTTCGAAGACCCGAACTGCGGCTACTGCAAGCGCTTCGAGCGCGACCTGCAGAAGGTGGACAACATCACGGTCTACCTGTTCCTCTACCCGATCCTGGGCCCGGACTCGGTCGACAAGTCCAAAAGCATCTGGTGCGCCAAGGACAAGGCCAAGGCCTGGACCGACTGGATGCTGCGCGACCAGCCCGCGGCGGCCGCCAGCTGCGACATGGCCGCGCTCAACCGCAACCTGGAATTCGGCAAAAAACACAAGATCACGGGCACCCCGACGCTGATCTTTGCCGACGGCGCCCGCGTGCCAGGCGCGATCAACGCCCAGCAGGTCGAGAAATTCCTGGCCGAGGCCAGCGTCAAATAAGCGCCCCTTTTCCCGATGAGCAGGGACGGCAGGCCCTGGGCAACCTGCCGTCAGCTACAAAATTTATAGCAACTAGCGACCTCTGGATAAGGACATGCAGCCCATTTCGTCTGAAAAACTCATCATTCGGCTCGGCTATGCGGGCCTCGCGCCCTTCGTGCTGCTCGCCGCCTTGCTATGGATGGTCACGCCCGAGCTCCACCCCTATGTGGCCATCGCGCTGGCCAGCTATGG
>JBOHHM010000142.1:0-7826 GCA_050725495.1 Burkholderiaceae bacterium | reverse complement strand
CGCTGGACGGCGCTGCCGTGGTGCTGGACGCCGACAAGGGCAAGGAAATCGCCGTGGTGCTCAACGGCCAGAACCAGGGCGCCATGCCGGCCTGGAAACAGCTTTCCGACACCGATATTGCGGCCGTGATCAGCTACACCAAGAACAACTGGTCCAACAAGACCGGCCAGCTGGTTCAGCCCGCCGACGTCAAGGCCGCGCGCAAGTAACTGAAGTCGAAAACGTATTGACAAGGAATTCAAGATGAGTGCAGTTCTCGACCCACACGCTCACGGCCACGACGAGCACCACCACGCGCCGACCGGCTGGCGCCGCTGGGTGTTCGCGACCAACCACAAGGACATCGGCACGCTGTACCTGCTGTTTTCCTTCACCATGCTGATGGTCGGGGGCATTTTGGCGCTCTTGATCCGTGCCGAGCTGTTCCAGCCCGGCCTGCAACTGGTCAATCCCGAGCTGTTCAATCAGCTCACCACCATGCACGGGATCATCATGGTGTTCGGCGCCATCATGCCCGGCTTCGTCGGCTTCGCGAACTGGATGGTGCCGCTGCAGATCGGCGCGGCCGACATGGCGTTCGCGCGCATGAACAATTTCAGCTTCTGGCTGCTGATTCCCGCCGGCCTGATGGTCGTCGGGTCGTTCTTCATGCCCGGCGGCGCACCGGCGGCCGGCTGGACGCTGTACGCGCCGCTGACGCTGCAAATGGGCCCGTCCATGGACGCCGGCATTTTTGCGCTGCACATCCTGGGTGCCTCGTCCATCATGGGCTCGATCAACATCATCGTGACCATCCTCAACATGCGCGCCCCCGGCATGACGCTGATGAAGATGCCGATGTTCTGCTGGACCTGGCTGATCACGGCCTACCTGCTGATCGCCGTGATGCCGGTGCTCGCCGGCGCCATCACGATGACGTTGACCGACCGCCATTTCGGCACCACCTTCTTCAACCCCGCCGGTGGCGGCGACCCGGTGATGTACCAGCACATCTTCTGGTTCTTCGGCCACCCCGAGGTCTACATCATGATCCTGCCGGCCTTCGGCATCGTGAGCCAGATCGTCCCGGCGTTTTCGCGCAAGAAGCTGTTCGGCTACGCCTCCATGGTGTACGCCACCTCGTCGATCGCCATCCTCTCCTTCATCGTCTGGGCCCACCACATGTTCACCACCGGCATGCCGGTGACCGGCCAGCTGTTCTTCATGTACGCGACCATGCTGATCGCGGTGCCCACGGCCGTGAAGATCTTCAACTGGATCGCCACCATGTGGCAGGGTTCGATGACCTTCGAGACCCCCATGCTGTTCGCCGTGGGCTTCATCTTCGTGTTCACCATGGGAGGCTTCACCGGCCTGATCCTGGCCATGGCGCCGATCGACATCCAGCTGCAGGACACCTATTACGTGGTGGCCCACTTCCACTATGTGCTGGTCGCCGGTTCGCTGTACGCCATGTTTGCCGGTTACTACTACTGGGCGCCGAAGTGGACCGGTGTAATGTACGACGAGGCGCGTGGCAAGATCCACTTCTGGTGGTCGCTGATCGCGTTCAACGTGACCTTCTTCCCGATGCACTTCCTGGGTCTGGCCGGCATGCCGCGCCGCTATGCCGACTACCCCATGCAGTTCGCCGACTTCAACGCCATTGCCACGGTCGGCGCCTTCGCCTTCGGCCTGGCCCAGGTCTACTTCTTCCTCTTCATCGTGCTGCCCACCATGCGTGGCCAGGGTGAAAAAGCCGCTCAGAAGCCCTGGGAGGCCGCTGAAGGCCTGGAGTGGGAAGTGCCGTCGCCGGCCCCGTTCCATACCTTTGGGAGGCCGCCCAAGCTGGACGTCACGGCGACCAAGGTCATCGGCTGATGAGGCAGGCCATGACACCTGATCAAAAGAAAGGCAACCTGCGCCTGGCGCTGATCCTCGCGTCGGTGGCGCTGGTGTTTTTCGCCGGCTTCATGGCCAAGATGGTGTTGCTGGGCCGTTGAGCGGCAGCGCAGTAGGACATGAGCATCCGTCGCGAGAACGTCAAAATGGTGAGCAAGCTGGCCGTGGTCGCGGCCGGCATGTTCGTCTTTGGCTACGCGCTGATACCGATCTACAAGCACATCTGCGAGATGACCGGCCTCAACATCCTGGCGCTCAGTGAGCGGCAGGTTCCCGGCAATGGCGCGGCGGGCAAGGATGTCTTGCTGCCGGCCAACACCCAGGTTGACACCAGTCGCATCATCACGGTGGAGTTCGATGCCAACGCGCGTGGGCCCTGGGAATTCAAGCCTGCCCAGCGCTCGGTGCAGGTGCACCCCGGCCAACTGACGACCGTGATGTACGAGTTCCAGAACGTGCAGAACCGCCGCATGGCGGCCCAGGCCATTCCGAGTTACGCACCGCGCCAGGCCGGCGCCCACTTCAACAAGCTCGAGTGTTTCTGCTTCAACCAGTACACGCTGGAGCCCGGGGAGAAGAAAGTCTGGCCTGTGGCCTTTGTGATCGACCCCAAGCTGTCCAAGGACGTGAGCACCATCACCTTGTCCTACACCTTCTTTGAAGTCGGCGGCAAGACGCCTGCTGCGCCCGTGTCGACCACGGATGCGGGCCGACATCTGGACGGGAAGGTGGGCTCATGAGCGAGCGCAAGGGATCGTTGTGGCGCACCGTCAGGGCAGTGGCCTGGTCGTTCCTGGGCATACGCAAGCGCAGCGGCTACCAGGAGGACCTCGCCAAGCTCAACCCCGTTCACATCATTGTGGTGGGTATTGCCGGGGCTGCTCTGTTGGTGCTGGGGTTGGTCGTGCTGGTCAACTGGGTGGTGGCGAAGTAAAGCAGTTTGCAAACCGAAGAAATAGCAAGAGAAGATTTGAGAGAGTCAGGAGCTGAAATGAGTTCAACCACACATAGCGCAATCCCGTATTACTACGTTCCCCACCCGTCGCGCCACCCGGCCTTGTCGGCGTTGGGCTTGTTTTTCGTGATCTTCGGCGCAACCCAGTGGATCAACGGTGTCGACTGGGGCAAGTACGCACTGGCGTTCGGCTTGGTCTGGTGGCTCAGCGTGCTCTACCAATGGTTCCGCGATGCGATCCACGAAAACCAGAGCGGCCTGTACGGGCGCAAGGTCGACCTCTCCTACCGCTGGAGCATGAGCTGGTTCATCTTCTCCGAAGTCATGTTCTTCGGCGCCTTCTTCTCGGCCCTGTGGTGGGTTCGCGCCCATTCGGTGCCGGCGCTCGGCAGCCTGGACAACGCCTTGCTCTGGCCCGACTTCAAGGCCGTCTGGCCTACCCTGGCGGCCGGCGTGACGACCTCGCCGGCCAGCATCATCGAGCCGTTCCAGAGCATGGGCCCGCTCTGGTTGCCCACCATCAACACGGCGCTGCTGCTGAGCTCGGGCGTGACGGTGACCATCGCCCACCATGCGCTGCGCGAAAACCATCGCGGCAAGACCATCGCCTTCATGTGGATGACCGTGCTTCTGGGCTTCACCTTCCTGTGCGTGCAGGGCTATGAATACTTCCATGCCTACACCGACCTGAACCTCAAGCTCTCCTCGGGTGTCTATGGCTCGACCTTTTTCATGCTGACGGGCTTTCACGGCTTTCACGTGTTTGTGGGCATGCTGATGCTGCTGGTCATCACGCTGCGCCTGCAAAAAGGCCATTTCACCGCCGAGAGCCATTTCGGCTTCGAAGGTGCCGCCTGGTACTGGCACTTTGTCGACGTGGTCTGGCTGGGCCTGTATTCGCTGGTCTACTGGCTCTGATGGGCGGTTTGAACAAGACTCAAAAAAGCGCCGTCAGGCGCTTTTTTGTTGAATCGGCTTACTTTCCGAGCGGAATACCGGTCGGTTGGATATAGCCGAGCTTCCAGGCCAGCAGAATGCAGACGAACAGCAGCACCGAGAATCCGACGCGAAACGCCAGGGCGCGGGCCATGTGGCTCGATTTGCCGTCGCGTCCGCCCTTCATCATGAAAAACAGCGCGGAGGCCAGGCTGCCGAGGATGGCCACGAAGGCGAGCAGGACGAGGTACTTCATGGGGCGCATTATCCCGTGAGTCCGAAAGCGCGTTTCTGGCTGCTGACGCTGGGCGCCCTGGTCGGCGTCGCGCTGACGCTGTCGCTGGGTCGCTGGCAGCTCTCGCGGGCCGCCCAGAAAGAGGCCTTGCAGGCCGCGATCGAGGCGAAGCAGAGGCAGCCGGCGCTGGACGGGCAGGCCCTGGGCGGCCCGGACCCGCTGGCGCAGCTGGTGCACCGCCGGATCCGGCTACGGGGCCGCTGGCTGGCCCAGCAGACCGTGTTCCTGGACAACCGCCAAATGCATGGCAGGCCCGGTTTTTTTGTGCTGACCCCTTTGCAGCTGGAGGGCAGCACTGCCGTGGCCCTGGTGCAGCGCGGCTGGGTGCAGCGCAATTTTGTCGACCGCAGCGCGCTGCCGCGCATCGACACGCCGCAGGGCCTGGTCGCGATCGAGGGCCGGATTGCCCCGCCGCCGTCCAAGCTATATGAGTTCAAGGCCAGCGAGCCCGGGCCCATCCGGCAAAATCTCGATCTGGCTGAATTCAGCGCCGAGACCCGGCTGCCGCTGCTGGGCCTGTCCGTCGTGCAGACTGGCGCGCCCAGCGAAGGGCTGCAGCGGGACTGGCCCGAGGCCGGCAGCGGCGCTGACAAACATTACGGTTATGCATTTCAATGGTTGGGCTTGAGCAGCCTGATCGCAATTCTTTATGTCTGGTTCCAATTCATTGCACCCCGCCGGCGCCAGGCCCGCCGTTCCTGACGAGCCGCTGGGCCTGACCGTGCATTCCATGCCTGCGCCCGAAGCGGCGGCAGGGCAGGCGCAGCGCACCCGCTGGGGGCGCTGGAAAATGTTCGCCGTGCTGCTGGTCTGTGCCGCGCCCGTGATTGCCTCGTATTTCACCTACTACGTGATCCGTCCCGAGGGGCGGCGCAACTATGGCGAGCTGATCGACCCGCAGCGTGCCTTGCCTGATCTGGCCGCGGTGAGCTTGAGCGGCGAGCGCAGCAACCTGCGCGCCCTCAAGGGCCAGTGGCTGCTGCTCAGCGTGGCTGGCGGCGCCTGTGACAAGGCCTGCCAGAACCATCTGTACCTGCAGCGCCAGCTGCGCGAGAGCCTGGGCAAGGACAAGGGCAGGATGGACTGGGTCTGGCTGGTTAGCGATGAGGCGCCCGTGCCCGAAGCTCTGCATTCGGCGCTCAAGGAGGCGACCGTGCTGCGGGTCGGCGAAGCCCCGCTGGCGCAGTGGCTGCAGCCCTCGGCCGGACACCAGCTCGCTGAGCACCTCTACTTGGTCGACCCCATGGGCCATTGGATGATGCGTTTCCCGGCCAACATGGATGCGGCCGCCGCCGCCAAGGCCAAGCGCGACCTGGAGCGCCTGCTGCGCGCTTCGGCGTCCTGGGACAAGGAAGGGCGCTAGGGGCTGGCCATGGACGCACAAGCGCTGTACGACCTGTCGCCCGCGGCCCGGCTCATGCTGATGGGCCTGGTGGTCGCGCTCGGGCCCCTGGCTTGGGTCTGGCTGCGCAACCCCAAGGCCTCGCCCGCGCGCCGGCTGCAGGCGCTGACCCTGCTGACCCTGTTTCTGACCTTTGATCTGGTGCTGTTCGGCGCGTTCACGCGGCTGACCGATTCGGGCCTGGGCTGCCCCGACTGGCCGGGCTGTTATGGCAACGCCAGCCCGCTCGGGGCCCAGGCCGACATCGCGGCGGCCCAGAGCGCGATGCCGAGCGGCCCGGTCACCCATGGCAAGGCCTGGGTCGAGATGGTCCACCGCTATCTGGCCACCGGCGTTGGCGTGCTGATCCTCACGCTGGCCGCCGCGAGCTGGCTGGCGCGCAAGCGCCCCCAGAGCGATGCCTTGATCAACCCCTGGTGGCCTAGCATCACCCTGGCCTGGGTCTGCGTGCAGGGCGCGTTTGGCGCGCTGACCGTGACCATGAAGCTGTTCCCCGCCATCGTGACCCTGCACCTGCTGGGCGGCATGGGGCTGCTGGCCTTGCTGTGCGTCCAGGCCCTGCGCTATGCCCAGGCGCAGCAGGGCCATGCTCGCGTGCCACTGTCCGCTGCGGCCCGCGGCTGGCTGATCTTCACGTTCGCCCTGGTCGTGGCTCAGATCGCGCTGGGCGGCTGGGTCAGCACCAACTACGCGGTACTGGCCTGCAGCGAATTCCCCCAGTGCCAGAACAGCTGGTGGCCGACCATGGATTTCGAGCAGGGCTTTGAGCTCTGGCGTGAGTTGGGCCGGCTGCCCGATGGCAGCCACATCAGCTTCGCCGCGCTGACCGCCATCCATTACGTCCACCGCCTGTCGGCCTATGCGGTATTCGCAGCGCTCGGCGTGCTGGCCTGGCGCCTGCATGACACGGGCCTGCGGCCTCAGGCGCGCTGGCTCGCGGGCCTGGCGCTGTGGCAGTTCGCCACCGGCCTGGCCAACGTGGTGCTCGACTGGCCGCTGGTGGCGGCCGTGTCGCACACCGGCGGCGCCGCCGCGCTCGTGGTCGTGCTGACCTGGGCCCTGTTTGCAAGCTGTCGCGCCACGCGGTCCGTGGGCGTTTCCAGAATCAACACCTCGAGGCTGTCCGCATGAATGACGTTCGCTACGCTCACATGACATTGCCTGCGGCATCGATGACGGCGCTGCGCGCCATGACTTGTCATTGGGTCATTGAAGCCGTGCAGCGGCAACGTCATTCGTCATTTCAAGGGGCGCGGGCATGAGTGCCGTCCAATCCATCGCCCCGCCGTCGCGTTGGCGGCAGTTCTACGCGCTGACCAAGCCCCGTGTGGTGCAGCTCATCGTGTTCTGTGCCCTGATCGGCATGGTGCTGGCCGTGCCGGGACTGCCGACGCTGGCCGAGCTCAGGCTCGGGGCCATCGCGTGCGCGGGCATCTGGCTGGTGGCAGGCGCCGCCGCGGCCTTCAACTGCCTCGTCGAAAAAGGCATCGATGCCAAGATGAAGCGCACGGCCTGGCGGCCCACGGCCCAGGGCGAACTCAGCGACTGGCAGACCCTGCTTTTCTCGGCCGCGCTGTGCGCTGCCGGCTCGTGGCTGCTCTATGTCTGGGTCAACCCGCTGACCATGTGGCTGACCTTTGCGACCTTCGTCGGCTATGCGGTGGTCTACACCGTGATCCTGAAGCCGTTGACGCCGCAAAACATCGTGATCGGCGGGGCCTCGGGCGCCATGCCCCCGGTGTTGGGCTGGGCCGCCATGACCGGCGATGTGGGCCCCGAGGCGCTGATCCTGTTCCTCATCATCTTCCTGTGGACGCCGCCGCATTTCTGGGCCCTGGCGCTGTACCGGGTCGAGGACTACCGCAAGTCCGGCCTGCCCATGCTGCCGGTCACCCACGGCAACGAGTTCACCCGCCTGCAGGTGCTGCTCTACACCCTGGTGCTGTTCGCAGCCTGTTTGATGCCCTTCATCTACGGCATGAGTTCCTGGATCTACCTGATCGCGGCCCTGGCCTTGAGCGTCGGTTTCATCGCCTATGCGTTTCGGCTCTGGCGCAGCTACTCCGACGAGCTCGCGCGCCGCACTTTCCGTTTTTCACTGATACACCTGAGCGTCCTGTTCGCCGCGCTGCTGGTGGACCACTACATCCTCTGAGGACTCCCATGAACAAACGAGATGCTATTCAATTCATAGCGACTAGCGCCCTGTTGGTGGGGGCTGGAAGCCTTATTTCCGCATGTTCGGAGGCCAAGCCCCAGTTCAAGGCAGTGGACATCACGGGGGCCGACTACGCGAAGGACTTCCAGTTGACGGACCACAACGGCCAGCCGCGCAGCCTCAAGGATTTCAAGGGCAA
>JBOHHM010000141.1:0-5319 GCA_050725495.1 Burkholderiaceae bacterium | reverse complement strand
CCTAGGGGCTGGCGCCAACACGCGGATGCGGGCAGGGCCAGACCTCGGGCGATTTGGCCATGGGTGCCGAATTACTATCAAAAACAGAGCACTCCAAGCCTACCTGGCAAGGACCAGCGCCTGCTTGCCTATTCAACCCGCGAAATCGATGCCGGCTTGAAGCCCAGGTCAGCCGCCTTGCCTTTGCGGCCACGCGCCGCGCGCGCGTTGTTGAGCGAGCGGATCTCCAGCGTTTCTTCGCGCGCCTTGCCGCCGCGGCCGATTCCTTCGATCCTCACGCTGCGCGTGTAGGCCGCGGCACCGGCCAGCGTGTCCTTGGCATCGAGGTCGATCAGCATCAGGCCGCGCCCGCCGTTGCCCATGGCTTTGAGTTCGCCGATCTCGAAGCTCAGGATGCGCCCGCCGCTGGAGGCGCAAGCGACATGGGTGGCCGGCGGCGCAGGCGCCACGTTGGCCGGTGACGGGCGGCAGATGGTTTCACCCTCACCCAGGCTGATGAAAGCCTTGCCGGCCTTCTGGCGCGAACTCATGTGTTCCACCGTCGCGAGAAAACCGTAGCCGCCGGTGTTGCTCAGCAGCAGCCAGCCGTTGGCCGGGCCCGCGAAGTAATGCGCGAGCTGGGTGCCGGATTCGAGCTCGATCAGCGTCGTCACCGGTTGGCCATCGCCGCGCGCGCCCGGCAAGGCCGACACCGGCACCGAGTACACACGCCCGTTGCTGCCGAACGCCAGCAGCGTGTCCACCGTACGGCATTCAAACGTGCCGTAGAGGCCGTCGCCGGCCTTGAAGGCAAAGCTCGCCGCGTCGTGACCATGGCCGGCGCGGGCACGCACCCAGCCTTTTTGCGAGACCACGACCGTGACCGGCTCGTCCAGCACGGCCACCGTGGCGACAGCCTTTTTCTCGGTCTGGATCAGGGTGCGGCGCGCATCGGCGAACTGCTTGGCGTCGGCCTCGATTTCCTTGACCATCAGGCGGCGCAGCGCCGCCGGGCTGCCCAGGATTTCCTCGAGCTTCGTCTGCTCCTCGCGCAGTTCCTTGAGCTCTTGCTCGATCTTGATGGCTTCGAGTCTTGCGAGTTGTCGCAAGCGGATTTCGAGAATGTCCTCGGCCTGGCGCTCGCTGAGATCGAAGCGCGCGATCAGCGCGGCCTTGGGCTCGTCGGACTGGCGGACGATCGCAATCACCTCGTCGATGTTGAGCAGCACCAGCTGCCGGCCTTCGAGGATGTGGATGCGGTCCAGCACCTTGTCGAGCCGGTGCTGCGAGCGGCGCTGCACCGTGGTCTGGCGAAACGCTATCCACTCCAGCAGCATTTGCCGCAGCGATTTCTGCACCGGCCGGCCGTCCAGCCCCACCATCGTAAGGTTGATCGGCGACGAGGTTTCGAGCGAGGTATGGGCCAGCAGCGTGGTGATCAGCTCCTGCTGCTCGATGCGGCTGGTCTTGGGCTCGAACACCAGGCGCACGGCCGCGTCCTTGCTCGATTCGTCGCGCACCACGTCGAGCACGGCCAGCACGCTGGCCTTGAGCTGGGTCTGCTCCTGGCTCAGCGCCTTCTTGCCGGTCTTGACCTTGGGGTTGGTCAGTTCCTCGATTTCTTCGAGCACCTTCTGCGTGCTGACGCCGGGCGGCAGCTCGTTGACGACCAGTTGCCACTGGCCGCGCGCCAGCTCTTCGTTCTTCCAGCGCGCGCGCACCTTGAGCGAGCCGCGGCCGCTGCGGTAGGCCTCGGCAATATCGGCGGCAGCGCTGATGATCTGGCCGCCGCCGGGGTAGTCGGGCCCGGGCACCAGCGTGAACAGTTCTTCATCGGTGAGCTTGGGCGCCTTGATCAAGGCCACGCAGGCATCGGCGATCTCACGCAGGTTGTGGCTCGGGATCTCCGTGGCCAGCCCCACGGCAATGCCGCTGGCCCCGTTGAGCAGGGTGAACGGCAGGCGCGCTGGCAGCTGCCTGGGCTCCTGGGTCGAGCCGTCGTAGTTGGGCACGAAGTCCACCGTGCCCTCGTCGATCTCGTCGAGCAGCAGGCCGGTGATCCTGGCCAGCCGCGCTTCGGTGTAGCGCATGGCGGCCGCGCCGTCGCCGTCGCGGCTGCCGAAGTTGCCCTGGCCATCGATCAGCGGATAGCGCTGCGAGAAATCCTGCGCCATGCGCACCAGCGCGTCGTAGGCCGCCTGGTCGCCGTGCGGGTGAAAGCGCCCCAGCACATCGCCGACCACGCGCGCGCTCTTGACCGGCTTGGCGCCGCTGGCGCCGGAAAAGCCCAGGCCCATGCGCTCCATCGAATAGAGGATGCGCCGCTGCACCGGCTTCTGGCCGTCGCAGACATCGGGCAGGGCACGGCCCTTGACCACGCTCAATGCGTATTCGAGGTAGGCCCGCTGGGCGTAGCTGGCGAGATTGAGTGAATCGTCGGATTCGTTCTGGGAAAAGTCCAGGGTCGGTTGGTCGTTCATCGAAAACGCGTCGGGTTCAATCTTGAAGTCAGTTGAAGTCAGGCGAGGCAGAGACGGCACCCAGCAGCGGCATCATGTTGCCGCGGCCCACCGCGCCACCAGGCGCGGTTTGTGGATACCCGCCACCAGGCGCGGTTGGTGCATACCCGCCGCCCGGCGCGGTCGACGCATCGACACTGCCGGGCAGTTCCATGCGCACCCGCTGCGGCGTGCGCCGGGCGGCAAAACTCGCGGGCGGCTTGAGCAGGGTGTAGATCTGCATCACGGTCTTGACGTAGTTTTGCGTCTCTTTGTAGTTGGGCACCTTGTTGCCTGCGCGCTGCACGGCCCCCTCGCCCGCGTTGTAAGCCGCCAGCGCCAGCTCGAGCTGACCGGGAAACAGCTTGATCAGGTCGCGCAGGTAGCGGCTGCCGGTGCGGATATTGGTGCGGGGGTCGGTCAGCTTTTTCTCCACCGGCGTCTTGCTGTCGCCGGCCAAGCCGTAGCGCTGCGCGGTCGCGGGCATGACCTGCATCAGGCCGATGGCACCCTTGGGCGACACGGCCCTGGCGTCGAAACCCGATTCGGTGGCAATCAGCGCCTGCAGCAGTTCGTAATCGATGCTGTGGGTGTCCGAGGCCTCGCGCAGCACATGCCTGACGGCCTTGTAGCTGGGCGAGACTTCGAAAAACGCGATGAGTTTCGGCGGCGCGGCAGGGACGGCCACAGCGCGGGGCGTGCCGCCAAGCCCGCTCACACCGTCACGCGAATCAAAGCTCTCGCCGCCACGGAAAAACAGCTCGTAGCGCTCGTCGAGCCGCTCGGCAGCAAAGTGGGCGACGCCCTTGTCGTCGACATAGCCCCAGACATCGGCGAGCGCCCACTGCTGCGAAATCCATAGCAGCCCGAGCCCAAGAAACATGGGCTTGAGCCATGAAAACCGCAAAAATGCCGGCAGGCGGTAATTGTCCGGGGTCATCAGATATCGATCTCGACCGCATCGCCGTGCAACTCCATGAGTTCACGACGGGCCGCGGCCTCGCCCTTGCCCATGAGTTTGGTGATCAGGCCTTCGGTTTGCATAAAGTCCAGACTGCCCAGTTGCACCGGCAGCAGCCGGCGGGTATCGGGGTTGAGCGTGGTCTCCCACAGCTGCTCCGCACTCATTTCGCCCAGGCCCTTGAAGCGGCTGATGGTCCAGGCGCCTTCGCGCACACCTTCCTTGCGCAACTTGTCCAGTATGGCCGTCAGTTCGCCTTCGTCAAGCGCATAGACCTTGGAGGCCGGTTTCTTGCCGCGCGCCGGCGCATCGACGCGAAACAGCGGCGGCCGCGCCACGTAGACATGGCCGGCCTCGATGAGCTTGGGGAAATGGCGGAAGAACAGCGTGAGCAGCAGCACCTGGATATGCGAGCCATCGACGTCGGCATCGCTCAAGATGCAGACCTTGCCGTAGCGCAGGCCGCTCAAGTCGGGTGAGTCGTTGGGCCCGTGCGGATCGACGCCAATGGCCACGGCGATGTCATGGATTTCGGTGTTGGCGAACAGCCGGTCGCGCTCGACCTCCCAGGTGTTGAGCACCTTGCCGCGCAGCGGCAGGATGGCTTGGCACTCCTTGTCGCGCCCCATTTTGGCGCTGCCGCCGGCCGAATCGCCCTCGACCAGGAACACCTCGTTGTGGGCGATGTCGCGGCTTTCGCAATCGGTCAGCTTGCCCGGCAGCACGGCCACGCCCGAGCCCTTGCGCTTCTCGACCTTCTGGCCGGCCTTTTGCCGCGTCTGCGCGGCCTTGATCGCGAGTTCGGCCAGCTTCTTGCCATAGTCCACATGCTGGTTGAGCCAGAGCTCGAGCGCCGGGCGCACAAAGCTCGAGACCAGGCGCACGGCATCGCGCGAGTTCAGGCGCTCCTTGATCTGGCCCTGGAACTGGGGGTCCAGCACCTTGGCTGAGAGGACATAGCTGGCGCGCGCAAACACATCCTCGGGCAGCAGCTTCACCCCTTTGGGCAGCAGCGAATGCAGCTCGATGAAGCTCTTGACGGCATTGAACAGGCCGTCGCGCAGGCCGCTCTCATGCGTGCCGCCGGCGCTGGTCGGGATCAGGTTGACATAGCTCTCGCGCATGGGCAGGCCGTCTTCGGTGAAGGCCACGCACCAGGAAGCACCCTCGCCTTCGGCGAAATTGTCGTTGCTGTCGGCAAAGCCTTCGCCCTCGAACAGCGGGATCACCGGGTCGGCGGAGAGCGTCTGCATCAGATAGTCGCGCAGGCCGCCCTTGTAAAGCCAGGTCTGGGTGTCACGGGTCTTCTCGACCGTGAGCGAAACCGTGACGCCCGGCATCAGCACGGCCTTGCTGCGCAGCAAATGGGCCAGTTCGCCCATCGGCAGGGCGGCCGACTCGAAGTATTTGGCATCGGGCCAAACGCGCACCGTCGTGCCCTGCTTGCGGTCGCCCTCGCCATTGGCGCGTGTGACCAGCGGCTCGGCCACGTCGCCGCCCTCGAACACCAGCCTTGCGACCTTGCCTTCGCGGTGGGATGTGGCCTCCAGCCGCTTGGCCAGCGCATTGGTCACGCTGACCCCGACGCCGTGCAGGCCGCCCGAGAAACTGTAGGCCCCGCCCTTGCCCTTGTCGAACTTGCCGCCGGCATGCAGTCGCGTGAACACCAGCTCGATCACCGGCGCCTTTTCCTCCGGGTGCAGGCCGAACGGGATGCCGCGGCCATCGTCTTGCACGCTGACCGAGCCGTCGCCGTGCAGCGTCACCAGGATCTTCTTGCCATAGCCGGCCAGCGCCTCGTCGGCCGCGTTGTCCAGCACTTCCTGGATGATGTGCAGCGGGTTGTCGGTGCGGGTGTACATGCCCGGGCGCTGCTTGACG
>JBOHHM010000140.1:0-16778 GCA_050725495.1 Burkholderiaceae bacterium | reverse complement strand
CGCGCAGTTCCAGATCGGGCTGGCCATTGACCGAACGCACGGCACTGGAAAACTCGCTGAGCGCCGAGGCGTTGATCAAGTGCACCGAGAACGCCAGCGCCACCCCCAGCATCACCGCCACCACGGCGGCCGCGTTGCGCCAGGGATGGTGCTGGATTTCCTGCCAGGAAAAAACGGACAGAAGGGCACGCATGACCTTCATTGTGCCGGGATGCGCCCGGTCTGGCTGCTGGCTCGGCTTCGTTTGTGCGGTGGAGCCACCGCGTCGAGCGCGCGAGCTTCGGGTTCAGGCGCGTTGCGCAGCCACGATCAACATTTCGACGCGATAGTCGGGCGAAGCCAGCCGAACCTCGCCGCAGGCGCGCGCCGGTGGATTGCGTGGGTCGACCCAAGCGTCCCAGACTGCGTTCATCTGCGCGAAGTCCTCCATGTCGGCCAACCAGATCGTGGCCGACAGCAGGAGCGACTTGTCGCTGTTTGACAGCGCCAGCAGGCGTTCGACCTGCGTCAGCAGGTCACGCGTCTGATCGGCGGTGGTGGCGCCTTTGCCGACCTGGCCGGCCAGGTAGACGGTGCGGTTGTGGATGACGGCCTGGCTCATGCGAGAGCCCTGTTCGTGGCGGATGATGGTCATGGTCGAGCTTTCCTTGGGTGTGAGTGAAATAGGAATGAGGATGGATGGGCCTGCCGGTCGCAGCGCGGCCGGCAGGTTCAGTGGTCGTCCGAGGGCAGGGCACCGAGCAGGCGCGGCAGATCGCCCAAGCGCGCCACCAGGGTGAACACCAGCGCGGAAATCGCGACGAAGAAAATCGAGACCGCGGCCATGGTCGGCGTGTAGCCGTAACGCAGTGCGTTGAAGATCTTGATGGGCAGCGTCTCCAGCGTGAAGCCGACCGTCATGTAGGCCACGATGTACTCGTTGAGCGAGAGCACGAAGGCGAATGCGTAGCCGCACACGAGGTTGGGCAGGATCAGCGGCAACACCACCGTGTGCAGCACAGTGCGGTCGTCCGCGCCCATCGTCGAGGCCGCTTCGGTCAGCGAGCGGTCGATGGCGTCGAGTCCGAGCGTCAGCGTCACCAGCGGCAGCGTGACGAAGAAGATCGCGTGGCTGATCACCGCCGTCCAGGGCTGACCGTAGCCCCCGGCGGTGACCCAGAAGCTCAGCAGGCCCAGCGCAGTGATGACCGGCGGCAAAACGAAGGGCGCGATGCCCAGCAGCCGGAAGATGTTGGCCCAGGGCGCATAGCGGCGCCACAGGAACCAGGCCAGCGGCATCGCGATCGCGGTGGCCAGCGCGGCAGAGAGGGTGGCCAGAGCGATCGAGGCCAGCAGCGCGCCGCGCCAGCCGGGGTCGCTGAAGATCTCGGCGTACCAGGACCACGACAGGCCTTGCGGCGGAAACGCAAGGGTCTGGCGTTCGTTCAGCGACACGCCGGCAACGATGACGATGGGCGCGGCGAGGAACAGCGTGATCGCCCCGAAGAACAGGCGCTGCAGCAGTCGTGCGTTCACGCCGCGCCCTCCTTGCGTCCGATCAGCAGGGTCAGGCCGACCAGCGCCAGCGACAGCAGCACCAAAAAGAGCGCCATCGCGGCGGCGAACGGCATGTTGGACTGGTAGATGGCCTGGTCGGTGATCAGCACCGACAGCGTCCAGTGCTGCGGACGCCCGAGGATCTGCGGCAGCAGGTACGAGCCAAGCTCGAACACGAAGACCATGATCAGCGCCGCGACGATGGTGCTGCGCAGCGCCGGCACCACCACGTTGAGAAATGCGCGAGCCGGATGGGCGCCCAGGGTGCGGGCCGCTTCGATCAAGGTCGGATCGAGCCGCACGAGCGCCGGATAGAGCACCAGCACTGCGTACGGCAGCGCCTGGTAGACCATGCCGGTGAGCACGGCGCCGAAGCTCGGAAGCAGCGCCTGGGGTTGCGACATGAAGCCCAGCGCGACCAGCAAATTCGTGATGCCGGCCGTGCGCGAGAACAGCGTCGACCAGGCAAAGCCGATGATCACTTCCGACAGCGACAGCAGCGACATCAGGCCGATCAGCCAGCGCGTCTGGACCCGGCGCGGACGCCGCGTCAGCAGGTAGGTGAACGGAAATGCCAGCGCCACCGCGCAAATGGCGGCCAGCGTCGCCAGTCCGAGCGAGAACGCGAGCACATTGCCGAAGAAGGGGCTGAGAAAGCGCTCGTAGTTGCCGAGCACGAAGTCCGGCGTGTAGAAGCCGCCCTGTTGGCGGCGAAAGAAGCTCACCGCGACCATCGTGCCAAAGGGCACGACGAAGAAAACGAGCAGCATGAGCGCAGGGAATACCAGCGGCGCATAGTCCGCCGCGCGGCGGGGCGGTTCGCGTGTCATGACGGCAGTACCACACAGTTCTCCGGTGGCAGCACCACGCCCACGGCATCGCCGGGCTGCGTGCGTGCGCGCGCGCGCGGCGTCGTCACTGCGACGAGCACCTTGCTGCCGACCTCGACGAAGGTCTCGATCGTGGCCCCCAGATCGCGCACGAAGCTGACCCGGCCGACCAGGGCGCCGTCCTGGGGTGTGCTGAGCTGCAGGTCTTCTGGCCGGATCGACAAGGTCGCGCGGCCTGAACCCTGGGCGAGCACGCCGGGCAGCGCGCAGCCGAACGCCCAGGCGCGGCCGTTCGCATCGAGCTGCAGCTCGATCAGGTTGGTCGAGCCGATGAAATCGGCGACGAAGGCATCGGCCGGATGGCGATAGATCTCGATCGGGGCGGCCACCTGGCGGATGCGTCCCTCGCCCATCACCACCACCAGGTCGGCCATGGTCATGGCCTCGCGTTGGTCGTGCGTCACCACGATGGTGGTGATGCCCAGTCGTTGCTGCAGCTGCCGAAGTTCGACCTGCATGGCTTCGCGCAGCTTGGCGTCGAGCGCCGACAGCGGCTCGTCGAGCAGGAACAGCTTGGGTGAGAGCGCGAGCGCACGCGCGATCGCCACCCGCTGGCGCTGCCCGCCCGAGAGCTTGGCGATCGGCCGGTCGCCATAGCCCGGCAGGTGGATCAGGTTCAGCAGTTCCTCGGTGCGCTGCGCCTGCTCGGCGCGCGAGCGGCCCCGGATGCGCAGGGGGTACGCAATGTTCTCGCCCACGCTCAGGTGCGGAAACAGGGCCAGAGACTGAAATACCATGCCCAGGTTGCGCTGGTGCGTTGGCACGGCGGTGACATCCTCGCCGTCGAGCCAGATGGCCCCCGTGCCGGGGGCTTCCAGCCCCGCGATCATGCGCAGCAGCGTGGTCTTGCCGCAGCCCGAGGGGCCCAGCATGCACACGAAGCTGCCCTCGGGCACCGTCAACTGCACCTGGTCGACGACCGTGGTGGTGCCAAATCGCTTGGAAATGTCCCGCAGGACCAGTCCTGTCATCGTTGTGTCACCTCTGTGCTCGCTCGCCATGCCCGAACAGCCCGTGATGGACCGTCTCTGCGCTCATCCTGCGATCAACCGGGTCCATTGCTCGTTCAGCCAGTCGGAGCGAGTCTGGTACAGGTCGTAGCGCGGCACGATCGGATCGATTTCAGATGACACTGCGGCGAACTCCTTCTCGCTGAGGTCGAGCAGGTTGCGCTTGACCGTCGGGGAGGTGCCGATCTGGCGCGACATCAGCGCCTGGATGGCGGGCTGGCAGACGAAGTTGATGAACGCATGCGCCTCCTCGGTCTTCTTCGACGCGCGCGAGACGACCCAGGAGCCCGAGTCCAGGATGCCGCCTTCCTTGGGGAAGGTGGATCGCACCGGGTGCCCCTCCGTGGCCGCCAGACCCGTCACGTCGTGGTAGTACTGGCCCAAAGGGATCTCGCCCGACTTCAGCGCCTGCTCGAACTGGGCTTCGTCGCGGTACCACAGGCGCACATTCGACTTCAGCTCGGCGAGTTTCTTGAAGGCCTTGAGCTGGCCGGCCTCGGTGTCGAGTGCCTTGGTGCCGCCGAAAAAGGTCTTGGCCGTCACCTCCAGCAGGAACGAGTTCGAGACCAGGGCCAGCAGGCCCAGCTTGTCCTTGTTGGCCGGATCCCATAGCGCGGCCCAGGACTGCGGTGCGCTGGGGTAGGCCTTGGTGTTGCTGACCAGCGTGATGTACCAGGACACGGCGCCGATGCCCGCCACGCGACCATCGGGGTATTTCTGGATGAAGCGATCCTGCAGCGCGCCGGCGTTGGGGATCTTCGCCAGATCGAGCGGCGCCCAAAGCTTGGTGGCCTGCCCTTTGAGAAGGGCCACCTGGCCCATCATCGACACGTCGGCCGGCGCCTGGTTGGCACGCGCTGTCTGTTCCAGTTGCACCAGCCAGGCTTCGCCGGTCGGCTCGGCCACCGATTCCACCTCGATGCCGGTGGCCTTGGTGAAGGCGGGGAAGATGTGTTTGTCGAACGACTTCTTGAAGTAGCCGCCGTAGACGCCGACCTTGAGCGAGCGGGTCTGGGCATGCAGCAAGGCGGGTGCCATGAGCTGGGATGCGGCGGCCAGGCCGGCGCCGAGGACAGATCGGCGATCGAGCTGCTTGTGATGGTGTTGGGTCATTTCAGTCTCCTTGCATCTTCAGTGCTTCGCCGCGCCGCAACTGAACATACTACTGCGCGGCGTTGCGCTTGAATATCGGGCATTGCCAGCTCGCTCCCGACGCCGATCCTCGCGCAGAGGTCATAGCGCCGTTCATAGAGGACTCGTTCATCGCAGAGCAGCGGCGGGACATCGATGATGAGCTTTCTTGCATGTCAGGCGGCGCGTCGCGCGAAGGGCGGCGACAGCGCAACCAGGCACAGGATCTCGAACAACACCTGGGCGCCGATCTGGGCGGTGTTGCTTGTGGGGTCGTGTTGCGGCGCCACCTCCATCACGTCGCCGCCCACGATGTTCAGCCCCGCCAGGCCGCGCAGCAATTCCAGCACTTCGCGCGAGCTGAGTCCGCCGACCTCGGGCGTGCCGGTGCCCGGCGCGTAGACGGGGTCGAGGCAATCCACGTCGAAGGTGACATAGGTCGGCCCGTCGCCGACGACCTCGCGTGCGCGCCGGATCACCTCGGCCAGGCCCAGACGCGTGAATTCCTCGGCGTGGATCACCGTCATGCCGGAGTCGAACGAGAACTCCCACAGGTATTCTGCGCCGCCACGAATGCCGATCTGGATGCAGCGATGCGGATCGAGCGCGCCTGCCAGCACCGCCTCTCGGAACGGGCCGCCATGGTGGAACTTCGAGCCTTCATAGATCCCTGCGGTGTCGCAATGGGCGTCCAGATGGACCATGCCCACAGGCCGATCGCGCCCCACGGCTTTCAGGATCGAGCCGGTGATGGAATGGTCGCCGCCGACGGCGAGCGGGATCACGCCGGCCTTCACCACCTGGGCAAAGCAGTCCTCGATGTCGGCATGGCAGTCGGCCAGGCTGTAGCGGCTGCGCATCGGCACGTCGCCGACGTCGGCGGCTCTCAGGCAGGTCAGCGGTGCCACCCGCAGCGCATGCTCGTACGGCCCGATGCGCTCGATCGCGCGCACGGCACGTGGCCCCAAGCGGGCGCCGGCGCGATTGGTCACGCCCAAGTCCATGGGCACACCGATCAGCGCCACGTCGAGGCCAGCGAAGTCGAAGGGCTGCTGGGCCAGCGCGTCGGGCCGATAGGGCGCATCGAGAAAAGTGGCGACATCGGCGAAGGGCCACTTGCGGCGGTCGGAACTGCTGAAGATGCGATCGGCGACAGCCTTGAACTGGGGATCGAAGATGCCGCTGCCCGAGGCGTTGGCGTAGCGGTCTCGCAAGCGCGCGAGGTGGCGTGGGTCGAAGCTCATGATGGGTCTCTGGAAGGAAAACTTGCCGGCTGCGTTGACTGCGCTGCGCCAGCGGTGGTGTATTGATCGACGCACAGGCGGGCAGCGGCCAGATCCTCCAGCGCCATGCCCACCGACTTGAAGACGGTGATGTCGTCTGCGCTGCGGCGTGCACGGTCTGGCTCACGGCACAGTGTGGCCAAATCGCCGGCCAAACGCGCGGGGTCGAAGGCGCCGCTCTTCACGGCCTGAACGATGTCGCCGGCCTCGCTGAACGCCCCGTCGCGGGTATCGCACCACACGGCGTGAGCGCGTTCGAAGACGCGGTCGTCGCTCTCGCGCATCGCAGGCGTGAAGGCACCGACCAGGTCGACATGGGTGCCTGGGCGCAGCCATTCTCCGGCCAACAAGGGCTCGGTCGACAGGGTCGCGCAGCTGATGATGTCAGCCTGTGCCGCTGCTTCGGGCAGCGACGGCGCGATCTCGGCGTGCAGACCCTGGGCCTGCAGCGACTGCACGGCCTCGCGTGCCTCTTGCTGCGAACGGTTCCAGACGAGGACGCGTTCGATCGGTCGCACGCTGGCATGCGCGAGCGGCAAGTTTCGCGCCTGACGTCCGGCGCCCACCATCAGCAGGCAACGGCTGTCTGGGCGCGAGAGGTAGCGGCTGGCCAGTGCCGATGCCGCCGCTGTCCGGCGTGCGGTCAGCTCGCCGCCGTCCAGGACCGCCAGGGTTTGGCCATGGTGCGGGTCCATCAAGATATACAGGCCGTGGATGGACGGCAGGCCGGCGCGCGCGTTCTCGGGGAACACCGTGACCAGCTTGGTGCCCACGCCCAGGCTGGCGCTCCAGGCGGGCATCACGAGCAGCGTCGGCGCGCCGGTGGCGGCGCCGCTCAGCTTGTAGTGCAGTCGTTCAGGCACGGCCGCATCGGCCAGGCGGAACGCCTGCTGCAGGCAGTCAATCAAGGCTTGCCAGGGCAGGGCCTGGGTCACGGCCTGCGCGTTCAGGAACAGGGGTGCAGTGGTCGTCATGGCCTTGGCCCTTCAGGCATGCGCAGCAAACACCGTGCAGCGCTGGGCGTCGATGTGCACGGCGACTTTTTGGCCCACGCCGGCCTGCCGCAAAGCGGTCTCTGCGCTTCGGCAGCGCAGGCGATCGGCACCGCAGCGCACGATCAGTTCGGCTTCTGGCCCCAGGTCGCGCACGAATTCGATATCGCCCACGGCGTGCCCGGCCGCTCCAGCGTCGGTGCCGAGGGCGCGCAGGCGCACGTCTTGCGCGCGCACGGCCAAGGTCACCGGGCTTCCGGCCGCCAGGCTGGTGCCCGCCTCAAGGGGTGCACCCAAGACCTGCACGGTGCCGTCGGCCTGCACGGTCCCGGGCAACAGGTTGGCTGCGCCAAGAAACTCGGCCACGAAGGCATTGGCAGGTCGGCGGTACACCTCGGTCGGCGTGTCGCATTGCTGCACGCGGCCCTGCTTCATGACCACCAGGCGGTCGGCCAGCATCATGGCTTCGGTCTGGTCGTGCGTGACGACCACGGTGGTCACGCCAAAGCGCTGCTGCAACTGGCGCAACTCGATCTGCATGCTGTCGCGCAATTGCGCGTCCAGCGCTGACAGGGGCTCGTCGAGCAGGAACAGCTGAGGCGGCACGGCCAGGGCGCGCGCGATGGCCACTCGCTGGCGCTGGCCGCCGGACAGTGCCGAGACCGGCCGGTTGGCGATGGCCGGCAGCTGCACCACCTCCAGCAGCTCCTCGACGCGGCGCCGCCGCTGCGCCGCTGCGGTGCCGCGCAGCTTCATGCCGTAGCCGATGTTGTCGGCCACGCTCATGTGCGGAAACAGGGCCAGGGACTGGAACACCATGCCGAAGCCCCGCTGGTGCGGCGGCAGTTCGGTGATGTCGCGGCCCTCGAGCAGCAGGTGGCCGCGGTCGGCCCTTTCGAAGCCGGCAATGATGCGCAGCAGCGTGGTCTTGCCGCAGCCCGACGGGCCGAGCAGGCAAACGAATTCGCCGCGTTTGATGCAGAGGTTGACGTCGGCCAGCGCGTCGTTGCTGCCAAAGCGCTTGCCCAGGCCGCGGATGTCCAGATGGCTGGTCTGCGTGGGCGTCATGATGTTGGGTGTAGGCATGGTGGACTGTGTGGTGTGATCCGGGGTTCAGAACAAGCTGCCCTTGCCTGCGACGACCTTGTCGACCCAGGTGATGAGCGCCACGTCGAGTGCGATGATCAGTGTGGAGATCGCGAGCGTGGTGGGATCCAGCGAGGACACGGTACGGCTGTACATCCAAATCGGCAGCGTGCGCACGTCGATCGTGTACATGAAGAAGCTGATCGTGAATTCGTTGAACGAGATGATGAACGCGAAGATCAGGCCGGCCAGGATGCCCGGCTTCATCAACGGCACGACGACGTCGATGGCCGCGCGCAGGGGCGAGGCGCCCAGCGACATCGCCGCTTCTTCGAGGTCGCGCCCGACGCCGTGCATGGCGCTCAGGCAGTTGCGCAGCACGAACGGAAGTGCCAGCACAATGTGCGGGATGGCCAGTCGCAGCAGGCCCAGTTCGCTTCCGGTCTGTCGGGTCAAGGTTTCGCTCAGCAGCAGATAGGCCACACCCAGCACCACCAGCGGAAACACCAGCGGCAGCGTGAACAGCAATTCCACCCACTGGCGCCACCGCCCGCCGCGGCGCACCAGCGCGTAGGCCAAGGGGACGCAGGCCATGGTGGTTGCGCACATGGTGATGGCGCCGACAGTGAAGCTGGTGGCCAAGGATTCGAAGGCTGAGGTCGTGCTGTCGCTGTCGCCGCCGAACAGCACGTCGAGCGCGGCGCTGTACCAACGCAGCGACAGCGAACGCGGCGGAAAGGCGAGGCTGCCGTCCCCCGAGAAGGACATGACCACGATCACGAGCACGGGCAGCGCGGCGACGACCAGGCCCAGGCCGGCGAGCACCAGCATCACCCCCCGAAACGAGCCGCTGGACGTGCGGGACCACAAGGAAACGGACATCAGCGGACCTCTTTGAGTTGCACAGCGTGGGTGGTCAGCCAGGTGGCCACCGCCATCGTGATCAGGGTGATCAGGATCAGCGCCACCCCCGCAGCGGACGCGCCGGCCCAGTCGAACAGCGGCGAGATCATGTCGCGGATGGCGACGCCCATCATCTGCACGCGTCGCCCACCCAGCAGCAGCGGTATGGCAAAGGCGCTGGCGTTGAACGCAAACACGATCGACGCGGCACTGATCAAGCCGGGCTTGAGCAGCGGCAGGGTGATGTCGAAGAACGATCGCCATGGCGTGGCCCCCAGGGTGCCTGCGGCCTCGAGATAGTCCTGTGACATCACGCGCATCGTTCCCAACACCGGAAACACCGCCAGCGGCAGCGTGGTCTGCACCAAGCCGATCAGCACGCCGAACTCGTTGAACAGCATTTGCACGGGCTGTTCGATGAGGCCCGCCTTCAGCAGCAGGCTGTTGGCCGCACCCGTCGGGCCCAGCACCATCATCCAACCGTATGACTGGATCAGCAGGTTCAGGATCATCGGCAGCAGAACCAGGCTGGTCATGACACGCCGCCACAAGGGCTGCGCGACCGCGGCCATCAGTATCGCTATCGGCACAGCCAGCAGCATGCACAACACGGTGCTCAGCGTGGCCAGTTTGAGCGTGAGCCCCACCGAACGCAGGAAGAACGGCTCGAGCAACGCTTGGTAGTGAGCGAACGACCAACCGGCGATGGCCTGGCTCTCGCTCGACACCGAATAGCGCAGCACGAACAAGACCGCCACCACAAACGGCAGCAGCAGGACCAGGGCGGGCAGCACCAGCAGGATCGTGCTGGGCGGGCGCCGCGATGGCTTGGAAATGTCAGGGCTCAGCGCCGGGCTGCGTGCGGCGGCCGCAGGAGTGATGGCGGACGCCCCGCTGTCAACAGCATGCACGGACGGACTTTCAGGCAAAAGTTTGCGTATAACGCTTGATCCAGCTTTCGCGCACGCTGGCGATCACGCTCTTGTCGTGAATCACCGCCTTGTCACCCAGCTGCTCGGGCTTGATGATGAAGGGGCTTTGCTTGGCTGAGGCCGAGAGCACCGCTTTCTGGTTCACCGGCCCGTTGAGCACGTCCTCGGCCATCTTGCCCTGCACCACCGGGTCGAGCGTGTGGTTGATGAAGGCGTGCGCCACAGAGGCATCGCCGGGACGGTTCTTGGGCAAAATCGTGTACATCAGGTCGGCGAAGAAGCCTTCCTTGAGGTTGTAGGTGGCGCCGATTCCCGAATTCGGGTCCTTCAACTCCTTGGCATAGAACGCCGGCGCATAGACCCCGCCGAGGTCCAGCGCGTTGGATCGGAACAGCTCGGCGATCTGGGTCGGGTTTTCGCCGAAGGTGAGCACGCGATCTTTGAGCTCGGCGAGCTTCTTGAAACCGGCTTCGGCGTTGGTCGCATTGCCGCCCGTGAGCTTGGCGGCGGCGACGATGGTGTCGAGCGCGTCGGTCCAGATCGCCGGCGGCAGGAACAGGCGCTTGGCGTACTTGGGATTCCACATCTCCTCGTAGCTGGTGGGCGCTTCCTTGAAGGTGCGGGTGTTGTAGATCAGGCCGCCGGTCCACAGCAGGTAGCCGATGCCGTGACCATCGGCGCCCGTGCGAAAGCGCGGATCGACGTTCTGAAGATTGGGCAGTTGGTTGAGGTCGGGCTTGTCGAGCAGACCGGCGCTGGCCAGGGTGGTGGCGCCGACGCCGGCGAGCGTGATGACGTCGTACTGGGGCCGGGTGCCGGCAGCTTTGAGCTTGGCCACCATCTCGGAGGTGCTGCCCGTGCGGTCGGCCACCACACGGGCCCCGGTCTGGGCCTCGAAGGTCTGCGCAATATTGCGCAGCACGGCCAGGCCGGTGTCGTCGGACCAGGTCAGGATGCGCAAGGTCTTGCCGGCAAATTGCCGGCCTTGCGCCACGGCGTGCACGGCCGGGAAGGCCAGCGCTGCCGAGCCCAGGCCGAATGCGGCACTGGCCTTGAGCAGGTCGCGTCGTTTGATCTCTCTTTGCATGGTCATGTCTCCTTGTGTTGGCGATGGAGGCAAGCGTAGCAGCGGGGTCTGAGGTGGGGTAGCCGGAAAATTGTCGGCCTGCTATAAATAAAGCTGAATGACTGACCTTGATCCCTATCTGTTGCGCGCTTTCCTGTCGGTCGCTGACGTCGGTACGGTCAATGGTGCAGCTGCAGCCTTGCACCGCACACAGGCTGCCGTCAGCATGCAGATCCGTCGTCTCGAAGATCTGCTGGGCTTGTCGCTGTTCGAACGCTCTTCAAAGGGGCTTGCCCTGACCGCCGACGGTCTGTTGCTGGTGCCTTACGCGCGTGAGATCCTGACCCTTAACGACGAGGTGAGGCAGCGCCTTGGCGGGCAGCGTGTGGAAGGGCGGGTCAAGCTGGGCGTGGTCGAGGACTTCGCGGCGACGCGGCTGATCGATATTCTGAAGGCCTTTCGCGACCTGAATCCACGTGTCGACATCGACATCATGGCCGATGGCAATCGCAGGCTGGCCGCGTTGTTCGGACAGGACAAGCTCGATCTGCTGATTTGCGACACCAGCGAGGTTGTTCGCAAGCCGCTGATGGTGTGGCCCGAGCAGCTGTTGTGGGCCGTGCGTTCAGACCTGAGCGTGTCGACCGACGAACCGTTGCCCGTTATTTTGTTTGCGGAAACCTGTCCGTGGCGCACGCGCGTGATCGAGGCCCTGTCGGATCGCAGCGTGCGCTGGAACGTGGTCTGCGAGGCCAGCACGCTGGTGGCCATGGCCACAGCGGTACAGGTTGGCATTGGCATCGGCCCGATGATGGCCGCCACGATTCCGGCCGGCTGCCGCAGCCTCGACCGTGCCAGCGAATTTCCGCCACCGGTGCCCATCAATATTGGCCTGTACATGCGAACGGCAGCACCCGAGCAGGCGCGTCACCTCGCCGATTTCGTGATGAGGACACCGGGGCGCTTTTTTTCCGAGCGGACCCGCGCAACGATCTTGGCTTGATGGTGCTGCGAGGTGCCGCCCGTCAGCGCCCAGCGTGAGTTTGAAGGCACGATTTCGTTGGCCATCGCCAGCGCGCGCGGCCGGGTTGAGAAACACCGTGCCGGGTGCGCGGCATTTGCAGGGGGCCCTCAGGGGCTGTCCAGCCGCGTGGCATTCAGCACCGTGTCCAGACGCGCCGCGCGCTTCGTCAAGCTGTTCATCACGGCCTTGTAGTTCTCGGGCGAGTTCGCGTTCTCGGCCATCGCCGTGGTCAGCATCTGGAACAGTTCCAGGTCCACCACGGGGCGCAGCTGGTAGTTCGACGAAGCGCGGAAACCCGAGAGCCCATTGATATTCTTCAAGCTGGTTTTTTCCGCCTCGGTGCGGCCGTAGGCGGTAAAGAATTTCTTGATGCGCTGCTGCAGCGTGGCGCCCAGATCCTTGCGGTACAGGATGGGGTCGTTGGGAATCAGCGGTGACTCCCAGATCACGCTGACGCGCGTAAATTTCTCTGGGTACTCGGCCCGGTAGCGCGGCAGTTCCTCGGTGTTGTTGGTCGCCAGGTCGACCCGGCCGTCGGCCACGGCGAGGAAGTTGTCCAGATGGTTGGCGTGGCTTAGCTTTTTGAAATGCTTTTCCGGCTCGATCTTGTTCTTGGCGAACACATGGTAGTTGGGCACCAGGTAGCCGGAGGTGGACTTCTTGTCGCCCGAGCCGAAGCTGTAGCGCCCTGCCTGGCTGAGCACATCGGCCAGCGATTGAATCGGGCCGTCCTTGCGGGCCAGCAGCACCGACTTGTAGCCGCGCGAGCCGTCAAGCCGGGCCATCTGCGCAAACACGGCGGCCTGGTCGTTTTCCACCAGCTCGATCGCCAGTTTGTTGTTGATCCAGGCGAGCTGGATGCGGCCGTCGCGCAGGCCGCTGGCAATGTCCGCATAGCTCTTGGAGGCCAGCACCCTTACCGGTGTTTGCAGCTCCCTGGCCAGGGCCTCGGTGAAGGGCTTCCAGTTCTCGATGACCCGCTCGACCGTTGTGGTGGCAATCAGCCCGACGGTCAGTGTCTGCGGCTGGTCGGCTGCTGGGGTGGCCAGGGGCCCCAGCAAGGCCAGGCACAACAGGGCCAACACGGGGCGCCTTAGGGGGCCAGATGTGCGGCGGGGCAAGGCATCCATGGTCACTCCTGCGCGGTCAAACAACTGTCGGGTCGGGTTCAGGCCTTGTCGGCCTTGCCGGCAGCGGCCGCGAAGCGCGACAGCGCGACATCGAGCGGGAACGGGCGGCGTCCCCGGTCTTCGGCTGCTTCCTTGCGCCGCACCGCATTGCGCACCATCAGCGAGCCGACAAAGCGGATCGGCTCGGGCGGGAAGCGCCCCCGCGGGCCGCGTACCAGGGGGCTGCGCGTCCATTCGTTGTCCAGTCCCAGCGCCAGCGAGGACAGCAGTTCGCCGCCCATGCGGCTGGGGCCGACGCCATTGCCCGAGTAGCCGAAGCCGTAGAACACGTCGGGGCGACCGCGCAGGCAGCCGAAGAACGGCAGGCCGGTGACCGAGCGGTCCGAGGCGCCGTTCCAGCTGGCGGCGATCGGCGTGTCGGCCAGCTCCGGGATGAAGCGCTGCAGGCGCGCGCTCAGTTCATCGCGATGGGGCGAGGGCTGGTTGAACACCGGCAGCATGCGCCCGCCGTAGGCAAAGGTGTTGCCGCCCTTGCCGAACATCAGCCGCCCATCGAGCGTGCTGCGGTAGTAGTGAACGAAGATGCGCGAATCGAGCACTGAAATGCCGGCATCGAGACCGCTGGCCGCCAGCTGCTGCGCGGCCGGCTCGGTGATCACCATGTCGCTGGAGACGATGGCGATGCTGCGCTCGAACTCGCGGAAGCTGCGCGCCATCCAGGCGTTGATCGCGATCACGACGCGCTCGGCCGTGACTCTGCCCGCGGGGGTGCGGACCACCGGCGGCGAGCCTTCCTCGAGGCCCAGCATCGCCGTGTTCTCATGCAGCCGAACGCCGAGCGCCAGAGCGACGCGGCGCAGGCCGCGCACCAGCTGGCCCGGCTGCACGGTGGCCGCCAGCGGCGAGTACCAGCCTTCGAGGTGGGCGCGCGAGCCGGCACGGCGCTGCAGTTCTTCCTGCGGCAAGCGCTGCCAGGAGTGGATGCCGCGCGCCTGCAGTGCGGCGACCACGGCATCGGAGGCGCCGACCTGCGCCTGCGAGGTCGCGGTGAACAGCGTGCCATGGCGCCGCCATTCGCAGTCTATGCCGTGCTCGACACAGAAAGCCTCGATGTCGAGCAGGGCCTGCTCGGAGGCGCGCACCAGGCGCAGCGCCTCGGCCTCGCCGAACAGGCGCTGCAGCGTGAAAAACTTGGTTGACCAAGTCAGTGCGCAGCCGCCGTTGCGCCCGCTCGCGCCGGCGCCGCAGACATCGGCCTCGAGCACGACCACGTCGAGCTCGGGCCGGGCCCGCTTGGCGAGGATGGCGGTCCACAGGCCGGTGAAGCCGCCGCCGATGATGCACAGTTGGGCGCGCGTGTCGCGCTCGAGCGCCGGCGCGGGGCCGCCGTCTTCGGCGGCGAGCGCCTGCGACAGCCAGTAGGGACGTTGAGCGGCGTCCGGCCGCCCGAAG
Organism: Burkholderiaceae bacterium; assembly: GCA_050725495.1. Taxonomy (GTDB): domain Bacteria; phylum Pseudomonadota; class Gammaproteobacteria; order Burkholderiales; family Burkholderiaceae_C; genus JBOHHM01. The sequence continues at coordinate 2,343 of JBOHHM010000140.1, read as the reverse complement.
CCGCGAAGGCCCCCTCGGGGGGCAGCGAGGGCACGCAGTGCCGAGTGTGGCGGTGCATGTTCCATGGTTCAGGCCGTCAGCAGGGTCAGGGGGTCGTGGTAGGTGTAGTGCAGGTCATTGGCCACCTCGCGGCAGGTCACCTTGCCGTCGGCCACGTTCAGGCCGTTGCGCAGGTGCGGATCGTCCCTGAGCGCCTGCTGCCATCCCTTGTTCGCCAGCGCCAGCACATAGGGCAGGGTGGCGTTGTTGAGCGCATAGGTCGAGGTGCGCGGCACACCGCCCGGCATGTTGGCCACGCAGTAATGCACGACGCCGTCGACCACATAGGTCGGCTCCGCATGCGTGGTCGCATGCGAGGTTTCGAAGCAGCCGCCCTGGTCGATCGCGACGTCGACCACGACCGAGCCCGGCTTCATGCGCGACAGCATGGCACGCGTAACCAGCTTGGGCGCCGCGGCACCCGGGATCAGCACGCCGCCGATCACGGCGTCGGCCGACAGCACCTGTTCCTCGATGTTGTCGCGGTTGGAGAACAGGGTGGTCACGCGCGCGCCGAGCAGCCGGTCCATGCGGCGCAGTGCATCGAGGCTGCGGTCGATCACGACCACCTGGGCCCCCGTGCCGACCGCCATTTGCGCCGCGTTCGAGCCCACGACGCCGGCGCCCAGAATCACGATCTTGGCCGGCGCCACGCCGGGCACGCCGCCGAGCAGAATGCCGCGTCCGCCATGGACCCGCTCCAGGCTGTGTGCTGCGGCCTGGATCGACATGCGGCCTGCGACTTCCGACATCGGCGCCAGCAGCGGCAGGCCGCCGCCGGCCTGCGTCACGGTCTCGTAGGCAATGCAGACGGCGCCGCTGTCGACCAGCTCCTTGCACTGCTGCGGATCGGGGGCCAGATGCAGGTAGGTGAACAGCAGCTGACCGGGCCTGAGCTGTTGGCGCTCCGGGGCCTGCGGCTCCTTGACCTTGACGATCATGTCGGCGCGCGCGAACACTTCGTCGGCGCCCTGGACGATGCCGGCACCGGCCTGTTCGTATTCGGCATCGGTGGCGCCGATGCCGGCGCCGGCGTTGCGCTCCACGATCACGCGATGGCCCGCCGACGTCAGTTCGCGCACCGACGAGGGTGTCAGGCCGACGCGGTATTCATGGCTCTTGATTTCCTTGGGGACTCCGATCAGCATGGCAGATCTCCTGGGGATGAGGGCAGGTCAACGGTTTCGGGGCCTGTAGAGGGATGTTATTCCTCGCGCGCAGCCCGCGTTACCAGGGCAGCGAATAGGTCTTGGTGTTGCAAAAGCTCTTCATCGCCTCGAGCACGCCTTCCTTGTAGCCCAGGCCCGAGTCCTTGATGCCGCCAAACGGCGTCATCTCGAGCCGGTAGCCCGGCACTTCGCGCACATTGACGCTGCCCACATGCAGTTCCTGCACGACGCGCGTGATGGTGTCGAGCCGGTTGGTGCACAGCGACGACGAGAGACCGTAGGCCGTGCCGTTGGCGATCTGGATGGCCTCGTCCAGCGTCTTGAAGCGGATCACCGGCGAGACCGGGCCGAAGGTCTCTTCGCGCACCACCGTCATCTCGGGCCTCACATGGTCGAGCACGGTCGGCGAGTACAGCGCGCCGCGCCGCACATTGCCGACCAGCAGCTTCGCGCCTTGCGCGATCGCTTCGTTGACGACCTGCTCGAAATGGATAGCGGCGGGCTCGTCGATCACCGTGCCCATGTCCATGCTCGCATCGAACGGGTCACCGTATTTGATGGCCTTGGTTTTTTTGACTAGCAGCTCGACGAAACGGTCGGCCACGCTTTCCTGCACCAGCATGCGCTTGATCGCGGTGCAGCGCTGGCCAGAATTCTTGTACGAACCGCTGGCTGCGAGCGTGGCGGCTTCTTCGAGCTCGGCGTCGTCCATCACGATGATCGGGTCGTTGCCGCCGAGCTCGAGCACCTGGCGCTTATAGACGGCCTTGGCCGCGATGTACTTGCCGATCGCGACACCGCCGGTGAAGGTCACGAGGTCGACATCGGGGCTGGTCAGCAGCTCGTCGGCGATCTCGGCGGGGTCGCCGGTGACCACCGACAGCATTTGCGGTGGCAGGCCGGCCTCGTACAGGATGTCGGCGATCAGGTAGGCCGCCAGCGGTGTTTTCTCGCTGGGCTTGAGCACCACGCGGTTGTTGGTGGCCACAGCCGGCGCGATCTTGTGGATCACCTGGTTGAGCGGGTGGTTGAACGGCGTGATCGCCGTGATCGCGCCGAGCAGCGGCTCTTTCAGGGTGTAGACCTTGCGGCTCTTGCCATGGGCCGTGAGGTCGCAGGAGAACACCTGGCCGTC
>JBOHHM010000139.1:0-5972 GCA_050725495.1 Burkholderiaceae bacterium | reverse complement strand
AGGTGCCGCTGCTGGGCGACCTGCCTGCCGTGGGCAATCTGTTCAAGACCAGGTCGCGTACCGCCAACAAGCAGGAAATGCTGGTGTTCATCACGCCCAAAATGATTTCCGACCGCGCTGCGGCACGTTAAGCAGGTGTATGGCGTTGCGTTAGTCGGCCTCCCCGGCTCCGGCAAATCCACCGTCGGGCGGCAACTCGCCCGTCGGCTCAATCTGCCCTTCATTGATTCTGACCATGTGATCGAGCAGCGCCTGGGCTGCTCGATCCGGGAGTTTTTCGAGCGTGAGGGCGAAGAGCGTTTCCGAGACGTTGAGGAAGAGGTCATTGACGACCTCACCCAGAACCATCGCGGTGTGCTGTCCACCGGTGGGGGCTCCGTGCTGCGGCCCATCAACCGCGAGCATCTGCGCACGCGCGGGCCGGTCGTGTATTTGCGCTCGTCGCCCGAAGAGGTGTTTCGCCGTCTGCGGCACGATGTGAGCCGGCCGCTGCTGCAGGTCGATGATCCCTTGAGTCGCTTGCGCGACCTGTACGCCGTGCGCGATCCGCTGTACCGGGAGACGGCGCATTTCACCATTGAAACCGGCCGGCCCTCAGTGGCCACGCTGGTCAACATGATCGTGATGCAGCTGGAGCTGGCGGGCATGCTGTCGAGGCCGTGAGGCGCTTTCGGCCGGGCTGGGTGCTGCGCCGCTGGCCTAAACTCGGGGGCTATGCAAGCCACTCCCGTTTCCCAGTCTGCCACCCAGGTTCACATCGAGCTCGGTGAGCGCAGCTACCCGATTGCGATAGGCCCCGGCCTGCTGGACCAGCCCGCGACCTATGCCAACCTGCCCCGCGCGGCTGCGGCGCTGATCGTCAGCAACACCACGGTGGCGCCGCTTTATGCGCAGCGTCTGCGAGCCGCCCTGCAAGGTCGGTACCCAACCGTCCATATCGTGGAGCTCCCCGACGGCGAAGAGCACAAAACCTGGCAAACCCTGAACCTGATTTTTGACGCTCTGCTGCAGCACGGATGCGACCGCAGGACCGTGCTGTTCGCGCTGGGAGGCGGTGTGGTGGGCGACATGACGGGCTTCGCCGCGGCCAGCTACATGCGCGGCGCGCCCTTTGCGCAGGTGCCCACGACCCTGCTGGCCCAGGTCGATTCGTCGGTGGGCGGCAAGACGGCGATCAACCACCCGCTGGGCAAGAACATGATAGGCGCGTTCTACCAGCCGCAACTGGTGGTGTGCGACCTGGGCACGCTGGCCACCTTGCCGCCGCGCGAACTCAGCGCCGGGCTGGCCGAGGTGATCAAATACGGGCCGATCGCCGACATGGTGTTTCTGGACTGGATCGAGGCTCATATCGACGCCCTGATGGCGCGCGACCCCGCGGCCCTGGCCCATGCGGTGCGGCGCAGCTGCGAGATCAAGGCGGCGGTCGTGGGGCAGGACGAGCGCGAGTCGGGCCTGCGCGCGATTCTGAACTTTGGTCACACCTTCGGCCATGCGATCGAGTCCGGGCTGGGCTACGGCGAGTGGCTGCACGGCGAGGCCGTCGGCTGTGGCATGGTGATGGCGGCCCATCTTTCGCAGCGCCTGGGCCTGGTCGACGCGGCCTTCGTGCAGCGGCTGACCACGCTGATCGGCCGCGCCGGCTTGCCGGTGGTGGGGCCGCAGCTGGGCGCCCAGCGCTACCTGGAGCTGATGCGGGTCGACAAGAAGGCCGAGGCCGGCGAGATCAAGTTCGTGGTGATCGACGCGCCCGGCAGCGCCGCCCTGCGCAGTGCTCCCGATGCGCTCGTGCGCGAGGTGATCCAGCAGTGCTGCACGGCCTGATTTGCTATAAAATATGTAGCTAATGGCGACCATTCTGTATGGGCTCAACAGCGTTTGATCTGAAAACCCATGCTGGCCCCCTACGCCTGTGACCCTGCCCATTCGCGGGGCCGCCGCTACCGCGAGGCGGCGGCGCCCACGCGCACCGAATACCAGCGCGACCGCGACCGCATCGTGCATTCCACGGCGTTTCGCCGCCTGGTCTACAAGACCCAGGTCTTTCTGAACCATGAGGGCGACCTGTTTCGCACGCGGCTCACGCACTCGCTGGAGGTGGCGCAGCTGGGCCGCTCGATCGCCCGTTCGCTGGGCTTGAACGAGGATCTGGTCGAGGCGATAGCGCTGGCGCATGACCTGGGCCACACGCCGTTTGGCCATGCCGGGCAGGACGCGCTCAATGAATGCATGGCCGGGCATGGCGGCTTCGAGCACAACCTGCAAAGCCTGCGCATGGTCGACGAGCTGGAGGAGCGCTACCCTCTGTACAACGGGCTGAACCTCACGTTCGAGACGCGCGAAGGCATTCTCAAGCACTGCTCGCGCGCCCATGCCCAGGCGCTGGAGGCCGCCGAGCCCGGCGGGGTGGGGCGGCGCTTTCTGGCGCGCAGCCAACCCAGCCTGGAGGCGCAGCTGTGCAACCTGGCCGACGAGATCGCCTACAACGCGCACGACATCGACGATGGCGTTCGCTCCGGCCTGATCACGCTGGAGCAGCTGCAAGACGTGGCGCTGTTCGAACAGTTTCGCCAGCAGACCCTGGCCGAGCACCCGCAACTGCAGCAGGCCACCCAGGGCCGTCGCCTGCTCTACGAAACCATCCGCCGCATGCTGAGCGCGCAGGTCTACGACGTGATCGATGCAACGCAGGCCGCCCTGCAGGCCGCCCGGCCGCAGAGCGTGGACCAGGCCCGCCAGATGGGGCGGCTGCTGCGTTTTGGCGATGAGATGCGGCAGCAGTCCACGGACCTCAAGCGCTTCCTGCTGCACAACTTGTACCGCCATCCGCAGGTGACGCAGACCACCGGCCAGGCCAAGCAGGTGGTGCGCGAGCTGTTTGCGGCCTACCTGGCCGAGCCCTCGCAGATGCAAACTGGCTTCGCGGCCCGGCGCGACATACCGCGGGCCGTGGCCGACTACATCGCGGGCATGACCGACCGCTTCGCGGCGCGCGAGCATGAGCGGCTGACCGGTCGCAAGCTGCTCGCATGATCCCGGGACCTGGACTGTCACCTGCGCTAGCTCAGCCATCGGCCTGGTGCTGGCGGGGTCGATGGGCCGGCTGCCGGAGCATTGAGCCTTGCCCCTTGTTGGGCGGGGCTGTGCGGGCCGCTCGATAAAATCGGTGCTGACACCAAAGCGTTTCCCCGGAGGATGTGTGGGCTTTGTGAATCAACTGCCATCGCAAGCTCACGCCTTGCCAAGCCCGCGGACGACGCAGCAGCGCAAGCTGCCAGCGCCCACGGTGCAGCCCGAGCGGCTTGCCACAGGTGTCTGATGCCATGAGCGCCTTGACCGCCACCGTTGTGCAGGACACCCGGGCCTGGCTGGAGCGCGCCGTGATCGGCCTGAACCTCTGCCCCTTTGCCAAGGCGGTCCATGTGAAGGGGCAGATTCACTACGCCGTCAGCGAGGCCAGCGATGCCGAGGCCTTGCTGCATGACCTGGTTCAAGAGCTCAAAGCACTGCTGGCCCACGACTCATCTGTGCGAGACACTACACTTTTGATAGCACCTCACTGCCTGCAGGCATTTCTGGATTTCAATAATTTCCTGGGACGCGCGGACCAGGCCCTGGTCGACCTCGGCCTCGAAGGCGTGATCCAGATTGCGAGCTTCCATCCGGCTTACCAGTTTGCGGGCACGCGCCCAGACGACATCACCAACTTCACCAACCGGGCGCCTTACCCCACGCTGCACCTGCTGCGCGAAGCCAGCATCGACCGTGCGGTGCAGGCTTTCCCCGAGGCTGAGATGATCTTCGAGCGCAACATGCAAACCCTGCAGGCGCTCGGCCACGCTGGCTGGCAGGCGCTGTCGGTGGGCGCCAGCCTGGCGGGTGCGCCGCCAGAAAAGAGCAAGCCATGAAGCCCCCGAAGACCGCCGCGGCCAAAGTCGCGAGCCCGTCGCCCAGCGGCGCGCCGGAGATCCGTCCCGGCCAGTCGCTCGAACTGCTCAAGGCGCTGCACATCCTCACGCGCGAGGGCAAGCTCAACCAGGACTCGCGGCGCAAGCTCAAGCAGGTCTACCACCTGTTCCAGTTCATAGAGAAGCTGCTGCAGGAGCTGCCCGCCGAGCAGGGCATCACGCTGGCCGACCACGGCGCTGGCAAGTCCTACCTGGGCTTCATCATCTACGACCTGTTTTTCAAGGCGCTGCGGCAAGGCCATATCTACGGCATCGAGACCCGGCCCGAGCTGGTTCAGCTCTCGCGCGAGCTGGCGGCCCGGCTGGGCTTCGAGCGCATGTCGTTCCTGAACCTCACGGTGGCCGATTCGGCGCAGTCCACGGAGCTGCCCGAGCAGATCGACGTGGTCACGGCTTTGCACGCCTGCGATACCGCGACCGACGACGCGATTGCCTTCGGCCTGCAAAAGCGCGCGAAGTTCATGGTGCTCGTGCCCTGCTGCCAGGCCGAAGTTGCAGCCTGCCTGCGCCAGAACAAGGTGCTGGCCCTGTCGCGCACCCCGCTGGCCGAACTCTGGCGCCACCCGCTGCACACCCGCGAACTGGGCAGCCAAATCACCAATGTGCTGCGCTGCCTCTACCTCGAAGCCTCGGGCTACCAGGTGACCGTGACCGAGCTCGTGGGCTGGGAGCACAGCCTGAAGAACGAACTCATCATTGCTCGCTACACCGGGCAGAAGAAGCGCAGCGCAGCCGAGCGGCTGCGCGCGATTCTGGAGGAGTTTGGGCTGGGTTCATTAATTGGGGTCAGATTCCAATTATCATGATGCGGCAAACCTCCCCGCATCCTCATGGCCCGTCTTCCCCGCCTCACGCTCCCCGGCTATCCCCACCACGTCATCCAGCGAGGCAACAATCGTCAGGCCATTTTTGCCTCGCCGGCCGATTACGAGCTGCTGCTGGCCTTGCTGGGGGAGAACGCCGGCAAGTTTGGCGTCGCGCTGCATGCCTATGTGTTGATGGGCAACCATTTCCATCTGCTGGCCACGCCTGAGTCCTCCGAGTCGCTGCCCCAGATGATGCAGGCCGTGGGGCGGCGCTACGTACGCCATTTCAATGATGCGCAGGGACGCACCGGCACGCTATGGGAGGGGCGCTACAAGTCCACGCTGATCCAGAGCGAGCGCTACCTGCTCGCCTGCATGGCCTATATCGACCTCAACCCGGTGCGTGCTGGCATGGTCAGCGATGCGCGCGACTATCCCTGGTCCAGCCACGGCCACTATATAGGCCAGCGCAACGACAAGCTGATCACCCCGCCTGCGCTTTACTGGGAACTCGGCAACACGCCTTTTGCACGGGAGGCTGCCTACGCCGAATTGGTGCGCTCCGGCATCACGGCGGAGCAGCAGGCTGCGCTGACCCAGTCCACCTTGCGCGGCTGGGCCCTGGGCGAGCCCGATTTCGTCGCCGATTTGCAAAAGCGCACCGAACGCCGGGTCAGTAAAACCCAGGCGGGAAGACCGGTCTCAAAGCCGGTTACAAAGTAAAAATCGAATGACATCCACATCCCGTCGTGCTTTGATGCTCTTATTTTTGATATGTCCCCAATTAATTGTCGAACATAAAAATAGGAAATTAATTGGAATCTGACCCCAATTATTTTGCTTGGCATTCTTGTTGCAGTGCACTATGCTTGCAGTCCCTGCGAAAACATAGGAGCGCGCCATGACGACGGCTGCCGAGATCGAGCATCTGCAACAAAACGGTTTGTATTCCTCCAGCCATGAGCATGACGCTTGCGGCGTGGGCTTTGTGGCGCATATCCGCGGCGAGAAAAGTCACGCCATCGTGCAGCAGGGCCTGAAGATTCTGGAAAACCTCGATCACCGCGGCGCCGTGGGTGCCGACAAGCTGATGGGCGACGGCGCGGGCATCCTGATCCAGCTGCCTGATGCGCTGTACCGCGAGGAAATGGCCAAGCAGGGCGTCGCTCTGCCCCCGCCCGGTGAGTATGGCGTGGGC
>JBOHHM010000138.1:0-6754 GCA_050725495.1 Burkholderiaceae bacterium | reverse complement strand
TCTTGTAGTCGCTCACCGCGGCCTTGATCGCATCTTCGGCCAGGATGGAGCAATGAATCTTCACCGGCGGCAGGGCCAGCTCTTCAGCGATCTGACTGTTCTTGAGCGCGGCCGCTTGGTCCAGCGTCTTGCCCTTGACCCATTCGGTCACCAGCGACGACGAGGCAATCGCCGAGCCGCAGCCGTAGGTCTTGAAGCGCGCGTCTTCGATCACGCCGGTTTGCGGGTTGACCTTGATCTGCAGCTTCATCACGTCACCGCAGGCCGGCGCACCCACCATACCGGTGCCCACCGAGTCGTCGCCCTTGTCGAAGGAGCCGACGTTGCGCGGGTGTTCGTAGTGATCAACAACTTTTGCGGAGTAGGACATGGTGATACCTTTTCAATGTTTCAGTGCGCCGTCCATTGGATGGTGCTGATGTCGATGCCATCCTGGTACATCTCCCACAGCGGGCTCAGGTCGCGCAGCTTGGCCACGTTGTGCTTGATGACGGTAACGGCATAGTCAATTTCCTCTTCGGTCGTGAAACGGCCGATGGTCATGCGCAGGCTGCTGTGCGCCAGCTCGTCGCTGCGGCCCAGGGCGCGCAGCACATAGCTGGGTTCCAGGGATGCCGAGGTACAGGCCGAGCCGGACGACACCGCCAGCCCCTTGATGCCCATGATCAGCGACTCGCCTTCAACAAAATTGAAGCTCATGTTCAGGTTGTGCGGCACTCGCTTGTCTGGATGGCCGTTGAGGAACACCTGTTCCACGTCTTTCAGGCCATTGAGCAGGCGCTCGTGCAGGGCACGCGCCTTGGCGTTGTCCTGCTCCATCTCCAACTGCGCCAGGCGGAAGGCTTCGCCCATGCCCACGATCTGGTGCGTGGGCAAGGTGCCCGAACGCATGCCACGTTCGTGGCCACCGCCGTGCATTTGCGCTTCCAGCCGCACGCGCGGCTTGCGGCGCACATAGAGCGCGCCAATGCCCTTGGGCCCGTAGGTCTTGTGCGCGGTCAGGCTCATCAGGTCCACCGGCAGGGTCTGAAGGTCGATCGCCACCTTGCCCGTGGCTTGGGCCGAGTCCACGTGGAAGATGATGCCTTCTTCACGGCAAATCGCGCCAATGGTCGGAATGTCCTGGACCACGCCGATCTCGTTGTTCACCAACATCACGCTGACCAGGATGGTGTCGGGGCGGATCGCGGCCTTGAAATGGTCGAGGTCGAGCAGCCCGTCTTGCTGCACATCGAGGTAAGTCACCTCAAAACCCTGGCGCTCGAGGTCGCGCATGGTGTCGAGCACCGCCTTGTGCTCGGTCTTGACCGTGATCAGGTGTTTGCCCTTGGTCTTGTAGAAGTGAGCCGCACCCTTGATCGCGAGGTTGTTGGATTCGGTGGCGCCGCTGGTCCAGACGATTTCGCGCGGATCGGCGCCAACGAGGTCGGCCACATGGCCACGGGCTTTTTCCACGGCCTCTTCGGCCTCCCAGCCCCAGGCATGGCTGCGCGACGCCGGATTGCCGAAATGCTCGCGCAACCAGGGAATCATCGCGTCCACCACGCGCGGGTCAACCGGCGTGGTGGCGCCGTAGTCCATATAAATCGGGAAATGCGGGGTCATGTCCATAGCTGGCTGTGTGTACTGCTGGCTGGCCAAAAACGTATCGTTGTTGGCCGAACCTGCCTCAATCAAGGGTGGCTAAAAAGTTTGAACGCTCAGGACTTGGCAAACATGTTGCCAAGCGCAAACACCGAGTTCGGGGCATTCACGCGGATTGGCTTGACCACCGGAGCGCTGGAAATTGCACGTTTGACGACCGGCTTGTCCTCGATCTGAACGCCCTTGGCGAGCTGCTCGTCCACCAGCTTTTGCAGCGTGACGGAGTCCAGAAACTCGACCATGCGCTGGTTCAGCGCGGCCCAGAGCTCGTGCGTCATGCAGCGGCCGGCATCGTCCCCCTGGCAGTTTTCCTTGCCGCCACACTGGGTGGCATCGATGGGCTCGTCCACCGAGACAATGATGTCGGCCACTGTGATTTCGCCCGCCTTGCGGCCCAGCGTGTAACCGCCGCCGGGGCCCCGGGTGGACTCCACCAGCTCGTGGCGGCGCAGCTTGCCGAACAGCTGCTCGAGGTAGGACAGCGAAATCTGCTGACGCTGGCTGATCGCAGCCAGCGTCACGGGACCACTGTTCTGGCGCAAGGCCAGATCAATCATGGCTGTGACCGCAAAACGGCCTTTGGTTGTGAGACGCATCGCAAGCTCCTTCAACTTGGCTTGTGCCGTTACATCGCCCCGGCTTGCTGAGCCCGGAGCACCGTCTCCACCCTTCCCGCCCTCACTTCTCATGAGGCGGGCCCGTCATCGTTGGGTTGTTGTTCTTGAGTGTTTGCCTCAAGTATACCACAAAACCCAAGTGATTAACTCGGGTAAGAATACCAATTAGTCACTATATGAACTTGCAGGTTTATTGACCGTGACGGGTGACTGGCTGGCTGTTCACTAGTCACCGGTCACCAATCGCTCACCGGTGGGTCGCAAACCGGAACTGGACGCGGGTGCCCGGCTGCAGGTCTTCAAACAGCACCAGCGCACCAATTTCTGCGGCACGCAGGCGGATATGGCTCAGGCCGCGCCCGCCCTGGCGAAAACCCTCGCCCAGCCCCCGGCCGTTGTCAGTCACCCCGAGCATCGCATGTTCGCCGTCCACCCAGGTCCGGACCGTGACCCGGCTGGCCTGGGAATGCTTGATGATGTTGGCAAACACCTCCTGCAGGCAGCGAAACAGGTGCATCACGCCGCGCGACTCCATGGCTTCGCCCTTGACGGCAATGGCGGGCACCTCCTTCACCTGCCAGTCCAGCTCGATGCCGGCGGCGTCCAGCGCCGGGGTAATGCGGCGGCGCAGCATGCCCAAAATTGCCGGCAGGTCGCCCTCCAGCGGTTCCAGCGAGTCCAGCGTCATGCGCAGCTCTTGCAGCGCGTGGTTGAGCATGGCCGACACCACGGCGGGTTCGGCCCTGTCCGAGGCACGAACCACATTGAGCGCCTGCACCAACTGGCTGCCCAGCCCGTCATGCATGTCGCGCGTGAGCCGCCTGCGCTCGTCCTCCAGCACCTGGCGGCGCTCGGCCGCGCGCAGGCGCTCAAAGGCTGCATGCAGCTCGCTCTCCTTTTCCTTCACCCGCAACTCCAGCGCCTCGTTGAGCTGGCTGACCTGCTGCACATAATCAGCGGTACGCTGCACCAGCACGGAAGCCAGGGTCAACAAAAATACCAGGCTGCCCACCGGCATCCAGCGCAGGTCGGCGTCGCCGGGCAAGCCGAGCTGGACCACGCCAAAATCGCGCACCCCGGTGATGACCGTCACCAAGCCCGCGACGAGCAGCAGGCGCTGTTTGCCGTCCAGCCCCCAACGCGCGCGGCGAAACATCAACGCCAGCGCCGTGACCGCGACCACGGCCAGCACGCCAGTCCAGACGCGGTAGAGGTTGTAGTTGTCACTCAGGGTCGTCACCGCCAGCCACAGCGGTCCGAGCCACAAAATGCCGGTCCCCAGGCTGCGAAGACGCCCCTGCGGGTGATCAAACAGGTCCCAGAGAAAGAGGTAGATGAAGCCGCAGTAGACCGTGTAGGACAGCTTGTGCAGGTAAAACCACAGCTCGAACGGCATGGGCGGATTGACCAGCGGCGACAGCGCCAGCCGCAGCGCCCAGGCCACCGAGGCGGCGGACAGGAAGGCGAACACCGGCTCACGGCTTTGCAGCCAGATCAGACCGCTGAGCAGCGCCAGCACAACGGAGCAGGCCACCACCATCCAGGTGGCGTGAACCTGCCACCAGAACACCCGCTGGTAGCGGGCTTGCAAGGCCTCGCGTGGCCCGATGCTGATCGGCGACATGCCGCTCTTGCGCAGCAGTTGGCCGCGCACCTCGACCTCGAGGCGGTTGTCCTGGGCTGCGGGCCGGATCAGCTCGGCCGGTAAATCGACCAGATGCGGCACCACGCTGGTGTCGACATAGCCTGGCGTGTCCCATGACACTTCTTCAATCAGCCTGTCGTTGAGCCAGACCCGGAATCGGGCCCCCACGCGCGGCAGGAAGAGCGCCAGGGGTTGGGACGGACTCATCTCACGGGGCCATTCAAACGCATAGCGGGCATCGCCCTGCCAAGGCGGCTGCTCGTCATCCCAGACATGCGGCAGCGCTACACTTTTGGGAGCATCCTGCACGGCCACTGCAAGGGCAACCGTCGCCTTGGACAAGAATACCGCGCCCGGGGCGGGCTGCGGCAAGGACACCGCGGTCAAGAGCATCAGCACCAGACTGAGCAAGGCGCTGGCCCACACCCAAGCCTGGATGCGCCCCAGTGCGGCCAGCAGGCGCCCCATCAAACCAGACCCCGCTCCTGCGCCGCCCGAACCACCTGCACGCGAGTGTGTACGGCCAGCTTGCGGTAGAGATTCTTGATGTGGGAGCCCACGGTATGGCCGGAAATGTCGAGCTTGCGGGCGATTTCCTTGTTCACGTATCCCTGCGCCACCAGTTTCAGCACATCGCCCTCGCGCTCCGACAGGAGAACATCGCCGTCCTGCACGGATTGTGCAGGCACAGGCGACGGCGTGCCTTGCACCGCGCGCAGGCGTTTGAGCAGCAAACGTGCGAGCAACGAGGAAATGGGGGCGCCACCCTCCTGGATTTGTTCGATGGCCGCGACCAGTTCTCCACTGCTGCAGCCCTTGAGCACATAGCCTGTCGCGCCGGCCTCAATAGCTTCGATCAGCCGGCTTTCGTCGCCAAAGACGGTGAACACCAGCAGTTCCGAAGCGGGGTTGCTGCGGGACAGGGATTTGAGCAAGTCCTCGCCGCGCCCGTCGGGCAGGCCGAGATCGACCAGATAAACGTTGGCAGCAGCGTCGGCGGCCACTGCCTGCGCATGCGCGAAAGAATTCGAATAGCCGACCAGGCTCCAGTCAGGCCGGGTCTGCAAGCTGCGCAGCACAAAGTCGCGTACGGTGGTGTCGTCTTCGATGAGGTAAATCGAGGTCTGCATGGGTGGCGGATTGTTGGCCTCTGCCCTCATTTTGTATATCCCCGAAACACGTGATTTCCTGTCTGTGCCCCCACGGCTTTGCCCTTTCAGGATCGCTTGCCGTTGATCGGAAGAATCAGCACATGGTCGGCGCCGGACGCCCCGAAGGCTTGCTCTTTGAGCAGGGCCAACTGGTCACGCACGCGGGCGGCTTTCTCGAACTCCAGGTTGCGGGCGTGGTCCAGCATCTGCTTTTCCAGCCGCTTGATTTCGCGCGCGATGTCTTTCTCGCTCATGTCCTCGACCCGGGCTTTCTGCAGCGCATCCTGTGCCAGCTTGTCGGCTTCCTTGCCGGCCTTTTCGCTGTAGACGCCGTCGATCAGGTCGCGCACCTGCTTGACGATGCTGCGCGGCGTGATGCCCTGCGCCTGGTTGTGCGCAAGCTGCTTGGCGCGGCGGCGCTCGGTCTCGCCGATGGCCCTGCGCATCGAGTCGGTCATCTTGTCGGCGTACAAAATGGCGCGGCCGTTCAGGTTGCGCGCGGCCCGGCCTATGGTCTGGATCAGCGAGCGCTCGGCGCGCAGAAAACCCTCCTTGTCGGCGTCCAGGATCGCCACCAGCGACACCTCGGGAATGTCCAAGCCTTCGCGCAGCAAATTGATGCCGACCAGCACGTCAAAGGTGCCCAGGCGCAGGTCGCGCAGGATTTCCACGCGCTCCACCGTGTCGACGTCGCTGTGCAGGTAGCGCACCTTGACGCCGTTGTCGCTCAGGTAGTCGGTCAGCTGCTCGGCCATGCGCTTGGTCAGGGTGGTGATCAGCACGCGCTCGTTTCGCTCGACCCGGATGCGGATTTCCTGCAGCACGTCGTCGACCTGATGGGTGGCCGGACGCACCTCGACCTCCGGATCGACCAGGCCAGTGGGACGCACCAACTGCTCCACCACTTGGCCCGCATGCTCCTGCTCATAGGTCGCCGGCGTGGCCGAGACAAAGACGGCCTGGCGCATCCTGCGCTCGAACTCCTCGAACTTCAGCGGCCGATTGTCCAGCGCGCTGGGCAGGCGAAAGCCATATTCCACCAGCGTGGTCTTGCGCGCCCGGTCGCCGTTGTACATGCCGCCGAGCTGGCCGATCAGCACATGGCTTTCATCCAGGAACATCAGCGCGTCTTTGGGCAGGTAATCGGTCAAGGTACTCGGCGGCTCGCCGGGGGCGGCACCCGAGAGGTGGCGGGTGTAGTTCTCGATGCCCTTGCAGTGGCCGATTTCGCTGAGCATTTCCAGGTCGAAGCGGGTGCGCTGCTCCAGCCGCTGGGCCTCGACCAGCTTGCCCATGCCGACCAGTTCCTTCAAGCGCTGGTCCAGCTCGATCTTGATGGTCTCCACGGCGGCCAGCACCTTGTCGCGCGGCGTGACGTAGTGGCTCGACGGATAGACCGTGAAGCGCGGGATCTTCTGGCGGATGCGGCCCGTCAGAGGGTCGAGCAGCTGCAGCGACTCCACCTCGTCGTCGAACAGCTCGATGCGGATCGCCAGTTCGGAATGCTCGGCCGGGAACACATCGATGGTGTCGCCGCGCACGCGGAACTTGCCGCGGCTGAAGTCCTGATCGTTGCGCTGGTACTGCATGCGGATCAGCTGGGCGATCACATCACGCTGACCCATCTTGTCGCCCGCGCGCAGCGTCATCACCATGCGGTGGTAGCTCTCGGGCTCGCCAATGCCGTAGATCGCCGA
>JBOHHM010000137.1:0-3661 GCA_050725495.1 Burkholderiaceae bacterium | reverse complement strand
ATCGCCGTGCTGATCCCGCACATCGGCAAGGGGGTCAATGGCGCGCGCCGCTGGATCGCCCTGGGCCTCATGAACTTCCAGCCCTCGGAGCTCGCCAAGTTCGCCGTGCTGCTGTATGCGGCCGACTATATGGTGCGCAAGATGGAGGTCAAGGAGCGCTTCTTCCGCGCCGTGCTGCCGATGGCGCTGGCGGTGGCGGTGGTCGGCGTGCTGCTGCTGGCCGAACCCGACATGGGGGCCTTCATGGTGATCGCGGTCATCGCGATGGGCATTTTGTTCCTAGGCGGCGTCAACGCCCGCATGTTCTTCCTGATCGCCGCCGTGATGGTCGTGGCTTTCGGCTTGATGGTGGCCTTGAGCGAATGGCGGCGCGAGCGCATCTTCGCCTACCTCGATCCCTGGAGCGAAAAGCATGCCTTGGGCAAGGGCTACCAGCTCTCGCATTCGCTGATTGCCATTGGCCGCGGCGAGATCTTTGGTGTGGGGCTGGGCGGCAGCGTCGAGAAACTGCACTGGCTGCCCGAAGCCCACACCGACTTCCTGCTGGCCGTGATCGGCGAGGAGTTCGGCCTGATCGGCGTGCTCTGCGTGATCGGCCTGTTCCTCTGGATGACGCGGCGCATCATGCACATCGGTCGCCAGGCCATTGCGCTCGATCGCGTGTTTGCCGGCCTGGTGGCCCAGGGCGTGGGCATTTGGATGGGCTTTCAGGCCTTCATCAACATGGGCGTGAACCTCGGAGCCCTGCCGACCAAGGGGCTGACCCTGCCGCTGATGAGCTATGGCGGCTCGGCCATTCTGATGAACCTGGTCGCGATTTCGGTGGTGTTGCGCATCGACTTCGAGAATAGAACCTTGATGCGGGGAGGGCGGGCATGAGCATGAGCGACGCCGGGCCGCCCCAAGGCGCGAAGGCCCCCTCGGGGGGCAGCGCAGTACACGCAGTGACAAGCGTGGGGGCTCGTACCGCCCTTGTCATGGCCGGCGGCACAGGCGGCCATATCTTCCCCGGCCTGGCCGTGGCCGAAGCCCTGCGCGAGCGCGGCTGGCGCGTGCACTGGCTGGGCAGACGCGGCAGCGCCACAAGCCCGAGCTTGGAAAGCCAGCTGGTGCCGCCGCGCGGCTTCGCGTTCGAGAGCATCGATTTCTCGGGCGTGCGCGGCAAGGGTCCGTTCTCGCTGGTCTTTCTGCCCCTGCGCCTGCTCAAGGCGTTCTGGCAGAGCATCCAGGTGGTGCGCCGCGTCCAGCCCGACGTCGTCGTGGGTCTGGGCGGCTACATCACCTTCCCGGCCGGCATGATGAGTGTGCTGCTGGGCAAGCCCCTGGTGCTGCACGAGCAGAACTCGGTGGCCGGCCTGGCCAACAAGGTGCTGGCCGGTGTGGCCGACCGCGTGTTCACCGCCTTTCCCGATGTGATCAAAAAAGCGCAGTGGGTCGGCAACCCCCTGCGCCCGGCGTTCACGCGCCAGCCCGAGCCGGCCGCGCGCTTTGCCGGCCGCAGCGGGCCGCTGAAGCTGCTGGTGGTCGGCGGCAGCCTGGGCGCGAAGGCGCTCAACGAGATCGTGCCGAAAGCACTGGCCCTGATTCCGCCAGCGCAGCGCCCCGCGGTGATTCACCAGAGCGGCGCCAAACAGATCGACGAGCTGCGCGCCAACTACGCCCAAGCCGGCGTGAACGCTGAACTCACGCCTTTCATTGACGACACGGCGCAAGCCTTTGCCGATGCCGACCTGGTGCTGTGCCGCGCCGGCGCGAGCACCGTGACCGAAATCGCGGCGGTCGGTGCCGCCGCGATCTTCGTGCCGTTCCCGTTTGCGGTGGACGACCACCAGACCCGCAACGCCCGCTTCCTGGTGCAGCAGGGCGGCGGCTGGCTGGTGCGGCAACAGGACTTGACGCCCGAACTTCTTGCACAAATGCTACAAAAAACAGAGCGTTCCACGCTGATGGAACATGGGCTCAAAGCCAAAGAGATGCAGAAAATCAACGCCACGCAGGACGTGGTGAGCGCCTGCGAGGAGCTGGCCCCATGAAGCACGCGATTCGCCATATTCATTTTGTGGGCGTGGGCGGCTCGGGCATGAGCGGCATTGCCGAGGTGCTGCTGAACCTGGGCTATGTGATCTCGGGCTCGGACCTGGCCGACAGCGCCACGCTCAAGCGCCTGGGCGCCCTGGGTATCCGCACCTTCGTGGGCCACGCGGCCAGCCATATCGCCGGTGCCGACGCCGTCGTCACCTCGACCGCGGTCCAGGGCGACAACCCCGAAGTTCTCGCGGCGCGCGCAAAGCGCATTCCCATCGTGCCGCGCGCGCTCATGCTGGCCGAGCTGATGCGCCTGAAGCAGGGCATTGCGATTGCCGGCACCCATGGCAAGACCACCACCACCAGCCTGGTGGCCAGCGTGCTGGCCGAGGCCGGGCTGGACCCGACCTTTGTGATCGGCGGGCGCCTCAACAGCGCCGGCGCGAACGCCAAGCTGGGCAGCGGCGACTACATCGTGGTCGAGGCCGACGAGTCGGACGCCTCCTTCCTCAACCTGCTGCCAGTGATGGCCGTGGTCACCAACATCGACGCCGACCACATGGAAACCTACGGCCACGACTTCAGCAAGCTGAAATCGGCGTTCGTCGACTTCCTGCACCGCATGCCGTTCTACGGCACGGCCATCCTCTGCGTCGACAACCCGGCGATCCGCGAAATCCTGCCGCAGGTCTCCTGCCCCATCACGAGCTACGGCTTTGCCGAGGACGCCCAGGTGCGCGCGCTCAACGTGCGCGCTGTGGGCGGGCAAATGCATTTCACGGTCAAGCGCAGCAATGGCGTGACCCTGCCCGACCTGGACATCGAGCTCAACCTCGCGGGCGAGCACAACGTGCTCAACGCACTGTCGGCGATTGCCGTGGCGGTCGAACTCAACGTGCCCGATGCGGCCGTGCAAAAAGCCCTGGCCGAGTTCAAGGGCGTGGGCCGGCGCTTCCAGCGCTACGGCGAGGTGGCGGTGAAACCTGAAAACGGCGGTGGCCAGTTCACGGTGATCGACGACTACGGCCACCACCCGGTCGAGATGGCGGCCACGCTGGCGGCCGCCCGCGGCGCCTTCCCCGGCCGGCGCCTGGTGCTGGCGTTCCAGCCGCACCGCTACAGCCGCACGCGCGACTGCTTCGAGGACTTTGTCAAGGTGATCGGCCAGGCCGACGCCGTGCTGCTGGCCGAGGTCTATGCGGCCGGCGAGGCGCCGATCGTGGCGGCCGATGGCCGCTCGCTGGCGCGCGCGCTGCGTGTCGCGGGCAAGCTCGAGCCGGTGTTCGTCGACGACATCGCCGCCATGCCGCAGGCCATTGTGGACAACGCGCGCGACGGCGATGTGGTGATGTGCATGGGCGCCGGCTCGATTGGTGCGGTACCCGGGCTGGTGGTTGAGCGTTCTAAAGAGGTTCAGCGTTCGGCGTTGAGCGTTCAGCGAGAAGGGGACGAGGAATGAGTCACGCTCAACACTCAACACTCAACGCTCTGCCTCCCATGGGCAAAGTGGCGGTGCTCATGGGCGGCCTGTCGGCCGAGCGCGAAGTCTCGCTGATGTCGGGCGGCGGTGTGCTCAAGGCCCTGCAGTCGCGCGGGGTCGATGCCCATGCCTTCGATCCGGCCCAGCGCGAGCTGG
>JBOHHM010000136.1:0-6244 GCA_050725495.1 Burkholderiaceae bacterium | reverse complement strand
CCTTCGACTACATCATCATCGGCGCCGGCACCGCCGGCTGCCTGCTGGCCAACCGGCTCAGCGCCGACGCCTCCAAGCGCGTGCTGCTGATCGAGGCCGGCCGCAAGGACGACTACCACTGGATCCACATTCCCGTGGGCTACCTCTACTGCATCGGCAATCCGCGCACCGACTGGCTCTACAACACCGAGCCCGACGCAGGCCTGAACGGCCGCTCGCTGCGCTACCCGCGCGGCAAGACGCTGGGCGGCTGCTCCAGCATCAACGGCATGATCTACATGCGCGGCCAGGCGCGCGATTACGACCACTGGGCCCGGCTCACCGGCGACGAGGCCTGGACCTGGCACAACGCCCTGCCCTACTTCAAGCTGCACGAAGACCACCACAAAGGCGCGAACGCGCTGCACGGCGCCAAGGGCGTCACGCCGGAACTGGCGCGCGACGGCCAAGACGCCTACCAGCAGCTGCTGGCCCAGCGCCAGGCCGGTGGGGAATGGCGCATCGAACAGCAGCGCCTGCGCTGGGACATCCTCGACGCGTTCGCGCAGGCGGCCCAGCAGGCCGGCATTCCGGCCACCGAGGATTTCAACCGCGGCAGCAACGAGGGCGTCGGCTATTTCGAGGTCAACCAGAAAGCGGGCTGGCGCTGGAACACGGCCAAGGCCTTTTTGCGCCCGACCTGCTATGGGCGGCCCAACTTCGAGATGTGGACCTCGGCCCAGGTCGCGCGCCTGCTGCTGCAGCGCCAGGCCGACGGCAGCCAGCGCTGCACCGGCGTGGAAGTCTGGACCGGCCAGGACAAGCTCACGGTCAAGGCCGGCCGCGAGGTGATCCTAAGCGCCGGCAGCATAGGCTCGCCGCAAATCCTGCAGCTCTCGGGCATCGGCCCAGGCGCCCTGCTGCGCCAGCATGGCATCGAGGTGCTGCAGGATCTGCCGGGGGTCGGCGCGAATCTGCAAGACCATTTGCAAATCCGCGCCGTGTTCAAGGTGCAGGGCGTCAAGACGCTCAACACGATCGCCAACTCGCTGTGGGGCAAGGCTCGCATCGGACTCGAATACGCGTTCAAGCGCAGCGGGCCGATGAGCATGGCGCCTTCGCAGCTCGGCGCGTTCACGCGCAGCGATCCGTCCCAGCCCTGGCCCAACATCGAGTACCACGTTCAGCCGCTGAGCCTGGACGCGTTCGGCGAGCCGCTGCATAGCTTCAACGCCTTCACGGCCAGCGTCTGCAACCTCAACCCCACGAGCCGGGGCACGGTGCAGATCAAAAGCCATCGCTTCGAGGAGGCACCGGCCATCGCGCCGAACTACCTGAGCACCGCAGAAGACCGCAAGGTCGCCGCCGATTCGCTGCGCGTGACGCGGCGCATCGTGGCGCAGCCGGCGCTGGCGCGCTACCAGCCCGAGGAATGGAAGCCCGGCGTGCAGTTCCAAAGCGACGAAGAACTGGCCCAGCTGGCCGGCGACATTGCCACCACCATCTTCCACCCCGTGGGCACGACCAAAATGGGCCCGGCGCACGACCCCATGGCCGCGGTCGATTCGCGGCTAAGGGTGCGCGGCGTGGCGGGCCTGCGCGTGGTCGACGCCGGCGTCATGCCGACGATCACGAGCGGCAACACCAACAGCCCGACGCTGATGATTGCGGAGAAGGCGGCACAGTGGATTGCGGCTGACGCGCGCTGAAACCACCCGGCGGCACCGGTGAGGGGCCGTGAGTTGCCGGGATGGGCGGGAAATCCCCAATGGGCGGCGGGCGCGGTAGCGGCTACAGTCTTGCCACTCACTCACAGACCCCTGCGGACTCGTGAGACCGAGGGGCTGAGGAGACAAAGACAAGTTCCAGAACAATTTTTTCAGGCATCCGCATGAGATGCTGTTTGACAAGGCGCCGGCGATCCCGGCGCCTTTTTATTTGCCTTCGCGCAACGAAACAGGCCGCCAGCCCATGCAGAGCGGGCATAATTCGCTATAAAAACAGTAGCATACCGGATGCGACAATCGGACCATGGACTTGTTCATCGTCTCGCTGGCCTCGCTGCTGGCCGGTTTCGTCGATTCGATCGTGGGTGGCGGGGGCCTGGTTCTGCTGCCCGCACTGTTCGCCACTTTCCCCACCACCCACCCGGCGACCCTGTTTGGCGTCAACAAGAGCGCTTCGATCTGGGGCACGGCCATCGCGACCGCGCAGTACAGCCGCCGCGTGCAGATGCGCTGGGCCGCCTTGCTGCCGGCCGCGGCCGCCGGCTTTGGCGGCTCGTTCGCCGGGGCCTGGGTTGTCACCCTGATCTCGCCGCAATTCCTGCGCCAGGTTCTGCCCATCATCCTGCTGGCGGTACTGGCCTACACCCTGGCCAGGAAGGAGCTGGGCCGCAGCCATGCGCCGCGCTTCACCGGCCGCAGCGAAACGCTGGTCGCCTGCGCTATCGGCCTGGCGATCGGGTTTTACGACGGTTTTTTCGGCCCCGGCACCGGCAGTTTTCTGGTCTTCCTGTTCGTGCGCTGGCTCGGCTACGACTTCCTCAACGCCTCGGCCTCGGCCAAGCTGATCAACAGCGCGACCAACCTCGCGGCGCTGATCCTGTTTGCGCTCAAAGGCCATGTCTGGTGGCATTTCGCGCTGCTGATGGCGCTGGCCAACGTGGCGGGCAGCCTGCTGGGCACGCGGCTGGCCCTCAGACACGGCGCCGGCTTTGTGCGCGGCGTGTTCATTGCGGTCGTCAGCGCGCTGATCCTGAAGACGGGCTACGACGCCTTCTTGCGCTGAGGCGGCGCGCGTCGAACTTCAGGGAGCGGGCGGCCACGCCACCTCGGAGGCCAGGCGCGGCTTGCCGATCGGCGCGGCGGCCAGGCCTTTCCTGACCGCCGCCAGATCCTCGTCATTCGGGTACTGGCCCAGCAGCCAGTAGTCGAACACGCGGCGCGCGATCGGCGCGGCGTGGGCCGCGCCAAAGCCGGCGTTTTCCACGACCACGGCCAGCGCAATCTTCGGGTCGTCGGCCGGCGCCAGCGCCATGTACAGCGCGTGGTCGCGCTGGTGTTCTTCGAGCTTGGTCGCGTTGTACTTGTCTTTCTGGCCAATGGTCACGGCCTGCGCCGTGCCGGTCTTGCCGCCCGACAGGTAGCCGGCGCCGGCAAACACGCGCGCCGACGTGCCTTCCTGCGTGACACCCACCAGCGCCTTGCGGATGACGGCCACATGTTCGGGCTTGTAGCCCAGGTCTTCGGGCGCCGGGCGCGCGATTGGCGTGATCACATGGCTGACCGGGTCCTGGGTCGCGAGCGCCAGATGAGGCTGGTGCTTGACGCCGTTGCTGGCCAGGATGGCCGTGGCCTGCGCCAGCTGGAGCATGGTGAAGGTGTTGTAGCCCTGGCCTATGCCCAGCGAGATGGTTTCGCCGGCATACCACTTCTTCTGCTCGGCTCGCCTGTAGGTGTTGCGCTTCCACTCCTGGCTGGGCAGCACGCCGCGCACCTCGCCATGGATGTCGATGCCGGTAATCTGGCCAAAGCCCAGCGGCTTCATGAAGTCGTGCATCGCGTCGACGCCCAGCTCGTTGGCCAGCGAGTAGTAATAGACGTTGCTCGACAGCACAATGCTGCGGTGCATGTCCACCGCTCCGAGGCCGTGGTCGCCGTGGCTGCGGAACTGGTGGCCGCCGAACATCCAGGAGCCCGCGTCGTTGACGACGAAGCTGGGCGAGCGTTTGCCGGTGTGCAAGGCGGCCAGGGCCATGAAGGGCTTGTAGGTCGAGCCGGGCGGGTAGGTGCCGCGCAGCGCCCGGTTGAGCAGCGGCCGGTCGATGGACTCGTTGAGCAGCTGCCAGTTCTCGGCATCGATGCCTTCGACAAACAGGTTGGGGTCGAACGTGGGCTTGCTGACAAAGGCCAGCACCTCGCCGGTCTTGGGGTCCAGCGCCACCAGTGCACCGCGGCGCTCGCCGAACATGTCTTCCACCAGCTTTTGCAGCTTGATGTCGATCGACAGCATGACCGTGTGGCCGGGCGTCGCCGGGTTGCTGGCCAGCCGGCGCACGGCGCGCCCGCCGGCCGAGGTTTCCATCTCTTCGACGCCGGTGATGCCGTGCAGCTGCTGCTCGAAACTCTGCTCCACGCCGAGCTTGCCGATGTACTGGGTGCCGCGGTAGTTGGACTCGTCGTCCGAGTCCTGGATGCGCTCTTTCTCGGCCTGGTTGATGCGGCCGATGTAGCCGATCACATGGCTGGCGAGTTCGCCATAGGGGTAGTTGCGAAACAGACGGGCCTTGATGTCCACGCCGGGAAAGCGGAAGCGCTGGGCCGCGAATCTGGCCACCTCTTCGTCGGTGAGCCGGGTGCGGATCGGCAGCGACTCAAAACTCTTGGACTCCTCCAACAGCTTCATGAAGCGGCGCCGGTCGCGCGGCTGGATCTCCACCACCTGCGACAGGGCGTCGATCGTCTGCTCGATGGCGCCGGCCTTCGAGGGCGTGATCTCCAGCGTGTAGGCCGAATAGTTGGTGGCCAGCACAACGCCGTTGCGGTCCACGATCAGGCCGCGATTGGGCACGATCGGCACGATCGCCGTGCGGTTGCTCTCGGCCTGCTCGCTCAGGTCCTCATGGCGCACGATTTGCAGGTAGGCCAGGCGCGACGCCAGCAGCACGAAAGCCGCCAGCACGACCGCGCTGGCCACCAGCACGCGCAGCCGGAAGCGGTGCAGATCGGCTTCGACGTTTCGGAGTTCGGTCATACCGGTTGGGTGTTAAGCGCTGGGCGTGGGGGCATGTCAAGCGAGCTATCGACGCTGAACACTCAACGCCGAACGCCCAAGCTACAAGGGTCTATTCTCGTCCGGATCCGGCGCGCGGCGCTGCGGCGCCAGCAGGATCACGCTCACCACCGGCCACAGCAGCGCCTCGATCAGCGGCGCCAGCAGCAGCGGCAATCCGGGGAACATGCCACCGCCGAGCAAGCGCAGCGCCAGCTCGATGGCGTGCGCCGCCAGGAACAGCGGCAGCACCTGCAGGGCCTGGGACGGCACGCTGAACCAGAGCAGCCGGCGGTGGATGGTGATGGCGAAGAAGCTCAAGGCCGTGTAGGCCAGCGCATGCTGGCCCAGCAAGGCGGCCTGCTGGACATCCATGCACAGGCCAAAGACGAAGGCCGCGCCTATGCCCACGCGCAGCGGCTGATGCACGCTCCAGAACACCAGCAGCAGCATCAGCCAGTCCGGCGTCCACGGCGCGCGCCCCAGCGGCAGCATGTTGAGCAGCATGGCCACCCCCAGGCTGCCCCAGATGAAGACCGGGTTGGCCGGCAGCAGCAGCTGCTGGCCGGGGCGCATGATCATGGCGTGCCCTCCAGGCGCATCACTTGGCGCCTCCCTTTTTGCCCGCCACCGGCGCCACTTCGGGCTCCGGTCGCTGGGGAATCTGGGCCGACACCGGCTTGAGCACCATCACATGGCGCGCGCCCTGCACCAGGGCTTGCGGCACGCAGAAAATGCGGGCAAAGGCCGAGTCGGCGCGGCGCTCGATCTTGTCAATCTTTGCCACCGGCAGCCCCGGCGGGTAGACCCCGTCGACGCCGCTGGTGGCCAGCAGGTCGCCGGCCTGCACATCGGCATTGCCGGGCATGAAGCGCAGTTCCAGCACGCCGCCATGCGAGGTCGGGTCGCCGTAAGCCACGCTGCGCGCGCCGGTGCGGGTGTTGAGCACGGGAATCGCCTGGTCGCGGTCGATCAGCAGCGTCACCTCGCTGAGCAGCGGATGGACCCGGGTCACCTGGCCCAGCACGCCGGACTCGTCGATCACGGGCGAGCCGGCCAGCACGCCCTGGGCCAGGCCTTTGTCGATGATCACTTTACGGGTGTAGGGGTCGGCCGCGTCATACAGCACCTCGGCAGCCTGCGCCGGGGTCTGGATGCGCTCGCGCAGGGACAGCAGCTGGCGCAGGCGTGCGTTTTCCTGGCTCAGTTGCTCCACCTGGTTGGCGCGCTCGGACTGCAGCGCGAGTTTGCGGCGCGCGTCTTCCTCGGCCTGCTGGGCCGCCTGCAGCGATTCGAAATACTCGCCGCCCCGGCGTGCCAGCTGCACCGGCTGCAGGGCCAGCCATTGCGCCGGATAGAGCACCGTGGCCACGGCGGAGCGCAAGGGCTGCATGATCTTGAAGCGCGCATCGGCCACCATCAGGAACAACGCCAGCGCGCTGAAGAACATCAGCTTGGACAGCGCCGACGGACCCTGCTTGAAGAAGGGCGG
>JBOHHM010000135.1:0-3771 GCA_050725495.1 Burkholderiaceae bacterium | reverse complement strand
TTGACGGTGCGCACCAGCTCGGCGACTTTCTCGATGTCGCGGTCCTTGGGTGCGCGCCAGGCCGCGCCCATGCAAAAACGGGTCGCGCCGGCGGCTTGGGCGCGCTGGGCCGCTTGCAGCACTTCCTGTGGGTCCATCAGCTTGCTGGCTTGCACGCCAGTGTCGAACTGGGCCGACTGCGGGCAGTAGCCGCAGTCTTCGGGGCAGCCACCGGTCTTGACCGAGAGCAGGGTCGCGAACTCGACCTGGGTCGCGTCAAAATGCTGGCGATGCACGGTCTGCGCCTGGTGCATCAGTTGCGGAAAGGGCAGCTCGAACAGGGCTTGCACGGCTTCCACGGTCCAGTCGCCGGCTGGCGCGGATGCCGGTTGGGGGCGGGCGGGGCGGTGCAGGACAATCGCTTGTTCCAGAACGGCAGACATCAGTGTTTCTCCAACGGGTCTCAATCTTGCGGCTGTAACATGGTGACAGCTCGATGGGGGCGGCTCGACGCAGTCTAGCGAAGTCTTTATTCTTATAGGTTATGAAAAACTCGATTGATTTCTCCGAAAGCGCGGTGGCGGAGATAGCCCGCGCCGACGTGGCCCGCGCCTTGGCCGAGGATGTGGGGGCCGGCGACCTCACGGCCGGCCTGGTCGACCCGCAGCGCCGGACCCGCGCCCGGGTGCAGGCTCGCGAAGCGGCCGTGGTTTGTGGCTGTCCCTGGGTGGAGGCCGCGGTGCGCGAACTCGACCCTGAGGCCCGCATCAGCTGGCGGGTCGGCGAAGGCCAGCGCTGCACCGCCGGCCATGTGGTGCTGGAAATCGAAGGCTCGGCGTGCGCTTTGCTGACGGCCGAGCGCACGGCGCTCAATTTTTTGCAGTTGCTCAGCGCCGTCGCGACCAAGACGGCGACCTATGTGGAGGCCGTCAGGGGTACGCGCGCCCAGATTGTGGACACGCGCAAGACCCTGCCCGGACTGCGGCTGGCGCAGAAATATGCGGTGCGCACCGGCGGCGGCACGAACCACCGCATCGGCCTGTTCGATGCCGTGCTGATCAAGGAAAACCATATCGCGGCCGCGGGCGGCGTTACGGCTGTGCTGCAGGCCGCCCTGCGTGTGGCAGCCCAGGCCGCGTTTGTCGAAATCGAGGTCGAAACCCTGGCCCAGCTCGAGGAAGCTTTGAACGCGGGCGCGACCATGGTACTGCTCGACAACATGGATCTCCCCACACTGCGTGAGGCTGTGCGCATCAACGCAGGTCGCGCGATACTTGAGATCTCGGGCGGCGTCACGCTGGAGAGCGTGCGCACGCTCGCGCAAACGGGGGTGGACCGCATCTCCATCGGGGCGCTGACCAAGGATGTGAAGGCCACCGACTTTTCGATGCGCTTTGAGGAATTGTGATGGAAACGGTGATGACTTCGGTGATCGACGTGGAGTATGAGCAGCCGAGCTGTACCACGCGCCATGCCTGGGCCCGTGTGCCGCAGGAACCGGCGCCCGACGAGCGCGCCGCACTCAAGGACAAGATCCGCCGCCTGCTGAAAGAACGCAACGCGGTGATGGTCTCGCACTACTATGTGCACCCCGACCTGCAGGACCTGGCCGAGGAAACCGGCGGCATCGTCAGCGATTCGCTGGAGATGGCGCGCTTCGGACGCGACCATGCGGCTCAGACCCTGGTGGTTTCGGGCGTGCGCTTCATGGGCGAGACCGCCAAGATCCTATCGCCCGAAAAAAAGGTGCTGATGCCCGACCTGGACGCGACCTGCTCGCTGGACCTGGGCTGCCCGATCGACGAGTTCAGCGCGTTTTGCGACGCGCATCCCGACCGGACCGTGGTGGTCTATGCCAACACCAGTGCGGCGGTGAAGGCGCGTTCCGACTGGCTGGTGACATCGAGCTGCGCGCTCGACATCGTGCGTGCGCTGAAGGACAAGGGCCACAAGATCCTGTGGGCGCCCGACAAGCATCTGGGCGGCTACATCGAGCGCGAAACCGGCGCCGACATGGTGTTCTGGAACGGCTCGTGCGTCGTGCACGACGAATTCAAGGCCTTCGAGCTCGAGGCGATGATGAAGGAGCACCCGTTAGCCAAGGTGCTGGTCCATCCCGAGTCGCCGGCCGACGTCGTGGCGCTGGCCGATGCCGTGGGCTCGACATCGGCCATCCTCAAGGCCGCGCGTGAGCTCGACGCCCCGGAGTTCATCGTCGCCACCGACAGCGGCATGATGCACAAGCTGCGCACGCTCAACCCCGGCAAGATCTTCATCGAAGCGCCGACCGCCGGCAACAGCGCGACCTGCAAGAGCTGCGCGCACTGCCCCTGGATGGCGATGAACAGCCTGGCCGGTCTGGCCCAGGCGCTGGAAGCCGGCAGCAACGAAGTCCACGTCGACCCGGCGCTGGGCGAGCGTGCCCGCCTGCCGATCGACCGCATGCTGGCCTTCACGGCCGCGCTCAAGGGCGGTCATGACGCGGGCAGCCTGGTACCCCTGATCGGTGCGGCGTGAACCCCTGGCCTCGGTGCAGGCGCTGATCGATTCTGCAGCCCCCGGCGCTGCGGCCGATCACCGCTTTGCGGCAGGCGCCGCGTGCCGCACGGCCAGCGCCAGCAACCCGCGGTAGACCGGGTTGCCGCTCCACTGGGGCTTCGCATCGGCCAGGCTGAGGCCTGGCCAGCGCCGCAGCAGCTGCCTGAAGACGAGCTCGGCCTCCATCAGCGTCAGCGCGGCGCCAATGCACACATGCGGCCCCGAGCCGAACGACAGCGAATGGCCCTGGCGGCGCGCGATGTCGAGCTCATCGGGCTGCGCGTAGCGCACCGGGTCCCGGTTGGCCGCGCCGATCAAGGGCACGACCAGGTCACCCCGGCGCAGCAGCTGGCCATGCAGCACCAGGTCGGTTGCGACGCGCCGGCCGCTGTACTGCACCGGGCTGTCGTAGCGCAGCAGTTCGCGCACGGCGCCGGGGATGAGTTCCGGGGCTTGCCGCAGCCGCTGCCATTGGTCCGGATGGGTCAGCAGCGCCTGCAGGCCATTGCCCAGCAGGTTGCGCGTCGTCTCGTGGCCGGCGAACAGCAGCATCGCGCATTGCGCGAGCAGCTCGGCGCCCCCCTGGATCTCGCCGGCGGCTTCGGCCTGCACCAGGCGGCTCACCAGGTCGTCGCCGGGCGCGCGGCGCTTGCTGGGTAGCAGCGTTTCGAAATAGCGGCTCATGGCCAGCAGGCTCGCCTGCGCGCGCCGGGCCTGCTCGCGCGTGGGCTGCGGCGCCCCGATGAAGCTGGCCAGATCGTCGGACCAGGCCATGAAGTCATCCTGCTGCGCGCCCTCGATGCCCATCAGCCTTGCAATCACGCGCACCGGCAGCGGCCGGGCGACGGCCTGCATGAAATCGAAGCTCGCAACGCTCTCGACCTGATCGAGCAACTCGGTGACCGCCTGCTCGATATGCGGCACCAGCCGCTGAATCACCTGCGGCTTGAAGCCCGCGTTCAGCACCTTGCGGATGCGCGGATGGTCGGGCGCGTCGAGAAACAGCAGGGCGCGCGCGAACAGCCGCTGGAACCCGCTCAGTTCGCCGCGCGAGGCCTCGCTGGCCTTGACCCAGCCGCCGGTGCGCTGCGCCGAGAAGCGCGGGTCACGCAGCACCTGCTCGACATCGGCGTGGCGTGTCAGCAGCCAGGCGCCGCCGAAGAACTCTTCGCTCCAGTGGATAGGTCCGGCTTCGCGCAAGGCGTGATAGCTCGGATAGGGGTTCGCCAAAAACGCGGCGTCGACGATGGGGCG
>JBOHHM010000134.1:0-4528 GCA_050725495.1 Burkholderiaceae bacterium | reverse complement strand
GGCTCACGCGCTCGGGCGCGCGGGCCGCCGTTTCCAGCGCAATCAGCGAGCCCAGGCTGTGGCCGACACGGGCTGCCCGCTTCACGCCGGCCGCATCGAGCAGGGCCAGGATGAATTGCGCGGCCTCTTCCACGGTCTTGGGCGGCTCGCCCGCGCTTTTGCAATGGCCCGGCAGGTCCGGCGCCAGCACATTCCAGCCATGGTGGGCAAAGTAGCGGGTCTGCAGGATCCAGACGCTGTGGTCGTTGAGCACGCCGTGGATGAAGACGGCGGTCGGTTTGGCCGGATCGAAGGGCTTGCCGCCGCTGTAGCAGTAGGTGGGGTGGCCGTTGACGCTCAACTCCATCATGCACCCGCCTTTTCCGCGGCCCTCAAGGCGCGCTTCAAGTCGTCGATCAAGTCGTCCGGGTCTTCGAGGCCGATCGACAGGCGTATCGTGCCCTGCGTGATGCCGGCCCCCGCCAGCGCCTCGTCTGTCATGCGGAAGTGGGTGGTGCTGGCCGGATGGATCACCAGCGAGCGGCAGTCGCCCACATTGGCCAGGTGGCTGAAGACCTTGAGCGTCTCGATGAACTTCTTGCCCTGCTCGCGGTTGCCCTTCATGTCGAAACTGAACACCGAGCCGGCGCCGCGCGGCAGCAGCTTTTGCGCCAGCGCATGGCTGGGGTGGGATTCGAGCAGCGGGTGGCCGACCCGCGCCACCAGGGGATGACTGGCGAGGAACTCCACGACCCTGTGCGTGTTGGCCATGTGGCGCGCCATGCGCAGCGGCAGGGTTTCGATGCCCTGCAGGATCAGCCAGGCCGTGTGCGGGCTCATGCAGGCGCCGAAGTCGCGCAGGCCTTCGCGGCGGGCCCGCAGCAAGAAGGCGCCCACCGTGGACTCCTCGCTGAACACCATGTTGTGAAAGCCCTCGTAGGGGGTGGTGAGCTCGCCGAACTTGCCGGACTTCTCCCAGTCGAAAGAGCCGCCGTCGATCACGATGCCGCCGATCACCGTGCCGTGGCCGCTCAGGAATTTGGTGGCCGAGTGGTAGACCAGGTCGGCGCCGTGCTCCAGCGGCTTGACGAGCCAGGGCGTGGTCAGCGTGGAGTCCACCAGCAGCGGCACGCCCGCTTCATGCGCAATGGCGCTGACCGTGGGCATGTCCAGCACATCGAGTCCCGGGTTGCCCACGGTCTCGCCGAAGAACAGTCGGGTGTTGGGCCGCACGGCCGCGCGCCAGCCGTCGATGTCGCCCGGTTTGACGAAGGTGGTGTCGATGCCAAAGCGGCGCAGCGTGTAGTGCAGCAGGTTTTGCGAGCCGCCATAGAGCGCCGTGCTGGCCACGATGTGCGAGCCCGCGCCCATCAGCGTGGCGATGGCGAGGTGCAGCGCGGCCTGGCCGCTGGCCGTGGCAATCGCGCCAATGCCGTCCTCCAGCGCTGCGACGCGCTGCTCCAGCACCGCATTCGTGGGATTGCTGATGCGCGAATAGACATGGCCCGAGCGCTCGAGGTTGAACAGCGCCGCAGCATGGTCGCTGGACTCGAACACGAACGAGGTGGTCAGGTGAATCGGCACGGCACGCGCGCCGGTGGCGGGGTCGGGGGCAGCCCCGGCGTGTAGCGCCAGGGTATCAAAGCCGGGGTCGGAATAGCCGGGCATGTGGTCTCCAATAGAACTTGATCTTATTGTGGGCTATATTCAAGCGGCACTGCGCCGCTGTGGCGATAAAGGAGTTCTCCATGAAGGTCAGCGACATTCTGCGCGTCAAGGGCAACACCCTGTACACCGTCACGCCCGACGAACCCCTGGCCCAGGCCGTGGACGTGATGGCCGAAAAAGACATAGGCTCGCTGGTGGTCATGGACCATGGTGATCTGGTGGGCATGCTCACTTTCCGCGAAGTCATCCAGACCGTCGTGAAAAACGGCGGCCAGGTCGGCACCACCCTGGTGCGCACCGCGATGGACGACCACCCGCTGACCTGCACCAGCGAGACCGACCTCGACGAAGTGCGCCGCATGATGCTGGACCGCCACGCGCGCTACATGGCGGTGATGAACCAGAAGATGCTCATGGGCGTGATCAGCTTCTATGACGTGGCCAAGGCCGTGGTCGACAGCCAGAACTTCGAAAACAAAATGCTCAAGGCCTATATCCGCGACTGGCCGGCCGACGATGAGCCGAGCCAGGCTTGAGATGCTGGCGTAAAGACGCTGCAGAGTCGACAACGGGGCTAATGCGCCGCAATGGCGATGCCGAGCTTTCAACAGCCGTGGCGCAACGGCTCAATTGGGCAAGGTGATTAAGCCCCGCCAGTAGGTCAAGGGGTAGCTGCTGCAGTAGAGTTGAAGTCGGGAGGTGATTTACCCCATGCTCGCGTGAATCACCTCGCGCACCCGCGGGTAAATCTGCTGGTCCCATTTGCGGCCGCTGAACACGCCGTAGTGGCCCACGCCGGTTTGCACATGGTGGGTTTTCAGGTAGGGGCGGATGCTGGTGCACAAGTCCTGCGCGGCCACGGTCTGGCCGACGGAGCAGATGTCGTCGCGCTCGCCTTCCACGGTCATCAGCGCCGTGCGGCGGATGGCCGCCGGGTTCACTCGCCGACCGCGCCAGGTGAGCTGGCCGCGTGGCAGGTCGTAGGTCTGGAACACTTTTTCCACCGTTTCCAGGTAGAACTCGGCGGGCAGGTCGTTGACGGCCAGGTACTCGTCGTAAAAGCTGCGGATGGTATCGGCCTTGTCCAGCTCGCCTGCCACCAGGTGTTCGTACAGGTCTTCAAACGCCTTCTTGTGCCGCTCCAGGTTCATGCTCATGAAGGCGGCGAGCTGCAAAAAGCCGGGATAGACGCGGCGCATCACGCCGGCATGCGGCGGCGGCACATGGTAGATGAGGTTTTTCTCGAACCAGGCTATCGGGTGGCTGGTGGCCAGCCGGTTGACCTCGGTCGGGTTGACGCGGCAGTCCACCGGCCCGGCCATCAGCGTGAGGCTCGCGGGCTGGGCCGGGTGGTCGTCTTCGGCCATCAGGGCGGCGGCGGCCAGGGCGGGCACGCAGGGCTGGCAGACGGCGATCACATGGGTCCGGGCTCCGATGGCTTCCACGAAGCGGATCATGTGGTCGACGTAATCGTCCAGGCCGAAAGCGCCATGCTTCAAGGGCACGTCGCGGGCGTTGTGCCAGTCGGTGATATACACCTCATGTTCGGCCAGCAGGGTGCGCACGGTTTCGCGCAGCAGGGTGGCAAAGTGCCCGGACAGGGGGGCCACCAGCAACACTTTGGGCTGGCCGGCGCTGCCCTCCTTGCGGAAGTGCAGCAGCGTGCCAAACGGCGTTGCGAGCGCGACTTCTTCGGTGACCGCCAGCTCATCGCCGGCCACCATCACCGTCTTGATGCCGTAGGCCGGGCGGCTATGCGTCAGCCGCAGGCGCGAGAATACTTCGTTGGCGGCGGCCAGCTTGCGCAGCGTAGATCCCTCTGTCCGCCCGATCCACAGTGCCGCGCCCGTGTGCTGGGCCAGCAGGCGCAGCGGAGACAGTATGTCGGATTGCAGTTGGTAAGCCTGGTAGAGCATGGCGACAACCTATAGGCAAGTTATAGGCCAACATGTATATTGGCATAGGCCTTGCTAATGGTTAGATGGGGACGGTGGACGCCCGTTCCAGCCCTTGCAAGGGTTTGAGGAGTTCAGCATCGTGGCAAACACCGTTCTGACCATCAGCAGCAAGAACTACGGTTCCTGGTCGCTGCGCGGTTGGCTGCTGGCCAAGCTGGCCAAGCTTGAATTCACCGAGGAGTTCGTGTCGCCCGACGACCCCGCGATGCGGGCCGAGATCCTGCTGCTGTCGCCATCGATTCTGGTGCCCGCGCTGCGCCACAACGGCGTCAAGGTCTGGGACACGCTGGCCATCGCCGAGTATCTGAACGAGATCAAGCCCAGGGCGGGCCTGTTGCCGGCCGATGCCAAGGCGCGCGCCCATTGCCGCGCGATTTGCGGCGAGATGCACTCGGGTTTCGCGTCCCTGCGCTCGGCCCTGCCGATGAACATCAAGGCGCATTTTCCCGGCTTCAAAGTCTGGTCGCGGGCGCAAGGCGACATCGACCGCATCGTCGTCATCTGGAACGAATGCCTGGCCACCTATGGCGGCCCCTACCTGTTTGGCAAGCAGCCGTGCATGGCCGATGCGATGTACGCGCCCGTGGTGACGCGTTTCCTGACCTACGATGTGGCGCTGGACCCGGTGTGCGTCGCCTATTGCCAGTGCATCATGGCCCTGCCCGCGATGCAGGAGTGGGTGGCCCAGGCCAGGCAGGAGCCGGAGGAGATCGACGAGCTGGATGCGGAATTTTGAAGAGGGGCGACCAGTCACCAGTCATCAGTTTGACGCCCCTCGTCGGGTTCATGGGGGTCTGGGATAATCGTGTCCATGAGCGGCAACACCTTTGGAACACTGTTTGCGGTCACCAACTTTGGTGAATCCCATGGCCCGGCCATTGGCTGCGTGATCGATGGCTGCCCACCGGGCATGCCCTTGAGCG
>JBOHHM010000133.1:0-6656 GCA_050725495.1 Burkholderiaceae bacterium | reverse complement strand
CTGGTCCACCGCCTGCAGGACGCAGGTCTCAAGGACATCGAGGTCACCAGCTTTGTCAGTCCCAAGTGGGTGCCGCAGATGGCCGACAACGCCGAAGTGATGGCCGGCATCCAGCGCAAGAGCGGCGTGCGCTACTCGGTGCTCACGCCGAACATGAAGGGCCTTGAAGCGGCCCTGGCGTCCCAACCCGACGAGATCGTGGTGTTCGGCGCGGCCAGCGAGGCCTTCAGCCAGCGCAACATCAACTGCTCGATTGCCGAGAGCATCGAGCGTTTCCGACCGGTGGTCGAGGCCGCGCGGGCGCAGAACATCCATGTGCGCGGCGCGATTTCCTGCACGGTCGGCTGTCCTTACGAGGGCGAGATTGCGCCCGAGCGTGTCGAGCTCGTGGCGCGGCTCATGAAGGACATCGGCGTGCAGCATATCGGCGTGGCCGACACGATCGGCGTGGGCACGCCGCGCAAGGTGCAGCGCGCGATGGAGGCGGCGCTCAAATACTACGAGCTCGATAACGTGTCGGGGCATTTCCATGACACCTATGGCCAGGCCCTGGGCAACACGCTGGCCACGCTGGAGATGGGCGTGTGGCAGTACGACGCCTCGGTCGCCGGGCTCGGCGGCTGTCCCTACGCCAAGGGCGCGACCGGCAACGTGGCGACCGAGGACGTGGTCTACATGCTGCACGGCATGGGCATAGCGACCGGCATCGACCTGGACAAGCTGGTCGACGCCGGCAAATACATCAGCGATTTCCTGCAGCGCAAGCCCAATTCGCGCGCGGCCACAGCGATCTTGAACAAAATAGCCGCAGCATGAGCGACGCCGGGCCGCCCCAAGGCGCGAAGGCCCCTCAGGGGCTGAGCCCCGCGGCTCCGGGCCTGCCTGCGCAGGCTCGGACGGGGCGAAGGGCCGCTGGCTCTGGCAGCGGTCTGTCCAGCGCGGCAAGCGTGGGGGCACGATATGTGCGGCGCTGAACTGAAGACTTTCCCCGAGGGTGTGCAGCGCGTCGCGCGCGTGCTGCAGGACAAGGGCCATGCGCATATGCCCGTGATGCTCGACGATGCGGCGCGCACGGCGCAGCAGGCGGCCGACGCGCTGGGCATCGCCGTCGGGCAGATCGCCAAAAGCATCATCTTTCGCCGCCAGTCGGACGACGCGGCCGTGCTGGTCATCACCTCGGGTGACCGTCGCGTCGACGAGCGCAAGGTCGACGCCATCGTCGGCAAGACCGGCCGCGCCGATGCCGACTTCGTGAAAGCCAAGACCGGCTTTGCCATCGGCGGCGTCTCGCCGATTGGCCACGCCACGGCACCCGTGACGCTGATCGACCGCGAACTGTTCCGCTTCGAGGCGATCTGGGCCGCCGCCGGCCATCCACATGGCGTGTTCCAGCTCCGGCCGCAAGACCTCGAAAGCCTGACCGGCGCACCCGTGGCCGATGTGGCCCAGCACAGCCGGGCCATGAGCACTATTGATTTGATAGCGTGTCGCGCCCAGCTGGCAAGGGCTGGAGGCCAGAATGTGCCGTCGCCCTGCGTTTCGGTCTGCCGCATGGGCACGGCCAGCGGCCTGTGCGAAGGCTGCTTTCGCACGCTCGACGAAATTCGCGCCTGGAGCGGCCTGGCCGACGAGGACAAGCGCAGGGTCTGGGCCCGGGTCGAGCAGCGCGCCCTCACCCCAGGCCTCGCCGAGAGGGCGAGGGAGCAAAACACATGAAGCAGATCACCTTCTACCTCGACTTCATTTCGCCCTACGCCTATCTGGCGTTCGAGAAGCTGCCCGAGGCCTTGCAGGGCCTGAGCTACAGCGTGACATACAAGCCCATTTTGTTCGCCGGCCTGCTCAAGCACCATGGCCAGCTCGGGCCGGCCGAGATTGCGGGCAAGCGCGACTGGACCTACCGCCAGGTGCTGTGGCTGGCGCACAGCCACGGCATCGCGATGCAACTGCCGGCCAGCCATCCCTTCAACCCGCTGCCCCTGCTGCGCCTCGCTCTGGCCTGCAGCGAGGAGGGCACGCCGAATCGCTATGTGACCGAGACCCTCTTGCGTCATGTCTGGCGCGGCGGCGCCGAGGCCGCCGATGCGCAGCGGCTGCAGGCCCTGGCGGCGCAGCTGGCGCCGCAGCGCGACGTGGGTGGCGAGGAGGTCAAGGCCCAGCTCAGGGCCCACACCGAAGAAGCGCTGGCGCGTGGCCTGTTTGGCGTGCCGACTTTCGCGGTCGACGACAAGCTGTTCTGGGGCTTCGATGCACTGCCCATGCTGCGCGCCTACCTCGAAGGCGATGCCTGGTTTGACAGCGGCGCCTGGGAAGCAGCGAGTCAGCTTCCGGCCGGCCTGACGCGTACCAACAAGGGTTAACCCGAGCCTGGGCGGTTCAGGCACCGCATCATGAAACGAGGCTTGAGGGTTTCACCCTAAACCGTCAGAGCCCGTTCAGTTTCGCGCAAGCCTGCGTTGGTTTCGCGTCAGAGCAGGGTCAGTAGCGTCTCCTAGTATGCAATTCAGCCTCTGCGTTGGGGGCCCTAACTAACTGGAGACATCACCATGGCTACAACTGCCGCTAACAGGCCGATGACGCCCGAGGAGAAGAAGGTCATCTTCGCCTCGTCGCTAGGCACCGTATTCGAGTGGTACGACTTCTACCTCTACGGTTCGCTGGCCGCCATCATCGCCAAGCAGTTCTTTGCCGGCCTCGATGCAGGCTCGGCCTTCATCTTCGCGCTGCTGGCCTTTGCGGCCGGCTTCATCGTGCGACCCTTCGGCGCGATCTTCTTCGGCCGGCTGGGCGACATGATCGGGCGCAAATACACCTTCCTGGTCACGATCCTGATCATGGGTCTGTCGACCTTCATCGTCGGCATCCTGCCCACCTACGCGAGCATCGGCGTGGCCGCACCGATCATCCTGATCGCGCTGCGCCTGCTGCAAGGCCTGGCGCTCGGCGGCGAGTACGGCGGCGCTGCCACCTATGTGGCCGAACACGCGCCGCACGGCAAGCGCGGCGCCTACACGGCCTGGATCCAGACCACGGCCACGCTGGGCCTGTTCCTGAGCCTGATGGTGATTCTGGGCACCCGCACCGCGATCGGCGAAGCCGCTTTTGCCGACTGGGGCTGGCGCGTTCCGTTCATCGTCTCGATCGCGCTGCTCGCCATCTCGGTGTGGATCCGCCTGAGCATGAACGAGTCGCCCGCCTTCCAGAAAATGAAGGCCGAGGGCAAGACCTCTAAGGCGCCGCTGAGCGAATCTTTCGGCCAGTGGAAGAACCTCAAGATCGTGATCCTGGCGCTGGTCGGCCTGACCGCGGGCCAGGCCGTGGTCTGGTACTCGGGCCAGTTCTATGCGCTGTTCTTCCTGACGCAGGCGCTCAAGGTCGATGGCGCCACCGCCAACATCCTGGTCGCCGTTTCGCTGATCATCGGCACGCCGTTCTTCATCTTTTTCGGCGCCTTGTCCGACAAGATCGGCCGCAAGCCCATCATCATGGCCGGCTGCCTACTGGCCGCCCTCACCTACTTCCCGGTGTTCGGCGCGCTGACCAAGGCCGCCAACCCCGATCTGGCTGCAGCTCAGGCCAAGAACAAGGTGGTCGTGACCGCCGACCCGGCCGAATGCTCGTTCCAGTTCAACCCGACCGGTACGGCCAAGTTCACCAGCTCCTGCGACATCGCCAAGCAGGTGCTGGCCGGCGCTTCGGTCAGCTATGAGAACGCAGCGGCTGCCGCTGGCACGCCCGCCACCATCAAGGTCGGCGAGACCGTGATTTCGAGCTACACGTCCAAGGGCCTGCCGGCCGACGAGGCCAAGAAGAAGGACGGCGAGTTCAAGAAGGCCGTCACCGAAGCGCTGAAGGCTGCGGGTTACCCCAGCAAGGCCGACCCGGCCAAGGTCGACAAGTTCACGATCGTGGTGATCCTGACCTACCTGGTGCTGCTGGTGACCATGGTCTACGGCCCGATCGCCGCCATGCTGGTGGAACTGTTCCCCACCCGCATCCGCTACACCTCGATGAGCCTGCCCTACCACATCGGCAACGGCTGGTTCGGCGGCCTGCTGCCGACCACGGCGTTTGCCATCGTGGCGCAGACCGGCAACATGTACAACGGCCTGTGGTATCCGATCATCATCGCGGCCGCCACCTTCGTGATCGGCACCCTGTTCGTCAAGGAAACCAAGAACGTCAACATTTACGCGAACGAC
Source organism: Burkholderiaceae bacterium (assembly GCA_050725495.1). Lineage (GTDB taxonomy): Bacteria > Pseudomonadota > Gammaproteobacteria > Burkholderiales > Burkholderiaceae_C > JBOHHM01. Next base: position 2,454 of record JBOHHM010000133.1, on the reverse strand, counting down.
TGATTCGCAGCCCAGGGTTCACCCGGGCCATGCCGGTCCGGGTGTGTTGGACAGGCCCTCCCAGCGAGGGCCTTTTTTCAGGAGAAATGAAATGTGGAAAATTGCCGTCGGCTTTGTCGTTTTTGCCGCGCTCGCCCTCGGGGTGCTCATGAAGGGCGGGGACATCGACATGGGGGGTGAAAAGCACGGCGCCGAAGCGACCCATGCGCCTGCGCCCGCCGCCAAGTGAAGAAAGCCGCCCGCAGCTCGCTGCGGCTGTGAACGCGGGCCTCAGCGCTTGAATCTGCCGTCGTTGCCTATGATGGACAGGTCGGCGAAATCCAGCCCCGTGTGGTCGCTGCCGCTGTAGCTGACCTCCAGCCCACCGATGTCGAACTTGCGCAGCCCTTCGAGCGCGGCCTGGACCTTGTCACGACCCGGCTTGGGCCCGGCGCGGCGCAGCGCCTCGACCAGCACCTTGGCCGAAGCAAAGCCTTCGAGCATGGCCGGGCTGACCTCGTTCAGGCCCTTGCCGCGCGCCAGGTCCTGAGCCTCCTTCACGATGGGGTAGGCTATCGAGCGTTCATAGGGAAAGACCTGGGTCACGATCACGCCGCGGGCGTTGTCGCCCAGGCTTTTGACAAAGCCGGCCGAGGCATTGTTGGACAGGGTCACGACTTGGGCATTGGAGCCCGCAGCGCGCAAGGCCTTGACGCCCTCGACCACGGCGGCGCCTGAGGCAATCAGCATCACGGCCTGGGCATTGGCCTGCGCGACTTTGGGCGCGATCTGTGAAAAGTCCGGCTTGGCGCGGTCGAATTTTCCGAGTGCGACCGGTGCCAGCCTGGCGCTGGTCAGGCCTTTTTGGGCACCCGCCAGCCCGTCGGCTCCGAAACTGTCATCCACATGGACCACGGCGATGCGCGTGATGCCTGTGGAGTTCAGGTGGCTGATGGCTTTCTCGGCCTCGCGCTGGTAGGTGGCCCGCACGTTGAACACATGCTTCTTCGGCGGCTGGTGCAGCACCATGGCGCCGGTCGAGGGACCGACCAGCGGTACGCCGTGCTGGTCCAACAGCGGAACGATGGCCTCGGTGTGGGGCGTGCCGCGGTTGAGGAACAGCGCCACGACGTTCTGTCCTTCGATCAGCTTGCGCGCGTTCTCGGCCGCCAGCTTGGGATCGAACTTGTCGTCCAGCGAGATCAGCTCGATCTTCTGCCCGTGGACACCGCCCTTGTCGTTGACGGCATCGAGGTAGAGCCGGGCGCCCTCCGTGGTTTCCTTGACCCCGGCGCCGACCGGGCCGGTGAAGCCTGCCGTCTGTCCGACCAGGAGCTGGGCCTGGGCAACGGTTGAAAAGGCGGCCAGCAGCCAGGCGCAGCACCAGGAATGAGCGGATTTCATCAGTTGTCTCCTCACGACGTTCTTGAGGTGCCCGAGTCTACGTACTTCCGGCGTGCCGGCGCTGTGGGAACTACCGTGGTGGAAACCCCTAGGGGCGCCGCTGAGGGTTATTCGGCTCATGACATGTATCAGCTGGCGCCCTGCCTAGAATGTTTGGCCTCAGCAGCAAAGAAGCAACATGTCCCAGGGTCATATCCGTATCCGCGGCGCGCGCCAGCACAACCTCAAGAACCTCGATCTGGACATCCGGACCGGCGAGCTGACCGTGGTCACCGGGCCCAGTGGCTCGGGCAAGTCCAGCCTGGTGTTCGACACGCTCTACGCCGAAGGCCAGCGCCGCTATGTGGAGACCTTCTCGGCCTATGCACGGCAGTTCCTGGACCGCATGGACAAGCCGGCGGTCGACAAGGTCGAAGGCGTGCCACCGGCGATTGCGATCGACCAGACCAATCCCGTGCGCTCCTCGCGCTCGACCGTGGGCACGATGACCGAGCTCAACGACCACTTGAAGCTGCTGTTCGCGCGTGCCGGCCAGCTGTTCGACCGCGACACGGCCCTGCCGGTGCGCCATGACTCGGCCGAGACGATTTACGCGCAGATCGCCGAACGTGCTGCCGCCTTCGCCACCGAGCCGCGTCTGGTATTCACCTTTCCCGTGGAACTGCCTGCCAACACTACGACCGAAGAGGTTGAGCAGTGGCTGGCGGCCAGTGGCTTCACGAAAGTTCAGGCCGAGCGCGAGGTGGCTACGACGACCGGGCCGCGCAAGGTGCTTGACGTGGTGGCCGACCGTTTTCGCATGGGCAATACCGAAAAAGCCCGGGTGATCGAGGCGATCGAAGTGGCGCTCAAGCGCGGGTCGGGGAGGATGGCGGTGTATGCCCTCACCCCAACCCTCTCCCAGGGGGAGAGGGAGAAAAGCCCCGGCGCTGATGTCTTGCCCCCTCTCCCTTTGGGAGAGGGCAGGGGTGAGGGGGTGCCTGCCGAGATCTGGAAATTCTCCACCGGCCTGCATTGTCCCGAAAGCGATGTGCGCTACACCGACCCGATTCCCTCGATGTTCTCGTTCAA
>JBOHHM010000132.1:0-2988 GCA_050725495.1 Burkholderiaceae bacterium | reverse complement strand
CCGCCACACTGAGCGCGGCGGTGATGCTGCTGGCGCCCGGCAGGGGCACGACGGCAAGGCCGGCTGCCCGTACGGCGGCCACCAGCCGCGCGCCGGGGTCGCTGACCGCCGGCGTGCCCGCATCACTGGCGTAGGCGATGCGCTGGCCCTGGCGCAGCCGCTCGATGACGGCCTGCGCCGCCTGGGCCTCGTTGTGTTGGTGCACGGCCAGCAGCTGCGCGCCCGGCTGGTCGATGCCATAGGCGCGCAGCAGGGCCTGGGTGTGGCGCGTGTCCTCGCAGGCGACGGCGTCGACCAGGCCCAGCACATGCAGGGCGCGCAGGCTGATGTCGGCCAGGTTGCCTATGGGCGTGGCCACCACATACAACGCGCCCTGCGGATAATGCTGCGAAGCCGCCGCCTCCCGTGCGGCATTCAGGGCAGAAGCAAAAGAAGCGCTCAATGGAATTCCTCAACAAGAAGGGCTTGACCCTCAGGGCAACGACCAAGCAGGCCGGTGATGCGGCCGAGGACCGGGCCTTGGCGCACCTGCAGGCGGCCGGGCTGCAGCTGCTTGCGCGCAATTATCGGACGCCGGGGCGCGGCGGCGGTGAAATCGACCTGATCATGCGCGAGCCCGGCGGCACGCTGGTGTTTATCGAGGTGCGCCAGCGCTCCAGCGCGGGGCATGGCGGCGCGGCCGCCAGCATCGGCGCCACCAAGCAGCGGCGCATTGTGTTCGCCGCGCGGCACTACCTGATGCGCTGGCGCGAGCCGCCACCCTGCCGCTTCGACGTGGTGACCATCGAGGCCCAGGTGCAGTGGCTGCAGGCGGCATTCGAGGCCGGCTGAGCGGGTGCCTCTACATTCGGTTGCACGCGGCGCGGGTATCATCCCTGCCCATGCTTGAGCAACGCATCCAACAGCACTTCATCGACAGTGCCGACCTCAAATACCAGGCGGCCCAGACCCTGAGCAAACCCTTGGCCGCCGCCGTGCAGGCCGTGCTGGCCTGCGTGACCAGCGGCGGCAAGGTGCTGGCCTGCGGCAATGGCGGCTCGGCGGCTGACGCCCAGCGCTTTGCGGCCGAATTCGTGGGCCGCTTCGAGCGCGAGCGGCCCGAGCTGGGGGCGATCGCGCTGAGCACCGACAGCTCGATCCTGACGGCCATTGCCAACGACTACGATTTCAGCCAGGTGTTCGCCAAGCAGGTGCGCGCCCTGGGCCAGGCCGGCGATGTGCTGCTGGCCCTGTCCACCAGCGGCAACTCGGCCAATGTGCTGGCGGCCATGGAGGCCGCCCACGAGCGCGAGATGACGGTGGTGGCGCTGACGGGCGGCAACGGTGGCAGGATCGGCACGGCGTTGCGCGAGACCGATGTCCATGTCTGCGTGCCGCATGACAGGACGGCCCGGATTCAGGAGGTGCACCTGCTGGCCCTGCACTGCATCTGCGACGGCGTGGATGCCCAATTACTTGGAGATCAGGAGGTTTCATCATGAAGCGTTTTGTCATGACTTTGCTGGCCACGGCCAGTCTGGCGGCGGTCCTGAGCGCTTGTGCGCCGGTCGTGGTGGGCGGTGCCGTGGTCGGGGGGCTGGTGGCCACCGACCGGCGCACCTCGGGCGCCCAGCTGGAGGACGAGGGCATCGAGCTGCGCGGCGCCAACCGCATCCGGGACGCCCTGGGGAGCCGGGTGCGCGTCGAGATCACGAGCTACAACCGCCAGGTCCTGCTGACCGGCGAGGCCCCCAACGTCCAAGACAAGCAAAGGGTCGAGCAGATCGTCTCGGGTGTGGAAAACGTGCGCTCGGTCGTCAACGAGCTCGTCATCATGGACAGCCCCACGCTCAAGCAGCGTTCGTCGGATGCCCTGATCACCGGCAAGGTCAAGGCCTCGCTGGTCGACGCCAAGGATCTTTACGCGAATGCGTTCAAGGTGGTCACCGAGCGCGGCACCACCTATTTGATGGGGCGCGTGACCCAGCGCGAAGCGGACCGGGCCACCGAGATCGCCCGCAGCGTCAGCGGGGTGCAGCGCGTGGTCCGCATCCTGGAGATCATCAGCGAACAAGAGCTCCAGCAGTTGCTGCCCCCGGCGGACAGGCCGGTGTCGCCCGCTGCCACGCCGTCGGCAAGTTGAACTGAAAACAGCTAGAGCCCAGACGGAAAGGGCGCTGAAAGCTATCAAAAATATATAGCATCAGCGCCTTTTCTTCATTTGAGGCGCTTGATCAGGCTTGAGGTGTCCCAGCGGTGGCCGCCCATCTGCTGAACGTCGGCATAGAACTGGTCGACCAGGGCCGTGACCGGCAGGCTCGCGCCGTTGCGCTTGGCTTCGTCGAGCACCAGCCCCAGGTCCTTGCGCATCCAGTCGACCGCGAAGCCGAAATCGAACTGGTCGGCCAGCATGGTCTTGCCGCGGTTGTCCATCTGCCAGCTCTGGGCCGCGCCCTTGCCAATGACCTCCAGCACCTGGGCCATGTCCAGCCCCGCCTTCCGTCCAAAGGCAATGGCTTCGCTCAGGCCCTGCAGCAGGCCGGCGATGCAGGTCTGGTTGACCATCTTGGTCAGCTGGCCGGCGCCTGAGGGCCCCATCAGCGTGACGGCGCGGGCGAACGCCATGGCCAACGGTTCCATCGCGTCGAACGCGGCCTGTTCGCCGCCGCACATGACGGTCAGCGTGCCGTTCTGGGCGCCGGCCTGGCCGCCTGAGACGGGTGCATCGACAAACTGCAGGCCCAGCTGCCCGGCGGCCGCGCAGAGCTCGCGCGCGATCTGGGCCGAGGCGGTCGTGTGGTCGACCAGCACCGCGCCGGGTTGCATGCCGGCCAGCGCGCCGTCGGCGCCCAGGGCGATGGCGCGCAGGTCGTCGTCGTTGCCCACGCAGCAGAACACGAGCTCGGCGCCCTGGGCCGCCAGGCGCGGCGTGGCCGCATGCCGGGGCGCGGGCGTGCGCGCAAACTCGGCGCACCAGGCGACGGCTTTGCTGGTCGTGCGGTTGTAGAC
>JBOHHM010000131.1:0-6657 GCA_050725495.1 Burkholderiaceae bacterium | reverse complement strand
TGCGGTAGATCAGATGCCATTCGAGCAAATGCTCCATGACGTTCTTCTGCGGATTGCTCGAATGCACATTCGTGACCATGACGGCACCTCCCGGGTTGGTGCGGGCCACGAAATACTGCAGCAGGCGAGAGCACACCTTGTCCGACAGGTAATCGAACAAGCCGGCGCAGTACACAAAATCAAAGCTGCCTTGCGCGAGCGCGTCTTCGGGTTTCGAAGCCCGCTTGAGCAGCTGGTGCACCGACTCGTTGACAAACTCGACCCGGGCTTTCTTGCCCGCGCGCTGGCAGACCTGGTCGATGCACGAGCGCGTGTACTCCAGGGTGGGCTCGCTGAAGTCGATCAGCGTGAACGACAGCCTTTGCGGCTCGGGGTACTGTTCGATGAAGCGCTGGATTTCGATGGCCGGCCCGCAGCCCACGTTGAGAATCCTGACCTCGCGCTGCTCCTGTTGCGACAGCGCGGCCGCCTTGTTCAGGTAGTCCACCAGGATGTCGATGCGGTTGCGGTGAGCCTGGGCCACGGCCGCCTTCAGGAAGAAGGCATTGATGATCTGGAAATAGGTGCTGTGGCCCTGGCGCGGGTCGGCCAGGATCTGGTTGACGATCTCGTAGTCGCCCGCGTAGCCCAGCGGTTTGGCAAACGTCCGGTAGACAAACGGGGCTCGCAGCAGCAAAGGATGCAGCGCGGTCTGCGCGAAATTGCGGTGGACCACCGAATCCTCGACCGGGACCCGCTTGCCCTCCTCTTCCAGCCAGATGAAATACCTTTCACCCTTTTGCATGATGGGCGCCGCGAGCTCGTAGAACACGTCTTGCCGGATTCGCCCCCCCTCCTCGCGCGGCAACACATCCGACATGTCCGCCTGGTCCGCCCAGCGCGAGGTGTCGGACAAAAACGCCCTGAACTCGCTGATCGTGACCTGGTAGTTGCGGCCGACGCGAAACCGTGCCTCCCACTCCTCGACGAATCGTTGCGACTCCAGGCCGACACGCGACAGGTCGCCCCGGATCGCATTGAATTCGGACCATTCATCGATCAGGGTCACCGAGACCACCGCCATCAATCCGGTGTTGAGCAGGCTGACGACAACCGCCTTGCCCTTGTAGATGCTTTGGTCGCCCGAACGCACCGTGAGCTCGCTCAGCACCTCGCTGACCTGCACGATCGAATAGGGGTTGTAGATCTCCATCACCAGCGAGCGGCGCTGGAGATTGGTCAGCGTGCCACGCACGACCTCGCTCTGGCTGTTGCGGAAGGTGATGACGGGGTCGATGGATCGTAACGGCTGCATGAGGTGGGACAGTCAAAAATGGGTCAGGACTCAAGTCATTGGAGATGCCGGTGTCCAAGTTCTGCGACGCACCCTTTTTTCTGCGAGGCTGTCGACCTGGATGCGATCAAACGCCCTTTCTTACATTCTGTCACCGTCGGGCAGGCCGAGCGCCGTTCCGAGCTTCGGGTTTTCGCCTAGTGTGGCGACGCCGCGACGACAAACTGGCTGGCAGATAGTACCAGCGCCTGTTGCTGACCAGCGCCCATCATCTGCCGATCCCGGCGGTGTACGATGCCCCCGGCCACCCGTTGCCTTGGCGCTTGAAGCCAGGGAAACTCGTGCAGGCCGGCCAACGGATGCTCGACAGCCGCTGCCAGCGCAGACCAAGCGCTGGAACTATCCATCTGCCAAGGGAGGTAGACCATGAACTGGTTCGACGGATTCGAAGCGGGCCGTTTCGAGCTCAACGGTGTGGAGATCTTTGCGCGCTACGGCGGCAATCGGGACCAACCGGCCCTACTGCTGCTGCACGGCTTCCCGCAGACCCATGGGCTGTGGCACCGCGTCGCCCAGCAGTTGCGCGAGGACTATCTTCTGGTCATGCCCGACCTGCGCGGCTACGGCGACTCGTCCAAGGCGCCCGGCCTGCCCGACCACGGCAACTACAGCAAGCGCAGCATGGCGGCCGACATGGTGGCGCTGATGGAGGCGCTGGGCATCGATGCTTTCTTCCTGTGCGGCCACGACCGCGGCGCCCGTGTGGCGCACCGGCTCGCGCTGGACCACCCGCGGCGCGTGAACAGGCTCTGCGTGATCGACATCGCGCCCACGCTGGACATGTACAGCGGCACCGGCATGGCACAACCCTATATGGAGTTTGCGCGCGCCTACTACCACTGGTTCCACCTGATCCAGCCCGCGCCCCTGCCTGAGATGATGATCGGCGGCAACCCCAAGGCCTATCTGCACGCCAAGCTCGGCGGCTGGGGCGCGGGCGGCCTGGACCATATCGAGCCCCAGGCCCTGGCCGAGTACGAGCGCTGCTTCTGCCGCGCCGAATCGATTCACGCCGCCTGCGAAGACTACCGCGCCAGCGCCAGCATTGATCTGGAGCACGACCGCGAGAGCCGCGCGCGCGGCACGAAGATCGCCTGCGACACGCTGGTGCTCTGGGGCGATCGCGGCGTCGTGCACCGGCTGTTCCAACCACTGGCGCTGTGGCAGGCGCAGTGCGCGGGCCAAGTCAGCGGCCAGGCACTGCCGGCGGGCCACTTCATCCCCGAGGAATTGCCGCAGGCCACGGCTGCGGCGCTGTCTGGCTTCTTCCGTTGAGCCTGGTACGCGCAACCCTGATCACCAACGGCTGTGAGGCCTGGTTCAGCCCGCCCCGTGACACTTCTTGTACTTCTTGCCGCTGCCGCAAGGGCAGGGGTCGTTGCGCCCCGGCTCGGCGGCCCGGCGCACGGTTTGCACGCGCGGACCCAGGCTGCGCCAGAGTTCGCGCAGGTCGTAGACGGCCCACAGGGCTTCGCCGTAGGTGTTGAGGCGGGCCTCGCTGACGCTGGGCGGGCCGTCTTCGCTCAGGGCTGAGAGCGTGGGTTCGTCCTCGTCGTCTTCGGTCAGGGCCACGATGGCGTCGAGCGAGGCGTCGAGCCATTTGGCGGCGTCCTTGTCACGCGGAGCCGCCCATTCCTCGGGCCAGCTTTCGACGGCGAACATGAAGCCCAGGGCCCAGATCTGGGCGAAGGCGGGCAACGGCTCGCCTTCGACCTCGGCACGCTGTTCGGGCGCCAGGCTGGCGATCGCGCCGCGCACGTCCATCACCTCGGGCGCGTAGGCGAGCTCGTCGTCGAGCGACTCGATCGGGGTGTCGAGCGCCGCGGCAACTTCGCTCCAGCGCTGGTTCCACAGCGCCATGAAGCGCTGCGCCTGAGCCGCGTCGGCAAAAGAGCCGCCTTCGTCATCGCCGGTGCCCAGCAGCATGTCCAGGGCTTCGTTCGTGGGGATGGCACGGCGGCAGCAGATCAGGGCGGCCATGAAGCCTTCGCAGAATTCCCACTGCGGGGTTTCGTCGTAGCGCGTGCGCAGCTCGTCGAGGATGGCATCGAGTTCGTCAAAGGCCTCGGGGCCGAGTAGGGCGGGGGCGATTGTCGCAAGGGGTGCGTTCATGATGGGAATTGCTGTTGGAGTTTTGGGATGGAGCGCGGCGCATCGGCCAGCCCTGCGAAAGCCAGGGTTGACCGTTCTATGCTACCAATTCAATAGCGGATTGCGCCCGCACATCATGGGCTGCAAGCCGTTTTTTCATGCAAAGCACGGCCTGGTCCTTGCTCAGCAGGGTGGCTTGGTGGGCCACGGCCAGATCGATGAATTTCTGGTCATCGGGGTCATGGCAGGTCGGGCCCGCCTGGGCGGGGGCCTCGGCGATGCGGGCGTGCTGGTCAAACTCTGCCAGCACCTCGTGGGCCTCGAGCTGGCACAAAGCCAGGCGCGAGCTGATCTGCGGGTAGCCGAGCACCCGTTCCAGTTCGTCGCGCATGGGCGCGGTGGCGAGCCAGTCGAGCTGGCCGGCCTCCAGCGCCTGTTTCAGCGGTTGCGCCGCGACGTCGTTGAAGACAAAGACATCGAGCACGATGTTGGTGTCCAGAACGACAGCCGCTTGGGCTGTGGTGCGGGCCTGTGGAACAACGGGGTCAGGGCGCATCTCGGCGAACGGCTGGTTGGGCGCGGGCGGAGCCGGCCATCATGTCAAAGCGGAACAAGCGGCATTCGATCGGGCCGTTCCACATCGGCACGCGGCGCGACTCTTTGAGGCGCATGCGGCCCGGCAGCTTGAGGTCGGGTGTGAGCATCCAGGCGGTCCAGCCGGCGTAGTGTTTCTTCCAGTGGCTGGCGAGCTGGACAAAGAAATCGCCGCCATCGGTTTGCGCGTGTTCACGGCCCGGCGTGGCCTGGCTGGCCCGTCCGCGCGCGCCACCGCCGGCAATGCCGGCGGCCTCGATGCGCTCGCCATAGGGCGGGTTGACCAGCATGACGCCGGCCTCGGCGGGCGGCATGCGCTGCAGCGCGTCGCCACCGCGCAGCTGCAGCGCCTGGGCCACGCCGGCGCGCTGGGCGTTGCGCTGCGCGAAGTCGACCATGCGGTGCGCCACGTCACTGCCAAAAATCGGCACAGCCCCCGCCGTGACGGCGCTGGCCGCTTCGTTTTTGATAGCAGACCAGACATGGGCCTGAAACGGCAGCAGCTTCTCGAAGGCAAAACGGCGCTGCGAGCCGGGCGCGATGCGGCAGGCGATCTGCGCGGCCTCGATCGCAATCGTGCCGCTGCCGCAGCAGGGGTCGTACAGCGGCGCGGCGTCCGCAGCGTGGGGGTCCCAGCCGCTGGCGGCGATCATCGCGGCGGCCAGGGTTTCCTTGAGCGGCGCCTCGCCCTTGTCCTCGCGCCAGCCACGCTTGAACAGCGGTTCGCCCGAGCTGTCGATGTAGAGCGTGGCGGCGTCGGTGGTCAGGTGCGCATAGACGCGCACGTCGGGCCACTGGGTGTTCACGTCGGGGCGCACGCCGCTCTTGTGGCGAAAGCGATCGGCGACGGCATCCTTGATCCTGAGCGCGGCGAAGTTCAGACTGGTCAGTGGGCTGTGCTGGGCCGTGACCTCGACCTTGAAGCTCTGCCGGGGAGTGAACCAGATTTCCCAAGCCATGGCGCTGGCGGCCTCGTACAGGTCGTTTTCGTTGCGGTAGGGCGTGTGCGACAGCTGCACCAGCACGCGCTGCGCGAGGCGGCTGTGCAGGTTCAGCCGCAGGGCGTCGCGCCAGGAGGCGCGCAACAGCACACCGCCGCGCCCGCTGCGCAGCTCGTCACCGGCCAAACCCGTGAGGCGGTGGACCTCGTCGGCCAGAAAGCCCTCGACGCCGGCGGCGCAGGGCAGGAAGAGCTGGAGCTGGTTCATGGTGGGGGAGGTTGGGTGTTGAGCGTTGAGCGTTGAGTGATCAGCGAGGGGGAAGGTCACGCCGAACGCTCAACCCCCTACAGCGCCTTGCGCAGATTCGCGGGCGCTATGCGCAGCGCCTCGCGGTATTTGGCCACGGTGCGACGCGCGCACTCGATGCCCTGCTCCTTGAGCATCTCGGCGATCTGGTTGTCGGAGAGCGGCTTCTTGGCGCTCTCGGCGGCCACGAACTGCTTGATCAGCGCGCGCACGGCCGTGCTCGAGGCATTGCCGCCGGTCTCGGTGCCCAGGGCCGAGCCGAAGAAGTATTTGAGCTCGAAGGTGCCGAACGGCGTGGCCATGTATTTGGCCGTGGTCACGCGGCTGATGGTGGACTCGTGCAGGCCCAGCTCGTCGGCGATCTCGCGCAGCACCAGCGGGCGCATGGCCAGCTCGCCGTGCACGAAAAAGTTTTTCTGCCGCTCCACGATGGCATTGCTCACGCGCAAAATGGTGTCGAAGCGCTGCTGGATGTTCTTGATGAACCAGCGTGCTTCCTGCAGGCGCTGCTGCAGGGCCTGGGCGCCCTCGCCCTTGTGCTGCTTGAGGGCGTTGGCGTAGATGTCGTGCACCCGCAGGCGCGGCATGACCTCGGCATTGAGTTGCACGCGAAACTTCGCCTGCGCCCCGCGCCCGGTCTTCACGACGATCACGTCGGGCACGATGATGTTGCGCTCCACATCGACGAAGCGGCGCCCCGGCTTGGGCTCGAGCCGGGCAATCCAGGCCATGGCGGCCTTGATCTGCAGCTCGCTGTCGCCGCACAGCTGCGCCAGGCGCTTCACATCGCGCCGCGCCAGCAGTTCCATGGGCTGGGCGCAGATGCGCAGGGCCGCGCCCAGCATGGCCTCATGCGCGGCGTCGCCCCCCGCGCTGGCCCGCTGGGCCTGCAGCTGCAGGCTCAGGCATTCGGCCAGGCTGCGCGCGCCGACGCCGGCGGGCTCCAGGTGCTGCAGCAGCTTGAGCGCCATGGTGAAGCGCTGGACCAGTTCCTCGAGCTGCTCCTCATCGTCACCGGCCAGACTGGCCGCCAGCGAAGCCAGCGAGTCTTCCAGGTAGCCGTCGTCGTTGAGCGACTCGATCAGAAAACGCAGAGCGGCGCGGTCTTCCTCGCTGAGGCGCAGCGACAGCGCCTGGCGGTGCAGATGAGCGGCGAGCGACTCCTGGCCGCGCGCCAGCTCGCTGGCGTCGACCTCGCCCTCGTCGCCCAGATTGTTCTTGCGCGCCGGCGCGTCGCCGCCCCATTCGCCTTCGTCGGTCCCGAGCTCGGCGCTGCCGTCGCCGTCCCAGCTGGACTCGTCGCCCAGGTCCGCAGCCGCCGTTTCCTGCTCGTTGGAGCCCGCAGCCCCCGTGTCCTCGCCGCCACTGGCCATCGAATCGCTGGCATCGTCG
>JBOHHM010000130.1:0-26252 GCA_050725495.1 Burkholderiaceae bacterium | reverse complement strand
GTGGCGCGGGTCTGGGCGGCGGCAACGACGAACGCGAGCAGACGCTCAACCAGATGCTGGTCGAGATGGACGGCTTCGAGACCAACCTCGGCGTGATCGTCGTGGCCGCGACCAACCGGCCCGACATTCTGGACGCTGCGCTGCTGCGCCCGGGACGTTTCGACCGTCAGGTCTATGTGACCCTGCCCGACATCCGCGGCCGCGAGCAGATCCTCAATGTGCATATGCGCAAGGTGCCGATTGGCCAGGACGTCAACGCCGCCATCATCGCCCGTGGCACACCCGGCATGAGCGGCGCCGACCTCGCCAACCTGTGCAACGAGGCCGCCCTGATGGCGGCGCGCCGCAACGCCCGCGTGGTGGAAATGCAGGACTTCGAGAAGGCCAAGGACAAGATCCTCATGGGCCCCGAGCGCAAGAGCATGGTCATGCCCGAGGAAGAGCGGCGCAACACGGCCTACCACGAGTCCGGCCATGCGCTGATCGGCAAGCTGCTGCCCAAGTGCGACCCGGTGCACAAGGTGACGATCATTCCGCGCGGCCGCGCGCTGGGCGTGACCATGAGCCTGCCGGCGCAGGACCGCTACAGCTACGACCGCGAGTACATGCTCAACCAGATCAGCATGCTGTTTGGCGGCCGCATTGCCGAGGAAGTGTTCATGCACCAGATGACCACCGGCGCGTCCAACGACTTCGAGCGCGCGACCCACATTGCGCGTGACATGGTTATGCGCTACGGCATGACCGATGCGCTGGGCCCCATGGTCTATGCCGAAAACGAAGGCGAAGTCTTCCTGGGCCGCTCGGTCACCAAGACCACCAACATGAGCGAGTCCACCATGCGGAAGGTCGATGCCGAGGTGCGCCGCATCATCGATGAGCAGTACGCGCAGGCCCGCCGCCTGATCGAGGAGAACAAGGACAAGATGCACGCCATGGCCCGCGCCTTGCTCGAATGGGAAACCATCGACGGCGAGCAGCTCGACGACATCATGGCCGGCAGGGAGCCGCGCCCGCCCAAGGACTGGGCGCCGCGCGCCCCGTCTTCCAATGGCGGCAGCGGCGGCACACCGACCGTCAAGCCGGAAGCGGCACCCACAGTCGCCTGATTCCGGTCAAGGCTTGACCCAACACGCAAAAATGGGGCTGAGGCCCCGTTTTTCTTTTGGAACATGATCTGGCAAACCACCCGCTTTTCCATTGACCTGGCGCAGCCTCAGGTGATGGGCATCGTCAACGTCACGCCTGACTCCTTTTCTGATGGCGGTCAGCATGCGTCTACCGTCACGGCGCTGCGGCATGCCGAGCAGCTGCTCAAGGACGGTGCCCATATCCTCGATCTGGGCGGCGAATCGACCCGCCCCGGCGCGCCTGCTGTGCCGCTACAAGAGGAACTGGAGCGCGTGCTGCCGCTGGTGTGCGAGGCCGTCAAGCTCGGGGTGCCGGTGTCGGTGGACACCTACAAGCCGCAGGTCATGCAGGCCGTGCTGGACCTGGGCGCCGACATCATCAACGACGTCTGGGCCCTGCGCCAGCCGGGCGCTGCGCAGGTCGTAGCCCAGCACGCCCGCTGCGGCGTCTGCCTGATGCACATGCACCGCGAGCCGCAAACCATGCAGGCCGCGCCCATGGAAGGCGACGTCGTGCTGCAGGTGCTCTCATTTTTGAGGCGGCGGGCGCTTGATCTGCAAGGGCTTGGCGTTGATTCGAGCCGTATCGTGGTGGACCCCGGCATCGGTTTCGGCAAGACGGCGGCGCAAAACTTTGCGCTGCTGGCGCGCCAGAGCGAGTTGCTGGCCGCCGGATACCCGATACTGGCGGGCTGGTCGCGCAAGTCGTCCCTGGGAGCGGCGACCGGCCTGGAGGTGGCGCAGCGCCTGGTGCCCAGCGTGGCCGCAGCCGTGCTGGCGGTCGAGCGCGGGGCGCGCATCGTGCGCGTGCACGATGTGAGGGAAACCGTGGCGGCCCTGCAGGTCTGGCAGGCCATGGCGTCGGCCCAATGAAGCCAATAACAGCCCAAGAGGAGAGGAAATGACGAGAAAATACTTTGGCACAGACGGCATCCGCGGCACCGTGGGCCAGCCCCCTATCACCCCCGACTTCGTGCTGCGCCTGGCGCATGCCGTGGGCCGGGTGCTCAAGACCACGGAGGCGCGCCCGAGCGTGCTGATCGGCAAGGACACGCGCATTTCGGGCTACATGCTGGAGAGCGCGCTGGAGTCGGGCTTCAATTCCGCCGGCGTCGATGTGATCCTGCTCGGCCCCCTGCCCACGCCCGGCGTGGCCTACCTCACACGCGCCCTGCGCGCGAGCCTGGGCGTGGTGATCAGTGCCAGCCACAACCCGTTTCCCGACAATGGCATCAAGTTCTTCAGCGCCCAGGGCACCAAGCTGCCCGACGCCTGGGAGCAGGCGGTGGAAGCCGCGCTCGACCAGCCGCCCCAATGGGCTGACTCGGCCACGCTGGGCAAGGCGCGCCGCCTGGACGACGCAGCGGGCCGCTACATCGAGTTCTGCAAAAGCACGTTTGCCAGCGACCTCACGCTCAAGGGGCTGAAGATCGTGGTGGACGCTGCGCACGGCGCGGCCTACCACATTGCGCCCAAGGTGTTCCATGAACTGGGCGCGGAGGTCGTTTCCATAGGCTGCGCGCCAGACGGCCTGAACATCAACCACGAGGTGGGCGCCACTCATCCGCAGGCGCTGATCGAGGCCGTCAAGACCCACCAGGCGGACTATGGCATTGCGCTCGATGGCGACGCCGACCGGCTGCAGCTGGTGGACGCCAGCGGGCGACTGTTCAACGGCGACGAAGTGCTCTACCTGATGGTGGCCGAGCGCTTGGCGCGCGGCGACAAGGTGCCCGGCGCCGTCGGCACGCTCATGACCAATATGGCCGTGGAAGTGGCCCTCAAAGACAAGGGTGTGGAGTTCGTGCGCGCCAAGGTCGGTGACCGCTATGTGCTTGAAGCGCTGGACCAGCGCGGCTGGCTGCTCGGCGGAGAAGGCTCGGGCCATTTGCTGGCGCTGGACAAGCACACCACGGGCGACGGCCTGGTCAGCGCGTTGCAGGTGCTGCAGGCCTGCGTGCGCAGCGGCCGCAGCATTGCCCAGCTGCTGGGCGAGGTGAGCCTGTTCCCGCAAACCCTGATCAACGTCAAGCTCCGACCCAGCCAGGACTGGAAAGCCAGTGCCAGGCTTGCGTCAGAAACCCGGGCTGTTGAAGCCGAGCTGGGCAACGCCGGGCGCGTGCTCATTCGCGCCAGCGGCACCGAGCCGCTGTTGCGCGTGATGGTGGAGGCGCGCGATGCGGCGCAGGCCAAGGCCTGCGCCGAGCGGCTGGTGGCGGCTGTCCAGGCCGGCTGAGCCCGGCTGCAGCTGGCCGCGAGGCCCCGTTCAGGCTCGAAGGTGGCCGGTTGCCTCGGTTGCGGCCTGCTGCGCGGCGGGCTGGCGTGGCGGCTCGAGCCCGCGGGCGATCAGCCAGCCCAGGCCAGCGCCTGCGCACTGCGCTACCACGAATCCCGGCGCACTCGCGGGCGCGATGCCGGCAAAGCTGTCGCTGAGCACGCGCCCCAGCACGGCGGCCGGGTTGGCAAACGAGGTGCTCGCGGTGAACCAATAGGCCGCGCCGATGAAGCAGGCCACCAGCGCGCTGGCCTTGCCCGGCGGTGAGCGCAGGATGACGAGCATCAGGCCTGCTGTGGCCACGGCTTCGGCGATCCACTGGCCCCAGCCGCTGAATTGGCCCGCAGCACTCCAGCCGCCGCGCAGCTTGCTGCTGAGCTGCAGCAGCGCCATGTCAAACATCGCGTGTGCGAGCCACGCGCCGGCCATCGCGCCAAGCAATTGAGATGCTATGAAAAGAATAGCGGTTCGCGCATGTTTCTCGGGGGCCAACTGTCCTTTGGATGCCATGACCAGCGTCACCAGCGGGTTGAAGTGGGCGCCGCTGATGGGGCCGAGCACCTCGATCAGCACATAGAGCGCCATCACCGTGGCGAGCGTGTTGGCCAACAGCGCGAGGGCCATGTTGCCGCTGGCCAGCCGCTCGGCCATGATGCCCGAGCCGATCACGGCGCACAGAAGCAGGGCCGTGCCGACGAACTCCGCCAGCGCTTGTTTCGTCAGGTTCGGGGTCATGCTCACGAGATTGGCCTCCACGCTTGCCATTGCATGTGCTGCGCTGCCTCCCGAGGAGGCGTTCGCTTGCTTGGGACGGCCCGGCGCTGCGCTCATGACTGGGCCAGCTCGCGCGCCCGGGTTTGCAGCATCAGCTTGTCCATGCTGCCGGCGGGCAGGTTGACCAGCAGTTCCAGCCGGCGCCGTATCGCGTGCAGGGTCTGGCGGAACGCTTCGAGGCGCTGCTCGTCCGTGCCTTCCACGGCCGAGGGGTCGGGGTAGCCCCAATGGGCCGTGGCGGGATGGCCCGGCCAGTAAGGACAGGCCTCGCCGGCGGCGTTGTCGCAGACGGTGATGACCAGGTCCATGGGGGGCGCATCGGGCAAGGCAAACTCGTCCCAGCTCTTGCTGCGCAGACCGTCGGTGGCAATGCCCGCGTTTTGCAGGACCTTCAGGCCGAGCGGGTTCGGCTGCTGATTCTCGCGCGGGCTGCTGCCCGCCGAATACGCCTTGAAGCGGCCTTGTCCGAGATGGTTCAGGATGGCTTCCGCCAGAATGCTGCGCGCCGAGTTGTGGGTGCACAGGAACAGGACGTTGATCGGTTGCTCACTCATGTTGGATTCCTCTTAACAGCAGGCCTTGGCTGGTTCGGCCTGGGGACGGGTTTTGACGAATGGCACGGTTGCTACATTGTTTGTAGCGGCCGACGCACAACATGCCTGGGCTTGGGCCGGATTCGTTTCAGGCTTCGGCTCGTTGAAGACGGGAATGCTGTTCAGCGTGTGGAACTGTTCCCAGGCGATGCCCTGCGGGTCGCTCAGCCAGTATTTGTCGCTGCGCGAGTAGCAGCAGCTGGTTTCGCCCTCGTCCAGCAGGGCCATGTCGGCCTTGGTCGCGTTGTCCTTGAGCGCGGCCAGCTCTTCGGCGGATTCAACCTGGATGCCCAGGTGGTCCACACCGGGGGCGTTGCCGCGCGTGGAGATCGCGAAATTGACCGGCGGGTCGTCGAGCATCCACTTGGCGTAGTCGGTTTCCTGGCGCGCGGGCTGCTGGTGGAACAGGGCCGAATAGAAGGCGATGTTCCGGGCCAGGTCTTCGACATGGACGTGGACATGGAAGCGTTTCATTCGGGTTCTCCTTAGCAGGTGGTGCAAGCGGTGGATTCGCCGACGTTGCAGGCCTGGCCTTGGCAGCAATGCTCGGTCAGGTAGCCGAGCAGGGCGTTCATTCGCTCAAAGCTGGCGCGGTAAATCAGGTGGCGCCCGCGCGGCTCGCTGCTGACCAGGCCCGAGTACGAAAGCTCCTTGAGGTGAAACGACAGGGCGCTGGGTGCCACGCCCAGTTGCTCGGCCATGGCTCCCGGTGTCAGGCCCTCGGGGCCGGCCACCACCAGTGCGCGGAAGGCGCGCAGGCGTTGCGGCTGGGCCAGGGCCGCCAGGGATTTGACAGCGGCAGCTTCGTCAATGCTTATTGTTTCCATTATTCAATGATAGTTGAATTATTGTAGTGTTGCAAACCGGCTTGTGCTGCTATTGGTTCGATAGCGTTCTGCGCCAGTTCCATGGGGGCTGGCGGCTGTTTCTGTCATCAAATCGCCACGAAACTGCCACCGTCCCGTCATCGCAACCTCCCACACTTGCCGTCATCCACAGACGAGGAGTGAGAGATGAACGAACTGCCCAACCCCACCTTGCCGCTGTCGCCCGTGTCTTTGCCCAGGGGGTCACTTCACCGCCCTGACGATTCAGGTGGCCAGGCAGTCGCTCAAGCTGGGTGCGGCGGTATTGCGGTTTCGTGGGCGCAGCACCAAGACGAAGTCCGGCAAGCGCAGCGTCTGAGGTATGCGGTGTTTGCGGGTGAAATGGGCGCCCGCCTGCACACCTCGCTGGCTGGGCACGACATCGACCTGTTCGACGACTACTGCGAACATCTGCTGGTGCGTGATGCGCTCACGCAGGAGGTGGTGGGGACCTACCGCGTGCTGACGCCGGCCCAGGCCAAGCGTGTGGGCAGCACCTACAGCGACACCGAATTCGACCTCACGCGCCTGCGCAACCTGCGCGAGCGCATGGTCGAGCTGGGCCGCAGCTGCGTGCACCCCGAGCACCGCCAAGGTGGCGTGATTCTGGCGCTGTGGGGCGCGCTGGCCGAGTTCATGGTGCGCAACCAGCTCGACACCATGATCGGCTGCGCCAGCATTCCCATGGGCTACGACGGTGTGGAGGGCTGGGTGGAAGGAGGCCAGGCGGCCGCCAGCATCTGGAACCAGGTCAGGCAGACGCACCTGGCGCCGATCGAATACCACGTGCGGCCGCGCCTGCCGCTGCCGGTGGAGGAACTCGACGGCACGCTGGCGATTGAGCCACCGGCGCTGATCAAGGGCTATCTGCGCCTGGGCGCCAAGGTGCTGGGTGCGCCGGCCTGGGACCCGGACTTCAACACGGCCGACCTGCCCATGCTGATGCGCATTGCCGATCTGCCGCCGCGTTACCGCAAGCATTTTCTGGGGGCCTGATGCGCACCGCGTTTGACGCATGGGCTCCTTTTCCCAACGCCTTCGCGCCGGACGATGCCCACGACCATGACGACGACCTGGTGCGCCAGCGCTACCGCGCGATCTTCATTTCCGACCTGCACCTGGGCACGCCGGGCTGCCAGGCCGCGGCCCTGCTCGATTTTCTGAAGTCCCATCCCAGCGACTACCTGTACCTGGTTGGCGACATCGTCGACGGCTGGCAGCTGCGCCGACGCTGGTACTGGCCGCAGTCGCACAACGACGTGGTGCAAAAGCTGCTGCGCCGCGCCCGCAAGGGCTGCCGCATCACCTATGTGCCGGGCAACCACGACGAGTTTGCGCGCGGCTTCATGGGGCACCAGTTCGGCGGCATCGAGGTGGTGGAGGAAGCGGTGCACCACACGGCCGACGGCCGCCAACTCTGGGTCATGCATGGCGACTACTTCGACGGCGTGATCCAGTGTGCCAAATGGCTGGCCTATGTGGGCGACAACCTCTACGAATTCACCCTCAAGCTCAACCGCCACCTGAACACGCTGCGCGCCCGGCTGGGTTTGCCGTACTGGTCGCTGTCGGCCTATCTCAAGCACAAGGTCAAGAAGGCGCTCAACTACGTGACCGACTTCGAGGTGGCGGTGGCCGCCGAGGCGCGGCGTCGCGGCCACCAGGGCGTGGTCTGCGGCCACATCCACCGTGCCGAGATGCGCGAGATCAACGGCACGCTGTACTGCAATGACGGCGACTGGGTCGAAAGCCGCACCGCCTTGGTCGAGCACTTTGACGGACGGCTGGAGCTCGTGCATTGGGCGGCGGCGCATCAAACGCGGGGCCGCGGTCACAAGACGGCGGTCCCCGCATGAAGATCGCTCTGATCACGGATGCCTGGCATCCACAGGTCAACGGGGTGGTGACCACGTTGGTGGAACTCGTGCGCCAGCTGACGCAGGCCGGTCACCAGGTGGAGGTGATCCAGCCCGGACAGTTCAAGACGCGGCCTTGTCCCGGCTATGCGGGGATTGACCTGGCCGTGCGACCCGGCAGGCTGCTCGCTCAAAAGCTCGATGCGCTTGAGCCCGAGGCCATCCACATCGCCGCCGAAGGCCCGTTGGGCTGGGCGGCGCGACGTTACTGTCTGAAGCGCGGGCTGGCTTTCACGACCGCGTTTCACACCAAGTTCCCGGAAATCCTGAATGCCGCGCTCAAAGTGCCCTTGTCCTGGGGCTATGCGCTGTTTCGGCATTTTCACAAGCCCTCTTCCGGGGTGATGGTGCCTACCCAGGGTGTGCTGCGCATGCTGGAGCAGCGCGGCTTTCGCCGGCTGCACGGCTGGACCCATGGGGTCGATACGCAGGTGTTTTCGTTCGAGGACCAGACCCGCGTGCATCCGCCCCTGGGGGCGCTGGCGCGCCCGGTCTCGCTGTTTGTGGGCCGGGTGTCCTACGAAAAAAACATCGAGGCCTTTTTGCAACTCGATTTTCCGGGCAGCAAGGTCGTGTGCGGCGTGGGGCCGCTGGAGGCGGCGCTGCGCGAGCGTTACCCGCAGGTGTGCTGGCTCGGTGTGCTGCCGCGCGACGGACTGGCCCGGGTCTACGCCGCGGCGGACCTGTTCGTGTTTCCGAGCCGATCCGAGACCTTCGGTCTTGTCATGCTGGAGGCCATGGCCTGCGGCACGCCGGTGGCCGCCTATCCGGTGGACGGACCGCTCGAGGTGCTGGGACAGGACAGTGGCCCTGGCCAGGGCGGGGTGCTGCACGAGGATCTGAAAGCCGCCTGCTACAGCGCCCTGGCCGTGCCCCGGCACGAGGCGCGCAGCCGCGCCCTGGCCTTTAGCTGGACCCAGGCCACGCAGCTGTTTTTGGAGTATCTGGTGCCGGCGCGCCAGGACCGGGTAGGTACGCGTTCTGGCCCGGGGCGTGGCGCTGTCACGACACTGTCATCAAGCGGGTGAAAACTGTCACAAATCCGTTGCCGTTCTGTCTTGATTCCCATGTCTGCCCGAGACGCCGTTCCGCCGCCCGTGCTCATGTCACCGCCGGTCCCGTTGCTCGACCGGGACCACAGCATTTTGGCCTTCAATGAACGGGTGCTGGACTCGGCCCAGCGCACGCAAGTGCCCTTGCTCGAGCGGCTGCGCTTTCTGTGCATCGTGTCGTCCAATCTGGATGAATTTTTCGAAGTCCGCGCCGCCCCCCATTTGACGGCCTTGCAGAGCAACGACCACAAGGGGCTCTACACGGTGCAGTCGTTCGAGGCACTCGCAGCTGCAGCGCACGAGCTGGTGGCAAGCCAGTACGCGCTGTACAACAACAAGTTGATGCCGGCATTCGAGCGCCATGGCATCCAGATCGTCTCGCATGGCGAGCGCAATGCGGCGCAAAGGCGCTGGGTCCGCGACTACTTCGAGCGCGAAGTGCGGCCCCTGCTGATCCCGGTCGGTCTCGATCCGGCCCATCCCTTCCCGCAGGTGGCCAACAAGTCGCTGAACTTCATTGTTCGTCTGGGCGGGTGCGATGCTTTCGGGCGCACCAACGACATTGCGATCGTCAAGGTGCCGCGCGTGCTGCCGCGCCTGATTCGCCTGCCCGCCAAGGTGTCTGGCAAGCGCACCCTGTTTGTCTCACTGTCCAGCGTGATCCGCGCGCATTTGTTCGAGCTGTTTCCGGGGCGCGAGGTGGCTCAGTATTCGCAGTTCCGCGTGACGCGCCATTCCGACCTCGCCGTGGACGAAGAAGATGTGCAAAACCTGCGCACTGCCCTGCGCCAAGGCCTGCAGCACCGGCATTTCGGCCAGGCGGTCCGGCTGGAAGTGGCGGCAGGATGCTCTGACTACCTCGCGGCGTTCCTGCTCCGGCAGTTCCACCTGCCCGAGCCGGCACTGTACCGGGTTCCCGGGCCGGTGAATCTGGTGCGCATGAGCCAACTGGTGGACTTGGTGGATGAGCCGACGCTGCGTTTCGTACCCTACAAAGCCTCGTATCCCGTGGATCTGGCGCCGGGGCAGTCGCTTTTTGAACGCTTGAAGCGGGGCGACGTGCTGATGCACCTGCCCTACGAAAGTTTTGATGGTGTGCTCGCGTTCCTGCGCGAAGCCGTGAATGATCCGCAGGTGCTGGCCATCAAGCAGACCATCTACCGCACCGACACCGACTCCGAAATGATGGAACTGCTGCGCGAGGCCGTGCGCCAGGGCAAGGAAGTCACGGCCGTGGTGGAACTCAAGGCCCGCTTCGACGAGGAGGCCAATATCAACTGGGCCGAAATGCTGGAGTCCATAGGCGCCCAGGTGGTCTATGGCGTGGTCGGCCTCAAAACCCATGCCAAGATGCTGCTGGTTACGCGCCGTGAAGGCCGGCAGCTGCGGCGCTACGCTCACTTGTCCACCGGTAACTACAACACCCGCACGGCGCGGCTGTATACCGACCTGAGCCACCTTACGGCCGCTCCGCTGCTGACGCAGGACATCGACAACATCTTCGTGCACCTGGCCAGCCAGAACCGCTTGCCCAAACTCCACCACCTGTGGCTGGCGCCATTTCAGTTGCACCGCAAGCTGATCGAGAAGATCGACGCGCTGGGCGAGGCGGCCCTGCAGGGCCGGGCCTCGCGCATCGTGGCCAAGATGAACGCGCTGACCGACGAGGCCTTGATACTCGCCCTGGTGCAGGCCGGCCAGCGCGGTGTGAAGATCGATCTGATCGTGCGCGGCGCCTGCACGCTGCCGGCGCAACTGCCGGGCGTGACCGACAACATCCGCGTGCGCTCCATCATCGGCCGCTTTTTGGAGCATTCCAGGGTGTTCTATTTTCGCTGCGAGGATGAGGAAGATCTTTATCTCTCCAGCGCCGACTGGATGAACCGCAACATGCTGCGCAGGGTCGAACTGGCCTGGCCCGTGACCGATCCCGAGCTGCGCCAGCGCATCATCGATGAATGCCTGGTGGCCAGCCTGCACGATGGCCGTGATGCCTGGGATTTGGGGCCGGACGGCTGCTACACACGGGTCGATGCCACGCGGAACGACACCAGACCCGGGGCCCAGGCGGCCTTGATGGCGCGTTATGCCACCCTAAATCATTTACGGACAAGTTCTTAGACCATGGACCTGATTTTGTGGCGTCATGCCGAGGCAGAGGAGGGGGTGGAGGGTGGCAACGACCTGGAGCGCGCCTTGACGCTGCGCGGTGAAAAACAGGCCGTGCGCATGGCCAACTGGTTGGACCGGCAATTGCCGGAGGGCGCCCGCGTGCTGGTCAGCCCGGCCCATCGTTGCGAGCAAACCGTGCTGGCCCTGGGCCGAAAATACAAGCTACGGGCCGAACTGGCGCCGGGCGGCACACCGGCCGAATTGCTGGAGCTCGTGAAGTGGCCCGCCGGCAAATCGACCGTTGTGGTGGTGGGGCACCAGCCCGTGCTGGGGCAGACCATCGCCCAGTTGCTGGGTCTCAGGGAAAGCGACTGCGCGGTGAAGAAGGGCGCGGTCTGGTGGCTGCGCTGCCGGATTCGTGACGGCCAGACGCAGACCGCGGTGATCGCGGTGCAGTCGCCTGAGGCGCTCTGAAAAGCTCGGCCGCAAGATTTAAAACCGGCTCTGGGAAATGCCCCGCCCGGTTTCAGCGCAGGCTAACAACTGCCCGTAGGGCTTGTTACGCCGTAGCTAAAATGCCCATGCCCCGGTAGCCACTCCGGGGCAAGCGTTTTCAGGGCGGGGCGAAATTCCCCACCGGCGGTGATTGCGAGCCATCGCATCAGCCCGCGAGCGCCTACGTTCTGTTTGCAGCAGGGCAGGGTCAGCAGATTTCAGTGCAATTCCGAAGCCGACGGTCAGAGTCCGGATGAAAGAAAACGCATGTCTACAGCTTGCCTGTGCACCCGCACCCGGCAGGCTGTGGGCTGGCGCGCCCTGATGTCACACATGAGCAAACAACATCACACAGCAGCGCAGCCTGGACGGATCGCCTTCATCCAGGCCTGCTGGCATGAAGACATCGTCAGCCAGGCGCGCGATGCGTTCCTGGCCGAGACGGCACGGCACGAGGTGCCGCGCGAAGCCATTGATCTCTTCCAGGTGCCCGGTGCGTTTGAGATTCCGTTGCACACCCAGAAGCTGGCGCGCAGCGGGCGCTACGAGGCCATCGTCGCCTGTGGTCTTGTCGTCGATGGTGGCATTTACCGCCATGAGTTCGTCGCCAGCGCCGTGATTGACGCCCTGATGCGGGTGCAGCTGGAGACCGAAGTGCCGGTCTTCTCGGCGGTACTCACACCGCATCACTTTCATGAGCACGAAGAGCACCGCCAGTACTTCTTGCGGCATTTCGTGGTGAAAGGGGAGGAAGTCGCGCGGGCCTGCGTCAGGACGCTTGCGGGCTTGCGTGAGATCCAGGGCCTCGTGGGCGTGTAAGGCCTGCATCCGCCGGCGACCCCGTTGCCGGGCGTAGAGCCGACGGCGCGTGATCAGGGGGGATCGTCCTTGTCGTGCAAGTTAGTGCGCTTTCGTCGCAAGGCCTTTGTTTTCACGGCTTGCGCCAATTCCGCTTGGATCACGTGGCGATGCAGGGGGCTCTCATTTGCTTAGGCTCCTCATGAAATGCGGCTTGAACGGCCACCGGCTGTCCGATCGATAGGAGACTCAGCCTAGTACGATCAGAACTGGTTGATGATCAGATGCGTCACTCGTCGGGTCCGCGCACATATTTTTCACCCGAGGCGCCAAGTCCTCGCTAACGAAGATGAAGTCGTAGGTGAAGGGCGGACCTGGCCATTGTTCCTTGTCGTGAATGCCCACTGTCGGGGCGTGTGGCTGACCGGGCTGGGCGATTTCCCACGCATCCCGGTAAGGTGGAGCGGCATCGTCCATCGCGGCGAGCAGGCGCGTCCGTTCGGAGGACTCGGGCGGACAATTGAAGTCGCCGGTCAGGATCGATGCAGCAGCACGTGGCACAAAGAAGAACGGCCCTTCCGATACGTCGCCTGGTCGCGGGCTACCCGCTTGGGCGTTAGCTTCCTGATGCAACTCGCGCAGCCGATCTACTTGGGCCGCGCGTTGTCGGCTGGAATAGTATTCGAGATGGGTGGTCGTCACGCGAACCAGGCCCAGCGGCGTGTCGAGCGTGGCTTCCAGGGCGACCCGTTGCATGCTGGGCACGCCCGGATCGGCCGGCCAGGGCAACAGATGGCGGAATACCTGTAGCACGGGAAGGCGCGAAAGAATCATGTTGCCGAAGGTGCGCCGGCCGCCAGCGGGATGGGGTGTGTCCGTGGCCACGCCGCCGATCGCTGTATAGCCCGGCAGACGGTCGGCGAGGCCCTGGAACTGGTCGCTACCGTCGCAGCCCGGCAGTTCGGGGTAACCGGCCGACACCTCCTGAAGGCACAGCACTTCGAAATCCGCCAGTCGCCTTGCATGGGACACGATCCGATCGAGATCCACCCTGCCATCGGCCCCGCGCCCCCATTGGATATTCCAGGTAATAAGTTTCATATGGCGTCGGAGAAGTCTGTTCCGGGCATGAACCAACAGCGTCCTTTGAGAGCATACTCGGCTACGCCGCGTCTTGAAATACGTAGCCGCTGGTTGCTTGGAGCAACTAGGGCAGCTTCTCGAAGCAGGTGGGTTGGACCTTGGGGCGCTATTGAGCGCCCCCAGCCCTGCCGCTTCGCGTCAGGCCCCCCGAGGGGGTGCAAGAAAACTTGGGGCGGCCCGGCGTTTTCTTGAGAGGCCATCGTACGCATGTTCATCCGGGCAGTCCTTAACGACTTCGGAAGCATCAAAACATCCAACTTCCGTCACCTTGAGTTACCGACTTCGTGGAAGATCAAAGCTCGCGGTTGAATCCTATGAAGTCAGATGCACTCATCCGCCGTCCGGAAGAAATTGAACTCAAGCTTGCGCTGCCAGCGTCCGATCCGTCGAGTTTGGAAAGGCGACTGGCCCGGACGCCCCTGTTGACACGTCGCAAGGTGACGCACCTGCATTTGCACAACGTCTACTACGACACACCCGAACAGATCTTGCGCCGAGAGCGCGTCGCGTTGCGAATACGGCGCATTGGCAGCGACGCGAAGCCGGAGTGGCTGCAGACCCTCAAGATGGGCGGCGGTAGCGACTCGGCGTTGAGCCAGCGTGGCGAATGGGAAGCGTCCGTGCCCGGCGCCGAGTTGGCGTTGCAGGCTCTTCAAGCCACGCCGTGGTCAGGTTTCGATGCTGACGGGACCGTGTTTCGGGCGCTGGCTGCGTGCTTTGTGACAACCTTTGACCGGACAAGCTGGTCAGTGCGCAGGCGCGATGGCAGCGTCGTCGAGGTGTCGCTAGACGTCGGACAAATAGCGGCCGGCGACAAGAGCGCCCCCATTTGCGAGTTGGAGATCGAACTACTAACGGGTCAGCCCTCAGTGCTGTTCGACATCGCCCAACAGATCGCACGCACCATCGCGGTGATGCCGGAGAACATGAGCAAAGCGGAGCGTGGCTACGCCTTGGCGCAGGATTGCCTGCATGTGCCAAGGCGCGCCCAGCCGCCGTCGCTGACATCCGACATGCCATTGTCCGAGGCCGCGCGGCGCGTGCTCCTCGAAATGTTCTGCCAGGTCACCGCCAACCTGAACACGTTGCGTACCTCCGATGACCCTGAGGTGGTGCACCAGGCCCGGGTCGGTTGGCGACGCTTCAGAAGTGCAGGGCGACTTTTCAAGCGAGCCCTTGCGGTCGAGGCGGTGCCGTCCTGGCAGTCACTGCAACCGGTTCTGAATTTCCTGGGCGAACTGCGGGACCTCGATGTAGCTCGGACCGAGACGCTCCCGCCGTTCGCTGATGCGTACATGGCAGGGGACGTCCGGCGGGAAGAAAAGTGGCAGGCGATGGCCCAGGCCCTGATGGACGCCGCCAACCTCCAGCGCAAAGCCGTCCGATACGCGCTCGAGGAGCCCGCGGTCGGTGCGACGCTGCTTGCGTCCACGCAATGGCTGGAAGAGTTGTCTGCGCTGAATGGGCCGGGCAGTGCAAGGGCTGACCTGAAAGTGTCCCTGCGCCGCTGGGCCAGGCGCCGCACTGTCCGCCTGCATGACCAGTTGCAGGTCGCCCTGAGGGATCGCGGCACACCCGAAAGTCAGCACCGTGTTCGCATTCTCGCCAAGCGGATGCGCTACGGCATCGAAGCACTACAACCCCTTTTACCCAAACGGCGTACCCAACGCTGGTACCAGCAGGCTACGAACCTGCAGACGAGCATCGGGGCGACACGTGATCTCATGCAAGCGGTTGCGCTTGCTGCCAAGCTCGAAGCGGACGGTGGGCTTCTGGAATTCTTGCGCGGCGTCGTTGTCGGGCAAGAAAGGCCGAGATGACATCGCGCCGCGCTGATGCCATCGTGCGCTGCGCTCTGGACCTCGGCTTGCGACGCAGCGAGGTCGCCACGCTCGCAATTGACGACATCGACTGGCGTGCCGGAATCGTCACGGTGCGAAGAACCAAGACGCCTCGGTCTCCACGACCACGATCTACCTGCACGGCGACGAGTTCATGCGAGCCCGGCAATTTTGCGCAGCGTTCACGGTACGCCGTGGCTGATGGAGCCAATCACTCGAAAGCGTACCAATTGGCGCGGAAAGGACGGATCACCCCGATCAGGCTTTGGCGAGCTTGGGGCGGCCGGTCTTGATGGTCGGCACCGTTGCCAATGCCGCCAAAAATGCCGCGTCGGGCAGGGCGGCCAACGCCTTGATGCCAGCGCGCAGCACTTCGCTTTTTTTGGCGGGGCGGGCCAGTTGGGTGGCACGCTGCTTCAGTTCATCGAGCACGCTGTACTCGGGCTTCGGGATGGTGAAGCTGTCACGCACCAGCTTGGGCTTCTTGGCCTTGACCGCTTTGTCGCCTTTCGCGGTTTTGGGGGTTTTAGCGGGTTTGGGGGCTGCAGCTGCGGCCCGAGGAGCTTTCGGCGCAGAGGCGACTGGCTCGGCAGGCTTGGTCGCAGCCTTGGTGTTTGTAGCGGGCGCAGCAATTTTACGGGCTGCGGCTTGTTTGGTGGTTGCCATGAGCGGATCCTCTTAAAACGGTATATACAGTTTATACCGTTTTGTGGAATGGGTCATCCCTGGGTCTGCGTCGCGGCTGGGAATCAATCGCCAGACAGCTGCAGGCGCCACGGCGTCTTTTGCCAGGCCAGCACTTCCTCGCGCAGCAAATGGGCCGACTGCGGGAAGGCGTCGGACCAGCCGGCGCGACAGCCCAGAATAAAGCGGCGATCAGGCAAGGATGCGCACTCGAGCTGCAGTCCCTTGAGGTCCGGGTCGCGGCGCGCGTGGCACAGGATGACCGCCAGTCTCAGGCTCAGCAGCTGCTGCACGAACACCTGGTCATGGAGGTCGACTTCGAGCTTGCGCAGCTTGCCGCGATGGCCCAGGACCAGCTGGCCGAGCCGGTGCAGCTCGGGCAGGGCAAAGCCCGGGGCGTCGGCGTTGTCCAGAATATAGGCGCCGTGCTTGTGGTAGTCGCTGTGCGAGATCTGGCAGCCGATCTCGTGCAACTGGGTCGCCCAGTCGAGCTTGCGCCGGTAACGGCCGGTCTCGGCGGCCGGTGCGCCGCTGCGCACCTGATGGAACAGGTGGCGAGCGACCTTGCCCACGCGCTGCGCCTGCGCCGCGTCGACGCCGAACTTGTCGGCCAGGCGTTGTACGGTGGCCGAGCGCAGATCGGTCAGGTCCTCTTCCCGGTCCAGCAGGTCGTACAGCACGCCATGGCGCAGCGCCCCCTGGGCCGCGTACATCTGCTCGATGTCCAGCAGATCGAAGGCCGCCCTGAGCACACTGAGGCCGCCGCCCATGACGGCCCGCCGATCGTCCTTCAAGCCTTCCAGGCGCAGGCGGTCTGCGTTCTGCGCCTTCAGCAGCTTGTCCAGCAGCCAGTCCAGGCCCTCGCGCGTGACGACGCCTGCGGGCCAGCCCGCAACGGCGAGCA
The DNA here is from genome assembly GCA_050725495.1 of Burkholderiaceae bacterium. GTDB lineage: Bacteria > Pseudomonadota > Gammaproteobacteria > Burkholderiales > Burkholderiaceae_C > JBOHHM01. Next base: position 9,669 of record JBOHHM010000130.1, on the reverse strand, counting down.
CGTCGACGACCGCGCCCACCGTGCCCGAGGAGCCATAGGCCACGTCCCAGCTATCGGGGCGGTAGACTTGCAGGGCTTCGTCGAGCACGGCCTTGGCGGCGATGTCGGCCATCTGGAACGCGCGTTCGGTCAATTGTCCGTCGGCAAAGTACTGGGTGGACCAGGCCACGCTGCCCACGCGGAACGACTCCATCGCGCGGGCATCGAACGCCTGACCCAGAATCAGCTCGGTCGAGCGGCCCCCGATGTCCACCACCAGTCGTCGCTCATCGGACTGCGGCAGCAGGTGGGAGACGCCCTGGTAGATCAGGCGCGCTTCCTCGCGGCCCGAGATCACGTCGATCGGGAACCCGAGCACCTGGTGGGCCCGCACCAGAAACTCGTCGCGGTTGAGCGCCTCGCGCAGGGTTTGCGTGGCGACTGCGCGGACCTGCCCTTTCTTGAAGCCGGCCAGTCGTTCGCCAAAGCGCGCCAGGCAGTCCCAGCCGCGCTGCATGGCGTCAAGCGTCAGGTTGCGCCGGGCGTCGAGGCCGTTGCCCTGGCGCACGGTCTCCTTCAGGTACTCGGTGCGGTGGATGTGCCCGTGCTCCAGGCGGCCGATTTCGAGGCGAAAGCTGTTGGATCCCAAGTCCACAGCGGCCAGCAGTGTTCCGTTTTGCATGACTGAAATGTTGGAGACGCGATCAGCATAGCATTCACGGGGCAGGCGCATCGTCGAACTCCGGCCTGGCTGCAAGGCATCAGCCGAGCACGCGGCCATCGACCGTGAGCATGCTTTGCGTCACATAGGTGGCGCTGCGACGAAGGGTGTTGAAGCTCACCCGGAAACCGCCCACGTCGACGTCGGCGCGGCGCTGGAATGCTGCGAGCGCGCTTTGACGGGTCAGTGGGCCATCGACCTCGCGCAGCACCTCGAAGGTGTAGCGCGCGGCAATGAAGCCGGCCAGACTCAGCGGCGTTGGCGGCTCGTCGAACAGGCGGGCCAGGGTGTCGCGGTAAGCGCGCACCACGGGCAGGCTGGCCGTGACCATGGGCACGGCTTGCATGGCGATGACCGGCGTGTTGCGCGCGGCACCCATTTGCGCCATGGTCTGCAGGTTGACATCGGCCAGCGCCACGATGTAGCGCTGGCGCTGCTGTTTTTCCAGGCCCTGGGTGAATTGCACGAGCTCCGGCGTGCCGCCCACGAACAGCAGGATGGCGGGCGTTCCCGGCGTCAGCCGTTGGCCGAGTCGGACCAGGTCGCCGTTGGCGGTGAACGACTGCAGCCTGAGCTTGAGTTTGGCGGCGATGGACTCCAGGTCCTCACGGTACAGCGTGTGCTCCTGGGCCGAGGCGTAGACCGCACCGATTTCTTGCACGCCCATTACCGTGAGCGACTTCAGCGCATGGCTGATCTGCTCCTGGCGCGCCGCGAAGATCGGGAAGGTGCGGTCATCGACCTCGGCACTGGAGTTCTGCAACCAGGGCGCGACATGGGCCAGGGCCATGTTGTCCTGACGCAGCTGCGCCACGACGTGGTTGGCGACCGGGTCGCCGGCCGTGCCGGACAGCACGATGCAAGACGGGTTGTCCTTGAGCGTTTGCAGTGCGGCACGCAGGCTCGCGGGGGTGCTGTCCACTTCAATCGCCACATGCTGGACCGGCCGCCCGCGCAGCCCGCCGCGCGAGTTGATGTCTTGCCAGGCGGCGCGCGAGCCGATCAGGAAATCCTTGGCAACATCCTGTTGCACGGGCGAGATGTCCACGATTTGCGCCACCATCAGGTTGCGTGTACCGTTGGCCGGTTTGCCTGGCTGAGCCCAGGCGGCGGCGCTCGTGCCGACCACCAGCGCCGAAGCCGATTGCAGCGCCTGGCGGCGGCTCAGGGGGGGATAAGGCTGCTTCATGCTGTCCTCTGCTGGGGGGCTGCCCTGACTGAGGGCGGACCCACCCTGTTGCTATTATTGTTATCGCGTCTCGCGAAGCGCCCATGTGGGCTGGAGCCGCAAAAGGCCCTGGACAAGGGCCCAAAACCGCTGGCCGGGATGGCTCAGTGGCGCACCGGCGGCATCAACACGCGGTCCACCGTGTGCACCACGCCGTTGGTGGCGGCGATGTCGGCCGTTTGCACCATGGCGTCTTCCACAGTCATGAAGTCGCCGGCCTTGGACAGGGCCAGGTTGGCGCCGTTGGCGGTCTTGGCGTTGCCGTTCTTGACCTCGGCGGCCATGAGCTTGGCCGGCACGACGTGGTAGGTCAGCACGGCCTTGAGCTTGGCCGGATCCTTGGCCAGCTCGTCCATGGTCTTGGCGGGAACGGCTTTGAAGGCTTCATTGGTCGGAGCGAACACGGTGAAGGGGCCGGTGCTCTTGAGCGTGTCGCCCAGGCCGGCCTGGATCACCAGGCCGTTCAGGGTGCTGAGCGAGGGGGTGGCGGCGATGGTGTCGGCCACCGAAACGGGGGTGGGCTGGGTCGCGCAGCCGGCCATGACGGCCGTGGCGGCAACAATGAACATGAAACGGCGGTTCAGCATCGTGGTTTTCTCCGGATTGAAACAGGGCAGAGCGTAGGATGGTTCCATGACGGAAATATGACGTTGACGTGAACGTCTTGTGACACTGCTTTCTCCTGCGAAAACCCGATTTCGGTACGCGAACATGTCATATTTGTGTCACACAAGCTTCTTAGAGTCGGCTCATCCGCAATCAACCGAAAAGGTGTTCCGATGACAACGAAATTCCATGCCGTCCTGTTCAGCCTGGCCGCAGCCACGCTGGCCTGCAGCGCGCCGGCGAGCGCTCAGGATGTGACGGGTGCGGGCGCGACCTTCCCGGCGCCGCTGTATGCCAAATGGGCGGCCGATTACAACAAGGCCACGGGCGCCAAGATCAATTACCAGTCGGTCGGTTCGGGTGCCGGGATTCGCCAGATCGATGCCAAAACCGTGGATTTCGGTGCGTCCGACATGCCTTTGAAAGACGACGAGCTCGTCAAGAAGGGGCAAATGCAGTTCCCCACCGTGATCGGCGGCGTCGTGCCGGTCATTAACGTCAAGGGCATCGCACCCGGTGCGCTCAAGCTCAATGGCCAGGTGCTCGGCGACATTTACCTTGGCAAGATCACCCACTGGAATGACGCCGCGATCAAGGCGCTGAACCCCTCGCTTGCTCTGCCCGACGCTGCGATTGCGCCGGTTCGCCGCGCCGACGGTTCAGGCACCACCTTTATTTTCACCAACTACCTGAGCAAGGTGAACGCCGAATGGAAGGCCAAGGTCGGTGAGGGCACGGCCGTGAACTGGCCGGCCGGCGCCGGCGGCAAGGGCAATGAAGGCGTGGCCGCGTTTGTCGGCCGCCTGCCCAACTCGATTGGCTATGTCGAATATGCCTACGTCAAGCAAAACAAGATGATCTATGCCCAGATGCAGAATGCCGCTGGCAGCTTTGTGTCGCCCGACGACATAGCGTTCAAGGCCGCTGCGGCCGGCGCGGACTGGTCCAAGAGCTTCTACCAAATCCTGACCAACCAGCCGGGCAAGGAGTCCTGGCCCATCACCGGCGCGACCTTCATCCTGATGCACAAGAGCCAGGACAAGCCGGCGCAGGCCGCCGCCACGCTCAAGTTTTTCGACTGGGCCTACAAGAACGGCGACAAAACCGCCGACGACCTGGATTATGTGCCCATGCCCGCCAGCGTGAAGGCTGCCATCGAGAAGGCCTGGGGCGAGATCAAGGACTCGTCCGGCAAGGCCGTGGCGTACAAGTAAGCGGTTCGGCACCAGCGTTGCATCACAGGGCTTACCCACGTGTCCTCTACACTTCCGGCGAACAAGGCGCCCTTTGAGCTTTCGGCCAAGGCGCCCGAGCTCGCCATGACCAATCCCCCTGCTGTCAAGTCGGCCCGCACGGGCCCGCTGGTCGACCGTCTGTTTGCCTGGACTGCCAAGGGCGCGGCCTTGCTGACCATGGGGCTGCTCCTGGGCATTCTGCTGTCGCTGGTGGTGGGGGCCTGGCCCGCCATCGAGAAATACGGCGTGGGTTTCCTAGCCCGCAGTGTCTGGGATCCCGTGCAGGAAGACTTCGGCGGCCTGGTCATGATTTACGGGACGCTGGCCACCTCCTTGATCGCCTTGCTGATTGCGGTGCCGGTGAGCTTCGGGATCGCGCTGTTCCTCACCGAGTTGTCACCTGCCTGGCTCAAGCGGCCGCTGGGAACGGCGATTGAACTGCTGGCGGCCGTGCCTTCCATCGTCTATGGCATGTGGGGCTTGCTGGTGTTCGGCCCCATTCTGGCCACCTATGTGCAGCAGCCGCTGCAAGCCCTGCTGGGCAACGTGCCCTACCTGGGAACCCTGTTTGCCGGGCCACCGGTCGGCATTGGCATTTTGTCGGCCGGCATCATCCTGGCCATCATGGTGATCCCGTTCATCGCCTCGGTCATGCGCGACGTGTTCGAGGTGACGCCCGTGCTGCTGAAGGAATCGGCCTATGGTCTGGGCGCCACCACCTGGGAAGTCGTCTTCAAGGTGGTGCTGCCTTACACCAAGACCGGCGTGGTCGGCGGCATCATGCTCGGTCTCGGGCGTGCGCTGGGGGAAACCATGGCCGTGACCTTTGTCATCGGCAACATGAACCAGCTCGACTCGCTCAGCGTGTTTGAAGCCGCCAACAGCATCACCTCGGCGCTGGCCAACGAGTTTGCCGAAGCGGCCAGCGGCTTGCATCAGGCCTCGCTGATCTATCTGGGACTGGTGCTGTTCTTCATCACGTTCGTGGTGCTGGCGCTGTCCAAATTGCTGCTGTCACAACTCAAGAAGCGTGAAGGAGCCAAGTCATGAGTGCCGCGCTGCCCAATGACCGCCTGGCCAAATTCGCGCACCGCAAGCGCGTCAACCGGATCGCCCTGGCCCTGTCGCTGGCGGCCATGGCCTTTGGCCTGTTCTGGCTGTTCTGGATCCTGTGGGAAACGGTGCGCCTGGGCATCGGCGGGCTGGCGCTGGCCACATTCACCCAGATGACCCCGCCGCCCAACGAGGCAGGGGGAATTGCCAACGCCCTGTACGGCTCCTTCCTGATGGTGATGCTGGCCACCTTCGTGGGCACGCCCATCGGGATCATGGCGGGGATCTACCTGGCCGAGTACGATCCCAAGGGCTGGCTGGCCTCGCTCACCCGGTTTGTGAACGACATTCTGCTGTCGGCGCCATCCATCGTGATCGGCCTGTTCGTGTACTTTGTGGTGGTGGCCCGTTTCAAATCATTTTCCGGCTGGGCCGGCGTGATGGCGCTGGCGCTGATCGTGATTCCCGTGGTGATCCGGACCACGGAGAACATGCTGCAGTTGGTCCCGCCGGGCCTGCGCGAAGCGGCCTATGCGCTGGGCGCTCCGAAGTGGAAGGTGATCACCAGCATCACGCTCAGGGCGGCCCGCGCCGGAGTGGTCACCGGTGTGTTGCTGGCCCTGGCCCGCATTTCTGGCGAAACCGCGCCGCTGCTGTTCACCGCACTGAACAACCAGTTCTGGACCTCCAATCTGGGCGAGCCGATGGCCAGCCTGCCGGTGACCATCTACAAGTTCGCCATGAGTCCCTATGAAAACTGGCAGCAGCTGGCCTGGGCCGGCGTGTTCCTGATCACCATGGCCGTGCTGGGCCTGAACATCCTGGCCCGCGTGCTGACGCGCCACAAGAGCTGATTGCAGCTCTGTCTACCCACCCAACCAAGGTTAGCGATGGATACCATCACCATGCAGAACGAAAAATCGAAGATCTCGGTGAAGAACCTGAACTTCTACTACGGCAAGTTCCACGCCCTCAAGGGCATCAACCTGGAAATTCCGGAAAAAAAGGTCACGGCCTTCATCGGGCCGTCGGGTTGCGGCAAGTCCACCTTGCTGAGGATCTTCAACCGCATGTACGAACTCTATCCTGAGCAGCGGGCCGAAGGCCAGATCGTGCTCGATGGCGAGAACCTTCTGAAGTCCAAACAGGACGTCGCCCTGCTGCGCGCCAAGGTCGGCATGGTGTTCCAGAAACCCACGCCGTTCCCGATGTCGATTTACGACAACATCGCGTTCGGTGTCAAACTGTTCGAAAACCTCCATGCCACTGACATGGAGGAGCGTGTCGAATGGGCTTTGCGCAAGGCCGCACTGTGGACCGAGGTGAAGGACAAGCTCAAGCAGAGCGGCGCCAGCCTGTCCGGCGGCCAGCAGCAGCGCCTGTGCATTGCGCGCGGCATTGCGATCAAGCCCGAGGTGCTGCTGCTCGACGAGCCTTGCTCCGCGCTCGACCCGATTTCCACGGCCAAGATCGAGGAGTTGATTGCCGAACTCAAGAGCGACTACACGGTGGTGATCGTGACGCACAACATGCAGCAGGCCGCGCGCTGCAGCGACTACACGGCCTACATGTACCTGGGCGACCTGGTGGAATTCGGCGCCACCGAACAGCTGTTCTTCAAACCCAGGCGCAAAGAGACCGAAGACTACATCACGGGCCGATTTGGATAAGGAGCACACCATGCCCGACAAACATCTTTCCACCCAGTTCGACAGCGAACTCAACGGCGTGTCCTCGCGCGTGATGGAGCTCGGCGGCCTGGTCGAGTCCCAGATTCGTCAGGCCATTTATGCGCTGTCACAATTCAGCGCCGAAGCGGCGGACCAGGTGATCGAGATCGAGGCCCGCGTCAACGCCATGGAAATCGAGATCGACCGCGAGCTGTCTTCCATCATCGCGCGGCGCCAACCGACGGCGCGCGACCTGCGCTTGCTGATTGCCATCTCCAAGACCACGGCCAATCTGGAGCGCGTGGGCGACGAGGCCGCGAAGATCGCGCGCATGGTCAAGTCCATCATCGAAAGCGGCTCGGCGCGCGCACTGCCGTCGTCGGAGCTGCGCGTCGCTGCCGAGCTGGCTTCGGGCCTGCTGCGCAAGGCGCTCGATGCATTTGCCCGACTCGACACGGCGGTGGCGGTCTCCATCCTCAAGGAGGATGATTTGATCGACAAGGAGTTCGACGGCTTCGTGCGCAAGCTCATCACCTACATGATGGAAGACCCGCGCACCATCTCGGCCAGCCTGGACCTGCTGTTTCTGGCCAAGGCGATCGAGCGCATCGGCGACCATGCGAAGAACATCGCGGAATTCATCATCTACATCGTCAAGGGCGCTGACGTGCGTCACACGACGATGGAGCAAATCGAGTCAGTGGTCAAATGAACCCCCACGCTCTGCACTTCGTGTCATCGCTGCCCCCCGAGGGGGCACGGCCCTCCCTTGGGGCGGCCCGGCGGGAGGGCCAATGAAGAATCAGCCGCGCGTTCTGGTTGTCGAAGACGAGCCAGCGATTGCCGAACTGATCGCGGTCAATCTGCGGCACAACGGCTTCCAGCCGATCTGGGCCGAAGACGGTGCGTCCGCCCAGCGCGAGCTCGACGCCGTGCTGCCCGATGTGATTTTGCTGGACTGGATGCTGCCGGGGCAAAGCGGGGTGGTGCTGGCGCGCAAATGGCGCGCGGATGCGCGCACCAAGGGCATTCCCATTCTGATGCTCACGGCCCGCGGTGACGAGCCCGACAAGGTGGCCGGGCTCGATGCCGGCGCCGACGACTACATCACCAAGCCGTTTTCCACCCAGGAAATGCTGGCTCGCATCCGCGCCGTGCTGCGTCGCCGCGCGCCCGAGCAGGTGAGCGACAGCGTGAGCATTGGCGAGCTGCTGCTGGATGCCTCTACCCATCGCGTTTCCTGGCAGGGCCAGGCGCTGAAGATCGGGCCCACCGAGTTCAAGCTGCTGAACTACATGATGAAGCATCCCGAGCGGGTGCACAGCCGCTCCCAGCTGCTGGACAAGGTCTGGGGCGACCATGTGTTCATCGAGGAGCGGACCGTCGATGTGCACGTCAAGCGCTTGCGCGAGGCCTTGGGTGCTGCCGGTGCGATGGTGGAAACCGTGCGCGGCGCGGGTTACCGCCTGACCTCACAAGCCCGGATCACGGCGCAGGCCTAAGACGGACTCCGGCTCGCTGTCACGCGCGCACAATCACGGCATGGCCTTGCGTTTCTTGAGTTTTTTCGTCTGCCAGCTCGCTGGCGGTCTTTTGGGCTGGTGGCTGGCCCATGCCTGGGGGGGCTCTGGCCGGCGTGGTGGCTGCCGGTCTGCTCTGGTTTCTTCTGGACCTGTGGCGGGGAACGCGGATTTTGCAGTGGTTGCGCCACGGCGAGTCGGCCAATGCACCCGCCATGCGGGGCTTGTGGGGTGAAATTGCGGATCGGACGCGGCGGCTGCTTCGCAACCGGGAGCAGCAAATACAGGAAAGTCAAATCCGCTTGCAGGAGTTCCTGGCGGCCATACAGGCCTCGCCCAATGGGGTGGTGCTGCTGGACGCGCAAGGCCGCATCGAGTGGTGCAACCAGATGGCGGCCGACCAACTGGGTTTTGACGCGCAGCGCGACATGCTGCAGCTCATAGGCAACCTGGTGCGCGATCCGACTTTTGCAGCCTACTATGCAGGTCGTGACTATTCGCACGGCATCGTCATGACGGGACGTGGCAGCACGCCGGCGCGGCCGGTCAAGCTGTCGGTGAATTTGCACCCCTATGGCGAAGGACGCAAGCTGCTGCTGTCCAGCGATGTGACCGCGCTGGAACAGGCCGAGGCCATGCGGCGCGACTTCGTCGCCAATGTTTCGCACGAGATACGCACTCCGTTGACCGTGCTGGCCGGTTTCGTAGAGACGCTGCAGACGCTGCCGCTCGACGACCAGGAGCGAGGGCGCTATTTGGAGATGATGGCGCAGCAGTCCAGCCGCATGCAGACCCTGGTCAATGACCTGCTGACCTTGTCCAGGCTCGAAGGCAGTCCGCCTCCGGGCCTTGCCGAGTGGACTTCGGTGCAGGCGCTGATGGTTCAGTGCGAGCAGGAGGGGCGCGCGCTGTCGTCTGTGTTGACCCCCGTCCATGCCAGGGGTCACGACCTGCGGTTCGAGGCCCTGCGGCATCCGGGTAGCCTGGGCGAGATCGCCGGCTCCCAAAGCGAGTTGCACAGTGCCATGTCCAACCTGGTCAGCAATGCCATACGCTACACGCCGGCTGGAGGCCTGATCGAGGTGCAGTGGCAGGTGCTGCCCGATGGGCGGGCTGAATTCTCCGTGAAGGACTCGGGGCCGGGCATTGCACCGGAACACATTTCGCGCCTGACCGAGCGCTTTTACCGCGTGGACCGCAGCCGTTCGCGTGAAACCGGCGGCACCGGCCTCGGGCTGGCCATCGTCAAGCATGTGCTGCAGCGCCACGGCGCCGAACTGTGCATCGACAGCACGCCAGGCGTGGGTTCCCGGTTCGCGGCGGTGTTTCCGGCAAGCCGGTTCAGATTCGCTGCCGGTGCGGCGCCTGTTCATGGCCAGGCGCTGGCTGCCGCACGGCCCGCCGCAGCAGTGCCACAAAAATAAACGCCGTCAGCGCCAAGGCCACGGCGCTGGTGGCCCAGAAGGCGGCAGGCGTGGCTTGGGCGGCCAGCGGCCCCAGCCCCCGGTAGGCGAGCCCATAGCCACCTGCCAAGCCAAGGCCCCACAGCAACACGCAATACACCAGCAGCGGTGCGACTGTGACGCGGTAGCAGCGCAGCACGAACACGCAAAGCGCCTGCATCGAGTCGGCGAGGTGGTAGGCCCCGACCCATAGC
>JBOHHM010000129.1:0-5620 GCA_050725495.1 Burkholderiaceae bacterium | reverse complement strand
TGATGGCCGTCGTCCCGGCCGACAAGACCGTCATGGTGGGCGAACTCGCCCGCATGCTGGGCCGCAAGGAACTCAGGCTCGCCGATGAAAGCCGCATCGCGATGCTGTTCGCGGACTGCGATCTCGGTGCGGTACCCCCGGTCGGCATGGCCTGGGGCATCGAGACCATCGTCGACGATGAACTCGAAGCCAGCGACGTCGTGTACATGGAAGGCGGCGATCACGAGCGCCTGCTGCGCATGTCGCACGATCAGTTCCATGCGTTGATGAGCTCGCAGCAGCACGGGCGCTTTTGCAGGGCCCCGCTGCACTGAGTCGGGCGCCGCTTCGGCGCTCGCACCTGCCGCCGGCCTCGCTGCGTTTGGTGAGGCCGAAGGCAATCGCTGGCTGAAAGCTTACTCGCCGCTGGTCGTGCACCTCCTGTGGCCTTTGAGGCTGTGGTGATGGTCACGGCAAGCTTTCGCTTCTACGAGGAGCTCAATCAATTTCTCGCCCCCGAGCGGCGCGGGCGTGAGTTCGCTTGTCCCTGTGCGCGGGCGGCGACCACCAAGCACATGATCGAAGCGCTGGGCGTGCCGCACACCGAGGTCGAACTGGTGCTGGTCAACGGCGAGTCGGTCGGCTTTGAACGCCTGCTGCGCGAGGGCGACCGCTTGGCCGTCTACCCGAAGTTCGAAGCGCTCGATGTCACGCCGCTGCTGCGCGTGCGTGGCCGGGCCCTGCGCGTGACGCGCTTCGTCGCCGACGCGCATCTGGGCGGGCTGGCCCACCTGCTGCGCATGACCGGCTTCGATACCCTGTACGACAACCACTATCGCGACGAGGAGATCGAGCGCATCGCCAGCGCTCAGGGACGCATCGTGCTGACGCGCGACCGCGAGCTGCTCAAGCGCCGTACCATCACCCATGGCTGCTATGTGCACGCCCTGCGATCGGCTCAGCAGTTGCGCGAAATTTTCGACCGGCTCGACCTGGCACGCAGCGCACGGCCGTTCACGCTGTGCCTGTATTGCAATGCGCCCTTGCATGCGATCGACAAGCATCGGGTCGCGGCTATGCTGCCCACTAGCGTGCGTGAGCGCTACGAGCGCTTCAGCGTCTGCGATGTGTGCCATCGCGTGTTCTGGGAGGGCTCGCACTGGCGGCGCATGCGTGCGATGGTGGATGGCTTGCTGGCGCCGGCCTGAGGGCCCCGGCGCGATTCAGTCGCGCTCGTTCAACCGGCTTGGGGCCCGCGCAACTGTTTCTTGAGCGCGATCTTTTCCGAGCGCCGCACGGCCGAGGACGACTTGCGGTGCGAGCCCGCCTTGCGCCGCTTGGCCGGCGCCACCAGCGGGTTGCGCGGCTTGGGCAGCTTCAGCTTGATCTTGCGCGCCGAGCTCATGGTTGCAGTCGAAGCAGTCCCGTCGCCAGCGCCGTTCCGCAGCCGATCACCAGGCCGCACACCATCATCCAGCCGGTCAGGCTCTCGCCCAGGAACGCCACACCGTAGACCACGGCGAACACCGGGACCACAAAGGTCACGGCCAGAGCCCGGGCTGGCCCGGCATGCTCGATCAGCCGGAAGTACAGGATGTAGGCGATGCCGGTGCACAGAACCGCCACGGCCACGATGGCGCCCCAGGCGGTCGGCCCGGGCATCTGGGCGGGCCAGAACCAGAGGGCGGGGCCCGCCAGGCCCAGGGTGGCGCCGAGCTGGCTGCCGGTGGCGGTGGCCAGCGGAGGAACGCCCGACAGATAGCGCTTGGCGAAGCTGGCCGAGATGCCATAGCACAGCGTGGCGAGCAGGCAGGCCCCGATCGCCAAGCTCGGCGCCCAGGCCTCGGCCCAGCCCGAACCGCCGGGTTTGAAGCCGGCCTTGTCCCACGCCAGCAGGGTGACCCCGACAAAGCCTATGGCCAGGCCCAGGGCGCGCGAGGCATTGGGCCGGTCCCGGAGCCAGAGCCAGGCCACGATGGCGCCGAACAGCGGCACGGTGGCGTTGAGGATGGAGGTCAGGCCCGTGGTGATGGAGAGCACCGCATAGGAGTACAGCGCGAACGGAATGCCCGAGTTCAGCAGCCCGACCAGCAGGATGGGGCCGGCGTTGCGCCGCAGGCTGGCCCACTGGCCCCGCCAGAGCAGAATCGGCAGCAAAAAGGCGGCCGCGATGCCCACGCGCAGCGCGGCTGTCGGCAGGGCGCCGAACTCCGTCGCCCCCAGGCGCATGAACAGAAACGAGGAGCCCCACAGGGCGGCCAGAATGACGAACTCGCCAACCCAGGGGTGTGAAGCGGCGCCTGCGGTGCTGGTGACGGCGCTCATGTCAGCGCGCCTTCGAGCTGCAGCAATGCCGTCTTGCGATCGAGCCCGCCGGCGTAGCCGGTCAGCGAGCCATCGGTCCCCACAACGCGGTGGCAGGGCACGACAATGCCCACCGGGTTGCGGCCGACCGCTGCACCGACGGCCCGCACAGCCGCGGGGCGGCCGATGCGCGAACTCAAGGCGCCGTAGCTGGTGGTGGCGCCGCTGGGAATGGTCAGCAGCGCCCGCCAGACCGAGCGCTGGAACGCCGTGCCGCCCTGCAGATCCAGCGGCAGCTCGAAGGTGGTTCGCAGACCGGCGAAGTACTCCTTGAGCTGGCGGCTCGCCTCGACCAAAACGGGATGCTCTGGATCGACCGGCCAGGCCGAGGGCCCGGCCGCTTGTTCGGGCAGGTGCTTGTGGCCTTCGAACCAGAGGCCGGCCAGACCCTTGTCGGAGGCCGCCAGGATGATGGACCCCAAGGGGCTGGCTAACCTGGACTGCACGATGGACGCATCGAACTTCATGAAATCACCTCTTGGTCCTTGTGGAATGGTCGTTGGCTGCTATCAATTTTGTAGTCTCCGGTGCCGGCCCCGAATTCCAGGCCCGGATCACGGCATAGCTGCGCCAGGGTTTCCAGGCCAGCGATGCCGCCTCGGCCGCCTGGGCCGGCTGCTTCGAATCCACGACGCCCAGCGCCTTGTGCAGCGCCACGTCGCCAGCTGGAAACGCATCGGGCCAGCGCAGGGCCCGCATCGCGATGTACTGTGCCGTCCAGTCGCCGATGCCGGGCAGCTCTTTCAACGCCACGACGGTCGCATGGACCTCGGCGCCGCCATGCAGCTGCAGCCGCTTCTCAGCGACGGCTTGTGCGATCGCCACGATGGCGGCTTGCCGCTGTTTGACGATGCCGAGCTGGCCCAGGGCATCGCCGCCGGCCTGGGCCAGTACGGCCGGCGCAGGAAACAGCCGGGTCAGTTGCGAAAAGGGTGTCTGTATCGGCTCGCCGAAGCGATCGACCATGCGCTGGGCCAGCGTGCGGGCCGCCGCCACCGTGATCTGCTGGCCCAGCACGGCCCGCACGGCCAGCTCGTAGCCATCCATCGCGCCGGGCACGCGCAGTCCGTCGCCCTCCGGAAAGCTGGCGTGCAGCACGCTGTTGATCGCCTTCGGGTCGGCGTCGAGGTCGAGCATGGCCCGCAGCCGGCGGATCACCAGCGGCAGCAGCTCGCGCAAGGAGTCGCTCACGCGCAGCACGACCTGGCTGCGCTCCACGTCAAACTCGGCCTTCAGCCAGCCGGCCTGGGACTGGCCCCTCGATTCGATGCGCAAGGTCCTGCTGATGCCGGGACTGCCTGCGTCATCAGCGACCCATTCAATAGCTTGGAGCTGCCGCTGGCGGAAAAAGCCGAGCATGGCTCCCACGTCGTATGGCGGCCGGTAGCCGAGCTTGATGGCCATGCCCTGGTCCGAACGCGAGCCTCCTTCGCGCCGCAGCTGTGTCGGGTTCAGCCCGTAGTGCTCGACAAACGCTGCGTTGAAACGCCGCACGCTCGCGTAGCCGCTCGCGAGCGCAATCTGGGTGATCGGCAGGTCGGTATCGGCCAGCAGCTGCTTGGCCGTCAGCAGGCGGCGCGTCTGCAGGTATTGCAGCGGCGAGACGCCGAACTGCGCCTCGAAGATGCGGCGCAAATGGCGGCCGCTCACACCCAGCTTGTCGGCCAGCTGCGCAACCGGCGGCGCTGCACCGGCCAGCGGATCGCCCCAGGCCTCGGGCTCGTCCAGCAGCCGGGCCGCCTGGTGCACCAGGATGTAGGACGCATCCTGGATCGACCACACGATCGAATGCGGCGCCAGCTCGGGCCGGCAGCGCAGGCAGGGCCTGAAGCCCGCGCTTTCGGCCTGGGCGGCATGGCCGAAGAAGCGGCAGTTTTCGCGCTTGGGGGTTCTGACCTTGCAGACCGGGCGGCAGTAAATGCCGGTGGAGGTGACACCGGTGAAAAAGCAGCCGTCAAAGCGGGCATCCCGCGCCTTCAGGGCAAGGTAGCAGACGTCGGGCGCCAGGCTCACGGTGTCGGGTGTCATGCGGTTGATGATACGCGGGCAGGCGGTTTTGACTGGCCGTTTTCGGACATCTGTCCGGCCAACCCGCCGCCTACAATCGCTGCAGTTCAGAACAGCCCCAGGGAACCAGAGCCATGCAGTTAGCCGCCTCCATTTTCAAAGCCTATGACATGCGCGGCATCGTGCCGTCCACGCTGACCGAGGAAGTCGCCGAGGCGCTCGGCAAGGCCTTTGGCACGATCGCCCGGGCCGAAGGCGAAACGACCGTCGCTGTCGGCCGTGACGGGCGCCTGAGCGGCCCCGCCCTGAGCGCGGCCCTGGTCCGCGGTCTCGTGGCGGCCGGCATCGACGTGATCGATGTCGGCATGGTGACCACCCCCATGCTCTACTTCGCCGCCAACACCCTTTGCGCCAGCGGCATCCAGGTCACGGGCAGCCACAACCCGAAGGACTACAACGGCTTCAAGATGGTGATGGGCGGGCGGGCCATCTACGGCGACGAGATCCAGGCCCTGCGCCGCATGATGGAAGAAGAGAGCTGGACGCTGAAAGAAGGGGGTCGTGTTCGCAACGTCAATGTGCTCGCTCCGTACCGCGACCGCATCGTCGGCGATGTGAAGCTGGAGCGCCCCATGAAAATCGTCGTCGATTCCGGCAACGGGATCGCCGGCGCCTCGGCCCCGGCCATCCTGCGCGCTCTGGGCTGCGAGGTTATCGAGCTGTTCAGCGAGGTCGACGGCAACTTCCCGAACCACCACCCGGATCCGAGCAAGCCCGAGAACCTGCGTGACCTGATCGCTGCGTTGCAGTCCAGCGGAGCCGAGCTGGGCCTGGCTTTCGACGGCGACGGCGACCGGCTCGGCATCGTGACCCGTGACGGCAATAACATCTACCCGGATCGCCAGATGATGCTGTTCGCGCAGGATGTGCTCTCGCGCGTTCCCGGCGGCCAGATCCTGTTCGATGTGAAATGCTCGCAGGGTCTGGCCCCGGCCATCGAAGCGGCTGGCGGCAAGGCCCTGATGTACAAGACCGGTCACTCGCTGATCAAGGCCAAGATGAAGGAAATCGGCTCGCCGCTGGGCGGCGAGATGAGCGGCCATATCTTCTTCAAGGAGCGCTGGTTCGGCTTTGACGACGGCACCTATGCCGGCTGCCGCCTGCTCGAAATCCTGAGCAAGAGCCCGGACGCCAATGCCGTTCTCAACGGTCTGCCGACCAGCTTTTCGACGCCCGAGCTCAACGTCAAATGCGCCGAAGGCGAGCCGCA
>JBOHHM010000128.1:0-13708 GCA_050725495.1 Burkholderiaceae bacterium | reverse complement strand
TGTCGAACTGGCAGATCATCTGGCGCCATGTGTTGCCCAACAGCATGACACCGGTGGTGACCTTTTTGCCGTTTCGCATGAGCGCGGCCATCCTCGCGCTGACCTCGCTCGACTTCCTGGGGCTGGGCGTGCCGCCCGGCACGCCGTCCCTGGGCGAGCTGCTGGCCCAGGGCAAGAACAACATCGACGCCTGGTGGATTTCGCTGTCGACCTTCGGCGTGCTGGTCGTCACCTTGCTGCTGTTGACCTTCATGGGCGACGCGCTGCGCGATGCGCTCGACCCCAGAAAGGCGGAACAATGAGCGTGGGGGCCCCATGAGCGCGCTGCTGGATGTCGAAAACCTGCGCGTGTGCTTCGATGGCAAGGCTGTCGTCCATGGCATCGACTTTTCGATCCGGTCTGGCGAAAAGCTGGCCCTGGTCGGCGAGTCCGGCTCGGGCAAGACGGTCACCGCCCTGAGCCTGCTGCGGCTCGTCCCGAATGCCGAAGTCAGCGGAAAGTCCATGTTTCTCGGGCGTGACCTGCTATCAATTCAAGAGCGAGAATTGCGCGGGATCCGCGGCCAGGACATCGCCATGATCTTCCAGGAGCCGATGACGGCGCTCAACCCGCTGTTCACCGTGGGCGACCAGATCGCCGAGGTTCTTCAGCTCAAGCGCGGGATGGCCCGCGCCGAATCGGCGCGAGCCGCTATTCAATTGATAGCAGATACCGGCATTCCGGAGCCAGAGCGCCGCGCTCGCTCGTTCCCGCACCAGCTCTCGGGCGGCCAGCGCCAGCGCGCCATGATCGCCATGGCCCTGGCCTGCGCCCCGAAGCTGCTGCTGGCCGACGAGCCCACGACGGCGCTCGACGTCACGCTGCGCGGCCAGATTCTGGACCTGCTGGCCGATCTGCAGCGCAAGAACGGCATGGCCGTGCTGATGATCACGCACGACCTGAACCTGGTGCGCCGCTTCGCCGACCGCGTTGCCGTGATGGAAAACGGCCATCTGGTGGAGCAGGGAGCGGTGGCCGAAGTCTTTGCCCATCCTCAGCACGCCTACACCCGCAAGCTCATCGAGAGCAAGCCGGTGCGCGATGTGGTCGAGGGCGTCGAGGGCGCCGCAGGCGAGCCTGTGATGCAGGCCGGCGGCCTGCGGGTGAGCTATCCCGTGCCCCTGCCCGGCATCCGGGGCTGGTTCAAAAAGGGGAGCTTTGCCGCGGTCAGAGGGGCTGATTTCAGCATCCCCGCGGGTCAGACCCTGGGGGTGGTGGGCGAGTCCGGCTCGGGCAAATCCACACTGGCGCTGGCCGCTTTGGGCCTGTTGCCGCACGAGGGCGAGCTGGGGGTGGCAGGGCGGGCCTGGAGCCGCAGGACGGCAGCCAACCAGGCGCTTCGCCGGGTCGTGCAGGTCGTGTTTCAGGACCCGTTTTCGTCGCTGTCGCCGCGCATGACGGTGGAAGACATCGTTGGCGAGGGCCTGCGCGTGCACGAGAGCAGCCTGTCGGCCGAGGTACGCCGCCAGCGCGTGGTGCAGGCCCTGAGCGACGTGGGCATGGCCGAGGCCCAGTTTCCGCGCCTGCTGATGCGCTATCCCCATGAATTCTCGGGCGGCCAGCGCCAACGCCTGGCCATTGCGCGGGCGCTGATCGTGCAGCCGCGGTTGCTGGTACTTGACGAGCCCACCAGCGCGCTGGACGTGACCATCCAGAAGCAGGTGCTGGGCCTGCTGCAGCGCCTGCAGCGCGAGCGGGGCTTGAGTTTTCTGCTGATCACCCACGACGTGGACGTGATCCGCGCCATGGCCCACCAGGTCATGGTCATGAAAGACGGCGAGATCGTCGAATCCGGCCCGGCCAGCCAGGTGCTGGATGCGCCCCGGCACAGTTACACCCGCACGCTGGTGGCCGCTGCCGCCTAAACCCTTACAAATCAACGCACTTTTACTGATTTTTGCGCTATAATTATTGGTTCACGACCAAACGGGCGGGTACCAACCGCCCGTTTTTTTTGGTCGATTGTTTTTGCCCGACCAGCGGGCGATTTTTGGGTTGCAACAGAATTTCAGTGGCACTGCAGGACCTTGTTGAGCAAACCGTGACCGGTCTGGGTTACGACCTGGTGGAGATCGAGCGCTCCGCCGGAGGCTTGCTGCGCATCACGATCGACTTGCCCTGGGTGCCCGGTGTCGAGCAGTTTGTCAATGTGGAGGACTGCGAGAAGGTCACGCGCCAACTGCAGTTTGCACTGGAAGTCGATGGCGTCGAGTACCGGCGGCTGGAGGTGTCCTCCCCCGGCATCGATCGGCCCTTGCGCAACGAGAAGGATTTTGAGCGCTTTGTCGGCGAGGTGATCGACATCACGCTCAAGGCGCCCATGGGGGCGGCCGCCGGCGGGCAGGTCAGCGCCAACCGCAAGAAGTTCCGCGGCACGCTGGAGCGGGCGTCGGGTGAGGGTGCGCCGGGTTGGCAAATCGTCTGGAGTGACGAGCCTGCCGTCAAGCCCGGCCAGAAGGTGAGCAAGAAACGGGTGCCTGCGCCCCTACAGGTGTTGGGTTTTACGCGGGACGAGTTGCGCGAGGCGCGGCTGGCGCCCATGATTGACTTCAAAGGTCGCCGGCCCAGGGGCGAGTCTTCGGCGAATTGATTTTTTTGAATGGCTTGGGATGGTGCGGGCAGGCCGCGGCGGTGCTGCCGCAAGCTCCGTTCTTGGCCAACTGAGTAGGAGAGTCGGGGTATGAATCGCGAATTGTTGATGTTGGTGGAAGCCATCTCGCGCGAAAAAAACGTCGAGCGTGATGTGGTGTTTGGCGCGGTGGAGTCGGCCCTGGCGCAGGCCACCAAGAAGCTGCACGAAGGCGAAGTGGACATCCGCGTGGCGATTGACCGCGACAGCGGCAACTACGAAACCTTCCGCCGCTGGCATGTGGTGCCCGACGAGGCCGGCCTGCAGCTGCCCGACCAGGAAATCCTGCTGTTTGAAGCCAAGGAGCAGATTGCCGACATCGAGGTCGACGAGTACATCGAAGAAGCGGTGGAATCGGTACCGATCGGCCGCATCGGCGCGATGGCGGCCAAGCAGGTCATTCTGCAGAAAATCCGCGATGCCGAACGTGAAATGCTGCTCAACGACTTCATGTCGCGCGGTGACAAGATCTTCGTGGGCACGGTCAAGCGCATGGACAAGGGTGACATCATCGTCGAGTCCGGCCGTGTCGAAGGGCGGCTGCGCCGCAGCGAGATGATTCCGAAGGAAAACCTGCGCAACGGCGACCGGGTCCGCGCCATGATCATGGAAGTGGACCTCACGCTGCGCGGCGCACCCATCATCCTGTCTCGTAGCGCACCCGAGTTCATGATCGAGCTGTTCCGTCAGGAAGTGCCCGAGATCGAGCAAGGCCTGCTGGAGATCAAGTCCTGCGCCCGCGATGCCGGCTCGCGCGCCAAGATCGCCGTGCTCTCGCACGACAAGCGCGTCGATCCCATCGGTACCTGCGTCGGCGTGCGCGGCACCCGCGTGAACGCCGTGACCAATGAGCTGGCCGGCGAGCGCGTCGACATCGTGCTGTGGAGCGCAGACCCGGCGCAGTTCGTGATCGGCGCGCTGGCCCCGGCCAATGTGTCGTCCATCGTGGTCGATGAGGAAAAACACGCGATGGATGTGGTGGTCGACGAGGAAAACCTGGCGATCGCGATCGGCCGTGGTGGCCAGAACGTGCGCCTGGCGTCCGACCTGACCGGCTGGAAGATCAACATCATGGATGCGGCCGAGTCGGCCCAGAAGCAGGCCAACGAGACCGATACCAGCCGCAAGTTGTTCATGGAAAAGCTCGATGTGGACGAGGAAATCGCCGACATCCTGATTGCCGAAGGTTTCACCAGCCTCGAGGAAGTGGCCTATGTGCCGCTCCAGGAGATGCTGGAAATCGAAAGCTTTGACGAAGACACGGTCAACGAGTTGCGCGCCCGCGCCAAGGGCGCGCTGCTGACCATGGAAATCGCCAAGGAAGAAAGCGTCGAGGAAGTCTCGCAGGACTTGCGCGATCTCGAAGGCCTGACGCCGGATCTGGTGGCCAAGCTGGCCGAGGCCGGCGTCCATACCCGCGACGAGCTGGCAGACCTGGCTGTCGACGAACTCACTGATATCACCGGCCAATCTGCGGATGAAGCCAGGGCTTTGATCATGAAGGCACGCGAGCATTGGTTCGCGGGCCAAGAGTAATGGTCATGGAGGCAAGAACTGAATATGTCCAGTACCACCGTAGCCGAGTTCGCAACCGAGCTCAAAAAATCAACCGAAACCCTGCTTGATCAGCTCAAGTCGGCCGGCGTGGCCAAGTCGGCCTCGTCCGACGCGCTGACCGAAAGCGACAAGCAGAAGCTTCTGGGTTATCTGCAGGCCAGCCACGGCACGGCCACGGCTGATCGCAAGAAGATCACGCTGGTGAAAAAGTCCACCAGCGAGATCAAGCAGGCCGACGCCACCGGCAAGGCGCGCACCATCCAGGTCGAAGTGCGCAAGAAGCGTACCTTCGTCAAGCGTGAAGATGGCTCCGATGTGCCGTCCGAGGCGGCCGAGCCCGTGGCGCAAGCCCCGGCCCCGTCCGTCATCGACGAGGCCGAGCTCGGCCGCCGCGAAGAAGAGGCGCGTCGCCAGGCCGAGCTGATTCGTCGCCAGGAAGAAGAGCTGGCCGAGAGGCGTCGCCAGCGCGAAGCGCAGGAAGCCCGTGAGCGCGAGGCCGCCGAAAGAGCAGCTTCCTACGTTGCGGCGCAAGAGCAGAAACAGCAGGCCAAAGCGGCGGAGGCGCAGGCCGACAGCGCTGCCAAAGAGGCGGCCGCCGCCGAGGCTGCTTCGCGCGCCGAGGCGCAAGCCAAGGCCCAGGCCGAAGCGCGCGAGAAAGCTGCGGCCGAGTCCAAGGCGCGTGCCGATGAGGAAGCAGCGCGCGCGGCCGATCTGGGCGAGCGCCGGCGCAAGGCGGAGGCCGAGGCTGCAGCCATTCGCTCCATGATGTCGGCGCCCAAACGGGTGCTGGTGGCCAAGAAGCCCGAGGAGGCCAAGCCAGTGGCCAAGGCGGTCACTGCCGATGCGGCCAAGGCCGGCATGAAGGGCACGCTGCACAAGCCGGCCGGTGCGGCTGCCAGCAAGCCCGCAGCACCCGCTGCCCCGGCGGGCGGCGCGGCTGGCAAGGAAGTCAAGTCGGCCAAGCTGTCGTCCAGCTGGGCTGGCGATCCGGCCAAGAAGAAGGAAATCAAGACCCGTGGCGACAGCAGCGGCGGCGTGGGCCGCACCAGCTGGCGCGGCGGGCCGCGCGGGCGTCGCGGCAGTGACCGAGAGCGCGAAGAGTTCGTGCCGGCCGCGCCGGTCGAGGCCCGCATGATCGAAGTTCACGTGCCGGAAACCATCACGGTGGCCGAGCTTGCCCACAAGATGGCCGTCAAGGCCTCCGAGGTCATCAAGCATCTGATGAAGCTGGGCCAGATGGTCACGATCAACCAGCCGCTGGACCAGGACACCGCCATGATCGTGGTGGAAGAAATGGGGCACAAGGCCATCGTGGCCGCGCTGGACGATCCGGAAGCCTTCACCGCTGAGGAAGTCTCGCAGCAGCAAGCCGAGGCTCTGCCGCGCGCACCGGTGGTGACCGTCATGGGCCATGTGGACCACGGCAAGACCTCTTTGCTGGACTATATCCGTCGCGCGAAAGTGGCGGCCGGTGAAGCCGGTGGCATCACGCAGCACATCGGCGCCTACCATGTGGAGACGCCGCGCGGCGTCGTGTCCTTCCTCGACACGCCGGGCCACGAGGCGTTCACCGCCATGCGGGCCCGCGGGGCCCAGGCGACCGACATCGTAGTCCTGGTAGTGGCGGCCGACGACGGCGTGATGCCGCAAACCAAGGAGGCCATCAAGCATGCGAAAGCCGCAGGTGTGCCCATTGTGGTGGCGGTCAACAAGATCGACAAGCCCGATGCCAACCCCGAGCGCGTGAAGCAGGAATTGGTCGTCGAAGAGGTTGTGCCCGAGGAATACGGTGGCGAGTCGCCCTTTGTTTCCGTCTCGGCCAAGACCGGCCAGGGCATTGACGAGCTGCTCGAGCAGGTGCTGCTGCAGGCCGAAGTGCTGGAACTCAAGGCGCCGGTGGATGCCATGGCCAAGGGTCTGGTGATCGAAGCCCAACTCGACAAGGGCCGCGGCCCAGTCGCCACGGTGCTGGTGCAGTCGGGAACGCTCAAGACCGGCGACGTGGTGCTGGCCGGCCAGACCTATGGCCGCGTGCGTGCCATGCTCGATGAAGACGCCAAGACCATCAAGTTGGCCGGCCCGTCGATTCCCGTGGAAATCCAGGGCCTGACCGAGGTGCCGCAGGCCGGTGACGAGTTCATGGTGCTGGCCGATGAGCGCCGCGCCCGCGAAATCGCCACCTACCGCGCCGGCAAATTCCGCAACACCAAGCTGGCCAAGCAGCAGGCGGCCAAGCTGGAGAACATGTTTGCCGACATGACGGCCGGCGAAGTCAAGATGCTGCCCATCATCGTCAAGGCCGACGTGCAGGGTTCGCAGGAGGCCCTGGCGCAGTCGCTGCTCAAGCTCTCGACCGACGAGGTCAAGGTGCAGCTGGTGTACGCGGCGGTCGGTGGCATCAGCGAGTCCGACGTGAACCTGGCGATTGCGTCCAAGGCCGTGGTCATCGGCTTCAACACGCGTGCCGATGCGGGTGCGCGCAAGCTGGCCGAAGGCAACGGTATCGACATCCGCTACTACAACATCATCTACGACGCCGTCGATGATCTGAAAGCCGCGATGTCGGGCATGCTCACGCCCGAGAAAAAGGAGGAGATTCTCGGCACCGCCGAAATCCGCCAGGTGTTCAAGGTCAGCAAGATCGGCTCGATCGCCGGCTGTATGGTCACCTCGGGCCTGGTCAAGCGCACGGCCAAGCTGCGCTTGCTGCGCGACCATGTGGTCATCTTCACCGGCGAACTCGACTCGCTCAAGCGCTTCAAGGACGACGTCAAGGAAGTCAAGGAAGGCTTTGAGTGTGGCTTGAACATCAGGAACTACAACGACATCCAGGAGGGTGACGTGCTCGAGTTCTTTGAAATCAAGGAAGTGGCGAGAACGCTCTAAGAGGTCCAGCGTTCAGTGTTGAGCGTTCAGCGTGACAATCCGCTCAACGCTCAACGCTCAACCCGTCGACATGCCTGCCAAGAAGTCATCCATCCCTAACCGCGGCTTCAAAGTGGCCGATCAGATCCAGCGCGATCTGACGGAGCTGATCGCGCGCGAGATCAAGGACCCGCGAGTCGGCATGGTGACGCTGCAGGCGGTGGAGGTCACGCCCGACTACGCCCACGCCAAGGTGTTCTTCAGCGTGCTGGTGGGTGACCCCAAGGAGTGCGAGACGGCGCTGAACCAGGCCGCGGGCTTTCTGCGCAACGGTCTGTTTAAGCGCCTGCACATCCACACCGTTCCGACGCTGCATTTCCAGTTTGACCGCACGACTGAGCGTGCCGCCGATATGAACGCCTTGATCGCGCAGGCGGTCGCTTCACGTTCCAAAAACGAGGACTGAACTTGAACGCGCCGCGCACGAGGGTCGTGAGGCGCCCCGTGCATGGGGTGCTGCTGCTCGACAAGCCATTGGGTCTGTCGAGCAACGACGCGCTGCAAAAAGCCAAATGGCTGCTGCGGGCCGAAAAAGCCGGCCATACGGGCACGCTCGATCCTTTGGCCACCGGCGTCCTGCCGCTGTGCTTTGGGGCGGCCACCAAGTTCAGCCAGCTGCACCTGGATGCCGACAAGACTTATGAGGCCGTCGCCCGCTTGGGGCTCAAGACCAGCACCGGCGACGCCGAGGGCGAGGTGATTGCTGAGCGTGCGGTTGAGGTCAGCGAGGCGCAGATCCGAGAGGTGACGCAGCGCTTTACCGGCCGCATCCGCCAGGTGCCGCCCATGCACAGCGCCCTCAAGAAGGATGGCAAGGCCTTGTACGAATACGCGCGTGCCGGCGTGGAGGTGGAGCGGGCCGCGCGAGAAGTCGAGATTTTCAAGCTGAGCGTGGCGATTGTCCCCGAAATACAAGCGTACATCGCTCTCAAAATAATAGCAAAATGCAGCAAGGGCACCTACATCCGCACGCTGGGCGAGGACATCGGCGAAGCGCTGGGCTGCGGCGCCCATCTGACGGCGTTGCGCCGCACCGCCACTGGCGGCTTCGATGTCTCGCAGTGCGTGACGCTGGCCGCGCTGGAGGCCATGAGCGAGGCCGAGCGCATGGCCTGCCTGCTGCCGGTCGAGGCCTTGCTGACCGATCACCAGCGCGTCACGCTGGACAGCGACAGTGCCGGGCGTTTCTTGAGCGGCCTGCGCCGCCGCGGTACCTGGCCGGACGCCGAGCCTGTGGCAGTGTTTGGCGAACAACCCCATGCCTTGCTGGGCACGGCCCACATCAGGGCCGGCGAACTGATCCCCGGGCGGCTGTTGAGCCCCATTGAAATACAGCAAATCCTGCTGGCTTGTCATCCTGAGCGACGCGAAGGATCTCAGACACCAGCCCACCCTGCGCATGCCGAAGAATCTTCGCTGCGCTCAGCATGACAAAGGCACCATCATGAACAAACAAATCCGCAACATCGCCATCATCGCCCACGTCGACCATGGCAAGACCACCCTGGTGGACCAGCTGCTGCGCCAGAGCGGCACCTTCCGTGAAAACGAAAAGGTGGCCGAGCGCGTGATGGACAGCAACGACCTCGAAAAAGAGCGCGGCATCACCATCCTGGCCAAGAACTGCGCGGTCAGCTGGAAGGGCACGCACATCAACATCGTCGACACGCCCGGCCACGCCGACTTCGGCGGCGAGGTCGAGCGTGCGCTCTCGATGGTGGACGGCGTGGTGCTGCTGATCGACGCGGTCGAGGGCCCGATGCCGCAAACCCGCTTCGTGACCAAGAAGGCGCTGGCCCTGGGTCTCAAGCCCATCGTCGTGGTGAACAAGGTGGACCGCCCCGGTTCACGGCCTGACTACGTGATCAACGCCGCCTTCGACCTGTTTGACAAGCTGGGCGCGACCGAGGAACAGCTCGACTTCCCCGTGGTCTACGCTTCGGGCCTGAATGGCTGGGCCGCGATGGAAGAGGGCGCGCCGGGCGAGCAGTGGGGCAAGGATCTGGCGCCGCTGTTCGACACCGTGCTCGAGCATGTGCCGGCGCACGAAGGCGAGACCGATGCGCCGCTGCAGCTGCAGATTTCCTCGCTCGACTACTCCACCTACGTCGGCCGCATCGGCGTGGGCCGCATCAACGCCGGCACCATCCGCCCGACGCAAGAAGTGCTGGTGATGCAGGGCCCCGCGCAGACGCTGGGCAAGGCCAAGGTCCAGCAGATCCTCAAGTTCGAAGGCCTGGAGCGCATCCAGGCCACCGAAGCCGGCCCTGGCGACATCGTGCTGATCTCGGGCATTGAGCAGGTCGGCATCGGTGTCACGATCACCGACCCGCTTCAACCCGCGCCGCTGCCCATGCTCAAGATCGACGAGCCGACGCTGACCATGAACTTCTGTGTCAACAACTCGCCGCTGGCCGGCCGCGAAGGCAAGTTCGTGACCAGCCGCCAGCTGCGCGACCGCCTCGACCGTGAACTGCAGGCCAACGTGGCGCTGCGCGTGCGCGACACCGACGAGGACGGCATCTACGAAGTCTCGGGCCGCGGTGAACTGCACCTGACCATCCTGCTGGAAAACATGCGTCGCGAGGGCTACGAGCTGGCCGTGTCCAAGCCGCGCGTGGTGTTCAAAGAAGTCAACGGCGAGCGCCATGAGCCTATCGAGCTGCTGACTGTGGACATCGAGGAGGGCCACCAGGGCGGCGTGATGCAGGCCCTGGGCGAACGCAAGGGCGACCTGGTGAATATGGAGTCGGACGGCCGCGGCCGCGTGCGCCTCGAATACCGCATTCCGGCGCGCGGCTTGATCGGTTTCCAGAACGAATTCCTGAACCTGACGCGCGGCACCGGTCTGGCCAGCAACATCTTCGACGGCTACGAAGCCTTCAAGGGCGAGATCGAATCGCGCAAGAACGGCGTGCTGATCAGCATGGACGACGGCGAAATCGTGACCTACGCCCTGGGCAAGCTCGACGATCGCGGCCGCATGTTCGTGAAGGCCGGCGACCCGGTCTACGAGGGCATGATCGTCGGCATCCACAGCCGCGACAACGACCTCGTCGTGAACGCCGTGCGCATGAAGCAGCTCACCAACTTCCGCGTCAGCGGCAAGGAAGACGCGATCAAGATCACGCCTCCGATCCAGCTCACGCTGGAATACGCAGTGGAGTTCATCGAGGACGACGAGCTGGTCGAGATCACGCCCAAGAGCATCCGGCTGCGCAAGCGTTACCTCAAAGAGCACGAACGCAAAAAGGCCTTGCGCGAAGCTGCATGAAGCTCAGCCACACGCGGGCCGTCTGGCTGATGGTGGCGGTGACCCTGATGTGGTCCATCGCGGGCGTGGTCACACGCCAGCTCGAGCATGCGCGCAGCTTTGAAGTGACTTTTTGGCGCAGCTTCTTCACGCTGGTGTCGCTGCTGACGATTTTGCTGGGCGTGGACGGACGACAGGTCTTCGGAAAGATCCGCCACGGCGGCGCGACCCTGTGGATCTCCGGCGTCTGCTGGAGCGTGATGTTCACCGCCTTCATGGTGGCGATCACCTTGACCACGGTGGCCAACGTGCTGGTCACCATGTCGGTCGGGCCGCTGCTGACCGCCCTGCTGGCCCGCATCTTCATTGGCCACCGCCTGCCGCTGCGCACCTGGGGCGCGATCATGGTGGCTGGCCTGGGCATTGCCTACATGTATGGCACGCAGGTGTCGGGTGGGCACATTGCCGGCACGCTAGTCGCTTTATGCGTGCCCATCGCGGGCGCCGTCAACTGGACGGTGGTGCAGCGCAGCCACGCCCAGGGGAACAACGTCGACCTGGTGCCCGCGGTGCTGCTGGGAGCGTTGATTTCCTCGCTGGCCACGCTGCCGCTGGCGCTTCCCTTTGCGGCCACAGCACACGACATGGGCTGGCTGGCCCTGCTCGGTCTGGTGCAGCTGGCCATTCCCTGCGCGCTGTCGGTGATGTGCGCGCGCGTGCTCAAGGCGCCCGAGGTGGCCTTGCTGGCCCTGCTCGAAGTGATTTTTGGCATCGCCCTGGCCTGGCTGGGTGCCAACGAAGCGCCGGGCCCGACGGTGTTGACCGGTGGCGCGCTGGTGATCGGTGCGCTGGCGACGAATGAATTGCTAGGTTGGAGACAAAGAAATGACTGATGTCATCGTGCAAGTTCGCGGCAGCGTGGGCTTCATCACGCTGAACCGCCCCAAGGCCCTCAATGCGCTGACCTTGGCCATGATCCGCGACATCACGGCGGCCTTGCTGTCCTGGCGTGACGACGCGGCCGTCCAGGCCGTGGCCATCCGGGGCAGCAACAAGGAGGGGGCATTCGGCGGCTTCTGCGCCGGCGGTGACATCCACTTTTTCTACCAGGCGGCGCTGGCCGGCAACCCGCAGCTGGAAGACTTCTTCACCGAGGAGTACAGCCTCAACCACCTGATCCACGCCTACCCCAAGCCCACCATCGCCTTCATGGACGGCATCGTCATGGGCGGCGGCATGGGCATCAGCCAAGGTGCGAGCCTGCGCATCGTGACCGAGCGCAGCAAGCTGGCCATGCCCGAGACCAACATTGGCCTCTTTCCCGATGTGGGAGGCGGCTATTTCCTGAGCCGTTGCCCGGGCCGCGTGGGTGAGTGGCTGGCGCTGAGCGGCGAGTTGCTGGGCGCCGGCGACGCCATTGCCTTCGGCCTGGCCGATCGCTACCTGGATTCGACCCGGCAGGCCGCTCTGTGGGAGGCCCTGGGGACGTGCGATTTTGGCAGCGCCGACGCGCTGCAGCCGTGGCTTGCTACACAATTCATAGCGCCTCCGGCCCCATCTACCGGGGCCCGCACCGAAATTGACCATTGTTTTGGGCAGGAATCGGTGACGGACATCATTGCCGCGCTGAAGGCTTCTTCCTCGGACTGGGCGGCCCATACGACCGCCACCCTGCGCAAGCGCTCGCCGCTGATGCTGCATGTGGTGCTGGAGCAGGTCCGCCGCGCCCGCCGCATGGGCCTGGCCGACGATCTGCGCATGGAGCGCGATCTGGTGCGCCACTGTTTCCAGCTTCGCCCCGGCGCGGCCAGCGAGACAGTCGAAGGCGTGCGCGCCCTGGCGGTGGACAAGGACCACAGCCCTCGCTGGAATCCGACCCGCATCGAGGACGTCACGCCCGACATGGTGGCGCCGTTCTTTGCCAGCCCCTGGCCGGCGCACGCCCACCCCCTGAGGGACTTGACTTGATCCTGTCAACGCCCCGATAAGGTGGCATGCGGAGTCTGGCCGAACTTCTTGGAATAGCTTTGTGCAAAACGGCCCAGATGGCAAAAACCATACTGCAGGGCGACCTCGGTCACCGTCGTGCCTGGCGCTGCCTGGGCCAGTTGCGCATGAACAGCTTGAAGTCGCTGCTCGCGCAGGAACACCATCGGGGACTGCCCTGTGTGCTGACGAAAAGTGGCTTGCAAGCTGCGCACGCACAGGCCGCTCGCGGCGGCGATGTCGTTGACCGAAACGGCCTCCCGTAAATTGGCTGCGATGTATTCCTTCGCGCGCTTGACAGCGCGTGGTGCTACGTCGGGCGGTCGCGGCAACAGACGCTGACTCTGGTTGTGCGGGAGCTGGCCCAGCAAGGTCTGAATCAGGCCCGCCTCGGCCTGCACCAGAAACGGGGTCGTCAGGGCCGTGCGGCCGCAAGACAGCTGCTGCACCAGAAAATCGACCAGATGCTTGACGCTGGCGCCGGGGCCATGGCCAGTGGGCAGCGCCGCGTCAAATTCAAGGGGTCGGGCGCCGGCGGCCTCGCCAATCAAGGCTTCCCAGTGCCGCAGCACAAGCTTGCTGTCGAGCTTGACGATGATGTGGGGCGTCGCATCCCTCCAGCGCATGGTCAGCGGCTGGCTCGGTGATATGAGGGAGGCGCATTCGGGACTGGCCGTGAAGCTCTGCCGCCCCCAATGGATGTCCGCGCTGCCCGCCATGGGAATCTGCAGCAAGTAGAAGTCGCCCAGGCAGCCGGGATCGATGACCACCTCGGCGCCGTATTGGACATAGTTCAGGAAGATATCGCCCAGTCGGGCGACATGGTGGCGGGTGTCGAAGGGGGCAGAGCCGTGCCCCAGTTGCAGCCGATGCGGACAAAAAATCCGCGCCACTTCGTCCCGTGCCTGGTCCAGATCAGGGGTGCTGATGACGGCGAATTCTGACAGTGGCAGCCTGGGGTCCATCGGCGCTCGTTCGGTGGGACGGGACGCTAAAAAACTCGTTTTCCGGATAGCGGCAACGCAAACTGGATTGGGGGCGACATGCTTGAAGTCTAAAGTAAACCCGCATTCATGACAAACAGTCGGAGTAGGAATGCCAGTCACCCAACACCCCCTCCACAGATCCGTACGTGCGGAATTACCGCATACGGCTCCTGCCTTGGGTCGTGACGATCAGACGCTGGTTCGAGTAAGGGTGGCAGATGCGTGGGCGGGGCAACCAGTGCGCGACTATTCTGTGCATGCGCTTCCAGCTCAGGTGCTTGGCTTGACTGCGGCGGCACAGCGTGCGATGCCACAGCCGACTGACCTGCTCC
>JBOHHM010000127.1:0-8648 GCA_050725495.1 Burkholderiaceae bacterium | reverse complement strand
GTCTGCTGACCCAGGGCATGGTGCTCAACCACATCTACTCGCGCAAGAACGAGAAGGGCGGCATCGAGTATTTCTGGCCGCACGAGGTCGAGGACATTCTGGATGCCAATGGCAAGGTGGTGGGCGCCAAGCGCAGGAGCGACGGCCTGCTGGTGAACTACGAAGGCGTGGGCACCATGAGCAAGAGCAAGAACAACGGCGTCGATCCGCAGGACCTGATCGAGAAATACGGCGCCGACACGGCTCGCCTGTACACCATGTTCACCGCGCCGCCCGAGGCCACACTCGAGTGGAACGACTCGGCGGTCGAGGGCAGCTACCGCTTCCTGCGCCGCGTCTGGAACTTCGGCGTCAAGCTCTCTGCTACAAATAGTGGAGCGGCTGACACCCAGCGGGCGGGGGCTGCAGCCGAATTCGGCAAGGAGGCCAAGGCCTTGCGGCTGGACATTCACAGCGTGCTCAAGCAGGTCGACTACGACTACCAGCGCATGCAGTACAACACCGTGGTTTCGGGCGCGATGAAGCTGCTCAACGCGCTGGAAGACTTCAAAGGACCGTTAGCCCCCACGCTTGCCGCTTCGCGTGCTGCGCTGCCCCCCGAGGGGGCCCTCGCGCCTCGGGGCGGCCCAGCGACGCTCGACGGCTCGGCCGGCAATCTGGCGGCGGTGGTCGAGGGCTTCGGCATCCTGCTGCGCTGCCTCTATCCGGTCACGCCGCACATCGCCCACGCGCTGTGGCAGGACCTCGGCTACGCGGCCCAGCATGGCGATCTGCTCGACGCCCCCTGGCCCCAGGTCGATGAGGCCGCGCTGCAGCAAGACGAGATCGAGCTCATGCTGCAGGTCAACGGCAAGCTGCGCGGCTCGATCCGCGTGCCAGCCGCGGCGTCCAGGCATGAGATCGAAAAGGTCGCCATCCACAGCGAGGCCTTCGTCAAGCATGCGCAGGGCGCCCATGCGAAGAAGGTGATCGTGGTGCCGGGCCGCCTGGTCAACGTGGTGATCTGATGCCGATAAATTCGGCCCCCACGCTTGCTGCTGCGCGTGCTGCGCTGCCCCCCGGGGGGGCTGTCGCGCCTTGGGGCGACCTGGCGACGCGACGCCGCCTGCTCCTTAGCTTCGCGCCCGCCCTGGTCTTGAGCGCCTGCGGCTTCCAGCTGCGCCAGGCGCCCCAGTTCGCGTTCAAGACGCTGTACACCGGCTTCCCGGAGCAGTCCGCGCTGGGCAACGAGCTCAAGCGCCAGATCGCGGCCAGCGGCGCGGTCCAGGTGATCAGCGATGCGCGCCAGCTCGACAGCGCCGAGGTCGTTCTGGATGTGCTGACCGATCAGCGCGAGAAGGTGGTCGTGGCCATGAGCACCTCGGGCCAGGTGCGCGAGTTCCAGCTGCGCGTGCGCTTTCGGTTCAAGCTGCGCAGCCGCGAAGGCAAGGAGCTGATTGCCCCGACCGAGCTGCTGCAGCAGCGCGAGATCAGCTACCGCGAAACCGCCGCCCTGGCCAAGGAGGCCGAGGAAGGCCTGCTGTACCGCGACATGCAGACCGATATCGTGCAGCAGCTCATGCGCCGTCTCGCGGCCGTGAGGGAAATATGAGACTTTGCGGGACAGACCGGAGCACGGCACGTGCGCAGCTCTGTCCCCAACTGACTGGTTTTTGCGGGACAGACCGGAGCACGTTCCGTGCGGAGCTCTGTCCCCAACTGACTGGTTCTTGCGGGACAGACCGGAGCACGCCGTGCGCAGCTCTGTCCCCAACTGATTAAAGGCGTCAGCATGGAACCCGACCGCGCCGACCTCAAGCTGTTGGAGCTGCTGCAGCGCGACGGCCGCACCACGGTGCAGGCCCTGTCGGAAGCCATCCACCTGTCGGCGCGCGCCACGCTGAACCGCGTGCGCAAGCTCGAAGCCGAGGGCCTGATCGAGGGCTACCGGGCCCTGGTCAACCGCGCGGCTCTGGGCGAGCAGGTCTCGGTGTTCGCCGAAATCGCGCTCAAGGACCAGCGCCAGGCCACGGTGCAGCGTTTCGAGAAGCGCATGGCGTCCACGCCCGAGGTCGTGGCCTGTTATTTGATCAGCGGTCGCTACGACTACCTGGTGCGCGTGGCCTGCCGCGACCTGGCCCACTATCGCGACCTCACCAGCGCCTGGCTTGATGATGTGGGCCTGGGCATCGAAAAGATCATGACCAATACCGAGCTGCAGACCATCAAGGAATTCGCCGGTTTCCCGCTGCCCAAGCCCTGAGTCAAACTTCCGAATCGGAAGTAAAAGCCCGCCCTGGCGACCGGATCAGCCGTTGCCCCGTCCTCTGTTTCACCGCCGCCGCAGCCGCAGGCGGCCTAGACTTGTCTCCAGGAGGAGATCTGTCATGGATACAAAAAAGAGAGCGGACTCGCAAGACTTTGTGAGGGTTGAAGACAGGTTCTGCGCCAAAAACTACCACCCGCTGCCGGTCGTGGTCGAGCGCGCGCGCGACTGCCTGGTGTGGGACGTGGATGGCCGCGAATACCTCGACATGATGAGTGCGTATTCCGCCGTGAGCCACGGCCACCTCCATCCGCGCCTGGTCGCGGCCGCGCAGCGCCAGCTCGACAAGGTGGCCGTCACCTCGCGCGCCTACCACAGCACGACGCTTGGCCCCTTCCTCGAAAAACTCTGCACCCGCGCCGGCTTCGAGCGGGCCCTGCCGATGAACACCGGCGCCGAAGCGGTGGAGACGGCGATCAAGGCGGCGCGCCGCTGGGGCTACCGCGTCAAGGGCCTGCCCGACGAGCGGGCCGAGATCCTCGTGGCGCGCCAGAACTTCCATGGCCGCACCACGACCGTGATCAGCGCCTCCAGCGAGCCCGACTACCGCGCCGGTTTCGGGCCGTTCACGCCGGGCTTCAAGTACTTCGACTTTGGCGACATGGCCAGCGTGCGCGCGGCCACGACGCCGCAGAGCTGCGCCGTGCTGGTCGAGCCGATCCAGGGCGAGGCCGGCATCGTGCTGCCGCCCGAAGGTTTTTTCCGCGAGCTGCGCGACTGGTGCACGCAGCAGAACATCTTGCTGATTCTCGACGAAGTGCAGTCGGGCCTGGGCCGCACCGGCCGCTGGTTCGCGTTCGAGCATGAGGGCATCCGCCCCGACGGGCTGATCCTGGGCAAGGCGCTGGGCGGCGGCCTGCTGCCGGTCAGCGCCTTCCTGGCCGACGCGGCCGTGATGGACGTGTTCACGCCCGGCAGCCATGGCTCGACCTTCGGCGGCAACGCGCTGGCCGCGGCCGTGGGCCTGGAGGCGCTGCGCGTGATGGAGGACGAGAACCTGGTGGCGCGCAGCGCAGCGCTGGGCGAATACCTGCTGGAGCGGCTGCGCGCGGTGCAAGCGGCGGGCCAGCCGCTGATCCGCGCGGTGCGCGGCCGCGGCCTGTGGGTCGGCGTGGACATCGATCCGGCGCAGGCCAGCGCGCGCGATCTGGTCGAGCGGCTGGCGCGGCGCGGCGTGCTGTCCAAGGAAACCCACGAGACCGTGATCCGCTTTGCGCCGCCGCTGACCATCACGCGCGCCCTGATCGACCAGGCGGTCGAGGCCTTTGAGGCCGTGGTCCTTGAAAAGCGGGCGGAGCTTGCTATGAATTCAGTAGCGGCTCCGGCCGTGCCGGCGGTTCCCGTCGCGCTGCGCCGGCGCAGCCGGGGGGCCCCGGTGAAGCCTGACGAATCCGCGCCGCACCTGCTGATGAGCCCGCCCGATTTCTTCGAGGTGGCCTACACGATCAACCCCTGGATGAACCCCGAACAATGGGCGCTCGATGCCAAGCAGCTGTCGCACGATGCCCATGTCGGCTGGGCCGCGCTCAAGGCCACCTACGAGGCGCTGGGCGCCAAGGTGGTGGTCAAGCCGGCGGCGCGCGGCTGGCCAGATCTGGTGTTCACCGCCAACTGCGCCCTCGTGCTGGACGGCAAGGCCATCCTGGCGCGCTACCTCAACGCCGAGCGCGCGGGCGAGCAGGCCCATGGCGAGCGCATGTTCGAGCAGCTGCGCGCGCGCGGCGAGATCGACTGGCTGCACCGCACACCCGAAGGCGTGTATTTCGAGGGCGCCGGTGACGCGATCTACGACGCCGGCCGGCGCCTGATGTGGATGGGCCACGGCCAGCGCTCCTGCCGCGCGGCCCACCACACCATCGAACAGGTGTTCGGCATTCCCACGCTGTCGCTGGAACTGGTCGACCCGCGCTTCTACCACCTCGACACCTGCTTCTGCCTGCTGTCGGGCGGCGAGGTGGTCTACCACCCCCGTGCGTTCAGCGAGCAGGGCCGCGCGCAGATCCAGGCGCTGGTGGGCGCCCAGCTGATCGAGGCGCCGGCCGAAGACGCCGAACACCTGGGCGTCAACTCGGTCTGCATCGGCCGCGATGTCGTGATGTGCCATTGTTCGCCGGCCCTGCGCCAGCAGCTCGAGGCGCGTGGCTACCGGATTCATGTGGTGCCGCTGGGCGCGTTCAACCGATCGGGCGGCGCATCCTACTGCCTCACGCTCAAACTCAACAACCTGTACCGGGGGCGGGCCACCGGGGCCGAGGGCGAGCGGCGCTGGCCCGAGGCGGCTTGAGGCGTCCGTGGCGGGCGAGTACTGAAGGGTGAGCAGTCGCCAGTCGTCCCGGCGCCGCGTAAACTTGGGGCCCCATGCAGCTTGCCCCCACCCAACTCAGCCAACACCTGCAACGCGGGCTGAAATCGCTCTACACCCTGCACGGCGACGAGCCGCTGCTGATCCAGGAGGCGGCTGATGCGATCCGTGCGGCCGCGCGCGCGCAGGGCTATGCCGAGCGCATGGTCCACACCGTCGCCGGCGCGCATTTCGATTGGAGCGAGGTGCTGGCCGCCGGCGGGTCCTTGAGCCTGTTCGCCGACAAGCAGATCGTCGAAATCCGCATTCCTTCGGGCAAGCCCGGCAAGGAGGGCAGCCCGGCCCTGCAGCAGCTCGCCGAGGCCGCGCAGGGCAACGATGCCACGCTGACCCTGGTGTTGCTGCCGCGGCTGGACAGGCAGACCAAGGCTGGCGCCTGGTTCTCGGCGCTGGAGGGCTGCGGCGTCACGATCCAGGTCGACCCGGTGGAGCGCAACGCCCTGCCGGCCTGGATTGCCCAGCGCCTGCAGCAGCAGGGCCAGCGCGTGGCCGCTGGCGAGGCCGGCCAGCGCACGCTGCAGTTTTTCGCCGACCGCGTGGAGGGCAACCTGCTGGCCGCGCACCAGGAAATCCAGAAGCTGGCCCTGCTGTACCTGGCCGGTGAACTGAGTTTCGACCAGGTCGAGAGCGCCGTGCTCAATGTCGCGCGCTACGACGTGTTCAAGCTGTCCGAGGCCGTGCTCGGCGGCCAGTTGGCGCGCGCCCAGCGCATGCTCGACGGATTGAGGGCCGAGGGCGAGGCCGAGGTGCTGGTGCACTACACGCTGGCCGAGGACATCCGCGCGCTCAAGCGTGTGAAAGACGCGATGAATGCGGGCCGCCCCCTGCCCCTGGCCCTGCGCGAGCAGCGCATCTGGGGCGCCAAGGAGCGGCTGTTCGAGCGCGTGCTGCCGCGTCTGAGCGATGCCACACTGGCGAATCTGCTCCAGGCCGCGCACCAGGTCGACGGCATCGTCAAGGGCCTGAAAGTCCCGGACTGGCCGACCGACGGCTGGCAGGCGCTGCACCGGCTGGCTGTGCAACTGTGCCTGGAATGTTCAGCCTCCCCATCCGACGGCGGGCGCGGGCATGCGGGCGCCAATGGCCCCACCCTGACCCTGCCCCAGAGGGGGAGGGGATAATGCGGCTATGAACGCGCTGAACGTATCGGAATACACCCAGACCCTGGGTCTGCAGGCCAGACAGGCTGCGGCCTGCATGGCACGGTCGGATGCTGCTACAAAAAACAAAGCATTGCGCGCCCTGGCCCGGCTGCTGCGGGACAACCTGCAGCCGTTGCAGGGGGAAAACACCAAGGACATAGAGCGCGCCCGCGCCGCCGGCCTGAGCGCGCCCATGGTCGACCGCCTCAAACTCACGCCCCAGATCATCGAAACCGTGGCCCTGGGCTGCGAGCAGCTGGCCGCCATGGCGGACGTGATCGGCGAGATCATCGGCCTGAAGCAGCAGCCCAGCGGCATCCGCGTGGGGCAGATGAGGGTGCCGATCGGCGTCTTCGGCATGATTTTCGAGAGCCGGCCGAACGTGACCATCGAGGCCGCCAGCCTGTCGATCAAGAGCGGCAACGCCTGTATTCTGCGCGGCGGCTCCGAGGCGATCGAGTCGAACAAGGCCCTGGCCAGGCTGGTGCAACAGGCCCTGGCCGAGTCGGACCTGCCGGCCGAGGCGGAGCAGCTGGTGCAAACCACCGACCGCGAGGTCGTGGGCCAGCTGATCGCGATGCCCCAGTATGTCGACGTGATCATTCCGCGCGGCGGCAAGAGCCTGATCGAGCGCATCAGCCGCGAGGCCAAGGTGCCGGTCATCAAGCACCTGGACGGCAACTGCCACACCTATGTCGACGATCCCTGCGACATCGCGATGGCGGTCAAGGTCGCCGACAACGCCAAGACCCAGAAATACAGCCCCTGCAACGCCAGCGAAGGCCTGCTGGTGGCGCGCGGCGTCGCGGCCGAGTTCCTGCCGAAAATCGGGGCCATCTATGCGGCCAAGGGTGTCGAGATGCGCTGCGACGCCGAGGCCGGCGCCATTTTGAGCCATGCCGTTGAGGCCGGGCGGATCGAGGCCGGTGCCAAACTCGTCGCCGCCACCGAGCAGGACTGGTACGAGGAATACCTGGCGCCCATCATCAGCATCAAGGTCGTGGCCGGCGTGGACGAAGCGATTGCCCACATCAACCGCTATTCGAGTCACCATACCGACGCGATCCTGACGCGCGACCATGTCCATGCCCAGCGCTTTCTGCGCGAGGTCGATTCGGCCAGCGTCATGGTCAACGCGAGCACCCGCTTTGCCGACGGCTTCGAATACGGCCTGGGGGCCGAGATCGGCATTTCGACCGACAAGTTCCACGCCCGCGGCCCGGTTGGCATCGAAGGCCTGACCTCGCTGAAATACGTGGTGCTGGGCCAGGGCGAGGTCCGGACCTGAGGGTTCGCCGGGGGGGCCAGCAGGCCGCCGGGCCCTCTTGCAATCGACGCTGCCGGCCCTAAATCCTACAATTGCAGTCAGATATTCCAACCGCCAGAGGGCCGTATGGTTCCGCATCTCATCACAGCGCTTACAGGTCCGATCAACGAACTCGAGCAACGCATTCTTGACTCCATGCCCGCCATCGAGCGCTGGTTCCGGCTGGAGTGGATGGAGCATACGCCGCCGTTCTACAGCTCGGTCGACATCCGCAACGCCGGCTTCAAGCTCGCGCCGGTGGACACCAACCTCTACCCCGGCGGCTGGAACAACCTGACGCCGCAGATGCTGCCGCTGGCGGTCCAGGCCGCGATGGCCGCGATCGAGAAGATCTGCCCCGAGGCGCGCAACCTGCTGGTGATCCCCGAGAACCACACGCGCAACACCTTCTACCTGAGCAACGTGGTGCAGCTCCAGCGCATTTTTCACATGGCCGGGCTCAATGTGCGCGTGGGCTCGATCAACCCCGAGATCAAGGAGCCGACCACGATCGACCTGCCCAATGGCGAGCAGGTCACGCTGGAGCCGGTGGTGCGCAACCAGCGCCGCCTGGGCCTAAAGGACTTCGACCCCTGCACCATCCTGCTCAACAACGACCTCACGGCCGGCACCCCCGGCATCCTCGAAGAGATCCACGAGCAGTACCTGCTGCCGCCGCTGCACGCGGGCTGGTCGGTGCGGCGCAAGAGCAAGCATTTCCAGAGCTACGAAGACGTGTCCAAGCGCTTCGGCAAGCTGCTGGGCATCGACCCCTGGCTGATCAACCCGATGTTCGGCAAATGCGGCGAAGTCAATTTCGCCGAGGGCACCGGCATGGACTGCCTGAGCAGCAATGTCGATGCGCTGCTGCACAAGATCCGGCGCAAGTACAAGGAATACGGCATCAACGAGAAGCCCTTCGTCGTGGTCAAGGCCGACAACGGCACCTACGGCATGGGCATTATGACGGTGCGCGACGCCAAGGACCTGGAGGCGCTGAACCGCAAGACCAAGAACAAGATGAGCGTGATCAAGGACGGCCAGGCTGTCAGCGACGTCATCATCCAGGAGGGCGTGCTGACCAACGAGCGCATGAACGACGCCGTCGCCGAGCCCGTGGTCTACATGATGGACCGCTACGTGGTCGGCGGCTTTTACCGCGTGCACGCCGAGCGCGGCATCGACGAAAACCTCAACGCACCGGGTGCCAGCTTTGTGCCCTTGGCATTCGCTGAGAGTACGCACTTGCCTCAGCTCGGCGTGAAACCCGGCGCCAGCGCGCCCAACCGCTTCTACATGTATGGCGTGATCGCCCGGCTGGCCATGCTGGCGGGCAGCTACGAGCTCGAAGCGACCGACCCGGATGCCGAGATTTACGACTAAAGTTTTAGTGGAATCGCAGTTGCTGCGGTGCAACAAATGCACCATTCCCCGGGCTTGGGCGCCTGGCCCGGCTTGCACCGCGAGCCGGCGGGCGCAAAATAGCGGTCCCGCAGCTTAAGGAACCCCGCTCACGAATCAAGACGGGGTGGT